>NZ_DOTK01000079.1:0-305645 GCF_003521185.1 Brevibacillus sp.
CATGCTGGGCGCACCAAGAAAAAACCCTTCCACATTTCGCAGAAGGGTTTCGTTTTAGATCACAAACCGGCTGACGTTCTCGGTCAAGTCGTCTGCCATCTTTTTCAGTTGTTCCACATTTTCATTGATGCGTGCAATCGAATTGAGCTGTTCGTCGACCGTCTCGACGACGCCTGAGATCGAATCGCTGATCTCATCCGACATGCTTGCCAGACGTTGCATCGAGTTGGTGACCACCTGATTGCCCGCAGCCATTTCCTCGGATGTTGCCGTCATCGATTCGCTCTGCTCGGCAGCCGATTGAATCTCGGCTACAATGTTTTGGAAGGTCGTACCCACAGACTCGACAGACTTCAGTCCGCCGCCGACCATGGTGACGATTTCGTCCATGTGCTTGCTCATGTCCATCGCTTCGTCGTTAATCGAATGGGCAATCGCCGCAATCCGCTCGGAGAAAGAACTGCTCTCCTCGGCCAGCTTGCGCACTTCGCTCGCTACGACAGAGAAGCCGCGTCCGGCATCGCCAGCGCGTGCAGCTTCAATCGCCGCGTTCAACGCCAGCAAATTGGTCTGCGATGCGATACTCGTAATCATTTCGACAATGCTGGTAATCTCGCGCGCACGCTCGCGCAAACTGTGCATCTGCGTAGCGGTACGCTCTACCTCGTCTGTCGCCTTGCGAACGGTATCGATTACGTTTTCCACCAGCTGCATACCGCCCTGGGCACGCTCAAACGTCCGTGTCGTCGCAATAGACGTCGACTCCGCTGCAATCGCTACCTGCTCAACCCCTTGCGAAATCTCGGAGACGGTCGTTGCCGTCGCCTGCACTTCGTTGGTTTGAGTGGACACGCGCTGCGCGATCGTCGAGATGTTATCCGTAATGACGCTGATTGCCCCTTTGTTGTCCTGGGCAAACTGCGTCAGTTCGTCAGTCGCCACGTTCAACTGGGTTGCTTGTCCTTGTACAAGCGCAATCAGCTTGCGCAACTCGGCAGCCATCTCATTCATTTTGCGGCCGACCATCGCCAGCTCGTCATTGCCGTTTACTTTGACATGAACATCGAAGTGACCGGAGCCGATGCGATCCATGTCTCTTGCAATCGCAAACAGCGAGAGGCGAATCCGCTTGGCGAACCACCAGATTGCCCATACAGACAAGCCGATAATCGGCAGGCTGAACAGGACAAAGTACAGCCACATTCCGTTTACTTCCCCGTATACTTCATCGCTGCCTGTCGACAGGACGATATTCCACTTCAACAGTTGAATCGGTGCAAAAGCTGCAAAGGAGCCTTTGCCGTGATCGGAATACAACAAGCTGTTGCTTGTATCGTGCTTCATCAGTTCGAGCATTTCTGCGTAGTCTGCTTGTCCCGCCAAAACAAGCTTGTTGTTGTTTTGCGGGTTTTGGTGCGCCACAACCAGACCATCCTGGCGAACAACAAAAGCGTAGCCATTTTGCATGAAGGAGATTTCAGGGATTTTCTGGATCATTTGATCGATCGTGAATCCGACAATAAACAAGCGGCTCTTGTCGCTGTTTTTCTCTCCTACAGGTGTCGCAATATAAAGAAAACTTTTATTAATGCCTTCAGCGATTTCCTCGTCAGAAATGACCGTTTTCCCGGTACTCATGACCCTTTGGAAATACTGCTTTTGCTTGAAGTCGATTTCGTTTTTCCCGGTCAACGAGTAGAGCGATTTCCCGGTATTGCTGTCTACTAAGTAAATTTTGGAGATTTCCTTATGGGATTGACGCATGAGCGTGAACTGCTCCATGATCAGCGGCTCCAGCTCTGTCATCATCACGCGCTTGGATGCTGTCGATTCGCTCGTTTTGACGATCGTCTGTATCCAGTCTTCCATGCTGGCTGCGTGCTGCTCTGCCAACATTTTTGCTTGCTTGGATGTAATGGAGAACAAAGTTGATTTGGAGAAAGAAAGCGCTATGTATTGCAAAGAACCAATAATGATAAGTACAAGAATCAGGCCAAAGACTATCATCTTTGTTGCCAGGGAGCCGCGCAGTTTTTCCGTTGCGAGCAGGCTCTTGATGTTTACTTTACCTGAAAGCGAGAATCCAGCCCCTTTCTTTTTCCATTTCGGCGACAAAAATCGGCTCATGATGCTGCCCCCTTTTCATACCCTACATTTTACCAGTAATGGTGTTGAAAAAAAATACCCCTGAGAAAGCTATCAAGGGTACTTATACCCCGTTTTCCAAGTGGTAAAACCTCCATTTATGAAAGGGAAGCGAGTCCCGGTCAGACTCAACCGAGAGCTCGCTTTCTTCATGAAAGGACTAGTTGTACAAATGACAAGCAGCGAAGTGTCCTGGCTCGACTTCCTTCCATACTGGCACAGAAGCAGCGCATTCCGGCATTGCTTTCGGGCAACGCGTGCGGAAATGGCAACCGCTTGGCGGGTTCATTGGGCTTGGCACGTCGCCTTGCAGGACGATGCGCTCACGGTTGCGCTCGATCTCTGGGTCTGGAATCGGAATTGCAGACAGCAGAGCTTGCGTATACGGATGAAGCGGCTTTTCATACAAAGCATCACTTTCAGCCAATTCAACCATTTTACCCAGGTACATAACGGCTACACGGTCCGAAATGTATTTTACCATCGACAGGTCATGGGCGATGAACATGTATGTCAGGCCCATTTTTTCCTGAAGCTGCTCAAGCAAGTTGACAACCTGCGCCTGAACGGATACGTCCAGCGCGGAAATCGGCTCGTCACAAACGATGAATTTCGGTTCTACTGCCAGCGCACGGGCAATCCCGATCCGCTGACGCTGACCACCGGAAAATTCATGTGGAAAACGGTTCATATGCTCAGGGTTCAAGCTAACCAAAGAGAGCAGCTCTTGGATGCGCTCTTTGCGCTTTTGCCCGGATGCCAGATTGTGAATGTCCAGCGCTTCGCCGATGATGTCTCCAACCGTCATACGCGGGTTCAAGGAAGCGTACGGGTCTTGGAAAATCATTTGCATGTTTCGGCGCATCGCCTTCATTTCCTGATGATTCAAATTCATGATGCTTTTGCCTTCAAAGAGGACGTCCCCGCCAGTCGCGTCATATAGACGCAAAATCGTACGACCCGCGGTGGACTTCCCACAGCCTGATTCTCCTACAACGCCGAGAGTTTCTCCCCGTTTAATTTCAAACGAGATATCATTCACAGCTTTCAGAGTATTATCTCCAATGGAAAAGAACTTTTTCAAGTTGCGTACTTCAATGAGTGTATCGCGGTTATCCACTGTTTACCCTCCTCCTACGATCCTGCGTGGTTCTGAGCGAGCGGATGCTGCAACCAGCAAGCTGCTCGTTGGGTCGTGCTGATTTCGTTCAACTCAGGATCGATCTCCTGGCAAACACGCATAGCCGATTCGCAGCGAGCGGTAAAACCACAGCCCACTGGCGGACGCAGAAGATCCGGTGGTGTTCCGAAAATCGGCGTCAGCGGCTCGTCGCGGTTCAAGTCCAGGCGCGGTACAGAGCGCAGCAGACCTTTTGTATACGGGTGTTGCGGATTGTAGAAAATGTCATCTACCGTTCCGGTTTCAATCACTTTCCCCGCATACATAACGATAACGCGGTCACACATCTCGGCAACGACACCCAAGTCATGTGTAATGAGGATAATGGAGGTACCCGTTTTCTTTTGGAGATCTTTCATCAAATCCAAAATCTGAGCCTGAATAGTTACATCCAAAGCTGTTGTCGGCTCATCTGCTATCAACAGCTTGGGCGAACAGGCGAGGGAAATAGCGATCATCGCCCGTTGGCGCATACCGCCGGAAAACTCGTGTGGATATTGCTCCACACGTTTTTCCGGTTGCGGAATGCCAACCATGGTCAACAGTTCAATCGCACGATCACGAGCAGCTGCGCGGCTCATGTTTTGGTGCTTGATCAAACCTTCTGTGATTTGGTTCCCGATGGTCATCGTTGGGTTCAACGATGTCATCGGGTCTTGGAAGATCATCCCGATATCTTTCCCGCGGATGGATTCCATTTCTTTATTGGACTTTTTGACGATATTCTCTCCATTGAAGAGGATTTCGCCTTTTTTTATATCGCCTGGCGGCATCGGGATCAGCTTCATGAGGGTTTGAGCGGTTACGGATTTACCGCAACCGGACTCCCCTACAATCGCTACTGCTTCCCCGCGATTTACGTGAAAATTAACGCCTCGTACTGCTTTAACTTCACCTGCATACGTATGGAAGGAAACATGCAGGTCTTTTACTTCGAGAATGCGTTCCATAACGATGATCCCTCCTATTTACGCAGGCGTGGGTCTACTGCATCGCGCAGACCGTCACCAAACAAGTTGAATGCCAAGATGGTCACGGAGATGAAAATGGCCGGGAACATCAGACGCCACGGATAGTACTTCATGGCAGGCAAGCCTTCAGAGGACATGGTTCCCCACGACGCAACCGGCGCCGCTACCCCCAGACCGATAAAGGACAGGAAGGACTCTGCGAAAATCGCAGAAGGTACAGTCAAGCTCAGTGTAACGATGATTGGACCCAAAGCGTTTGGAATCAAGTGTTTGAAGATCAGGCGACCGCTGTCAGCACCAAGGGAGCGAGCTGCCAGGACGAACTCCTGTGATTTGAGCTGCAAAATCTGCCCGCGCACAATCCGGGCCATCCCAATCCACCCCGTTATCGTCAAGGCGATAATAATCGTTCCGACCCCCGGGGATAAGACGACCATCAGCAAAATAACAACGAGCAAGTAAGGAATAGCGAACAAAATATCAGCGAAACGCATCATCAATTCATCTACTTTTCCGCCGTAGAAACCAGCGATACCGCCCCAGATTACACCAATGATCAAGTCGATGAAGGCAGCAGCAAGACCAACCTCCAAGGAAATACGAGCACCATACCAGATACGGACAAACATGTCGCGACCGAGGTCATCGGTACCAAACCAGTGTTCAGCAGACGGCTTTTTGTTTTTGCCCGCCAGGTCTGTAGTGAAATAGTCATTGGAAGACACCATCGGGATGACGATTGCACATACCATCAGTGCAACGATAAAAATCAGGGAAGCCATAGCAACTTTATTCATTTTCAAGCGACGCCATACATCCGCCCAGAAAGAAAGGCTAGGACGCTTGATCGCTTCAGCTTGACGAAGATCGACTGAAACCGGTTGAAAATGCTCTTTAGTCAATTGCTGCATGTTCACATTACTCCTTTCCTGCGTCTGCCAGTTTAATTCGTGGGTCTACCAAGGTATACGCCATGTCTACGATCAGAATCATCACAACGAGGATGATGGAGTAGAAGACCGTTGTCCCCATGATAACCGTGTAGTCACGGTTAGTGATAGACAGTACGAACTCACGACCCAGACCAGGAACACCAAAGATACGCTCGATAACGAATGCACCAGTCAAGATGTTGGCAATCAGTGGACCGAGGTAAGTAATAACAGGCAGCAAGGCGTTACGAATAGCGTGCTTCACTGTGATAGTGAAAGTGTGAAGACCTTTCGCTTTTGCCGTTTTGATGTAGTCTTGTCCAAGAACTTCAATCATATTGGAACGCGTCAAGCGGGCGATAAAGGCCATTGGCGACGCGGCGAGTGCGAGAGATGGCAAAATCGTGTACTCGAAACCTTCCCATTTTGCGATAGGCAGAAGGCCCCATTGAATCGCGAAGAAATACTGATAAAATGATGCCAAGATGAATCCTGGAACGGATAGCCCCAAAACCGCTATCACCATGGCGGAGTAGTCTTGCCACTTGTTATGCTTCAGTGCGGCAATTACCCCAAGGATGATACCCCCGAAGATTGCAAGAAGCAGTGCTTGTGCGCCCAAGTGAGCAGATACAGGGAAACCACGATTGATCATTTCGTTTACAGTAGAAGATTTTTCTGTGAACGATGGGCCAAGATCCCAAGTAACGACACCCTTCAAATATTCGAGATATTGCTCATGCATTGGCAAATTGAGTTTGTATTTAGCCTCAAGAGCTGCTTTGATCTCATCCGGAACGTTTTTCTCTGATGTAAATGGTCCACCCGGTACCGCTTTCATAATGAAGAAGGTGGCCGTTACAATCAGGAAGAGCGAGATGAGCATGAAGATGATGCGCTTACCAAGATAACGGATCAACTAACTTACCCCCTTGACAGATTTTGAATGCTTTCACGTCCCATCTTTACACTGCGGACGTTACCGACACAGTGCAAAAATCGGCTGTGTAAATAACCCAAATGATCTCTTGCGTTGAAGCTTCTCTCTCTATTTTTTCTTCGCTGACTTTTTTGCCAGCTGGTATTTATGGGAAGGGACTGCATAGCAGAAGGTATATGGGTTTCCATATACCCTCTGCCGCAATACCCGATCCTTCAGTTAGGTTACTCTACAGTCGCCCATTTCCAGTCAACGTCACCCAGACCGCCAATGACGATGCCTTTGACGTTTTCTTTTGCCACCCAAGAGTTGGTATAGAAGTAAATTGGCATGATTGGCATTTCATCCATCAGGATTTGCTCAGCATCTGCGAGAATTTTCTTACGCTTCTCCGGATCAGCCTCCAGAGCGGATTGGTTCAGGAGTTCCTTGAACTTCGGATTTTCCCAACGAGTATCGTTGTTTCCACCCATTTTGTCCTTGTACAGCTCCAGGAAGTTGATTGGGTCGTTGAAGTCACCCAGCCAGCCCATGCGGCCCACTTGGAAGTTACCCGCATGCATGTCTTCCAAGTATACTTTCCACTCTTTGTTCTCCAGCTTCACGTCCACGCCAAGGTTTTTCTTCCATTGGTCTTGGATCGCTTCGGCAATCTTCTTGTGGCCTTCAGAGGTGTTGTACGACAGGGTGATCGGCGGCAGCTTGGTCAGACCTTTTTCTTTCAGGCCCTCTTCCAAGAGCTTTTTCGCTGTCTCCAGATCGTTGTCCTTGAAGTAGCCATTCGGATTGAGAACCATGGATGGCGGTACTGCGCCTGTAGCCGGGATTTGTCCCGTTTGCAGAATATTGTCAATCAGGGCTTGGCGATTAACCGCGTAAGCGAATGCTTTCCGAATCTTCACATTATCGAACGGAGGCTTTTCTACGTTGAATTTGTACCAGTACGTGCCCGCGATTGGCTGGGTAGTGATTTTACCCTGCTCTTTCAAGGCCGGAATCGCGTCTGTCGGCAGCGCACTCATCGGTGCACCAGCCCAATCCAACTCGCCGTTTTCGAACATGGACAATTCTGTGTTCTCGTCTTCTACCATGGAGAACTCGATGCGATCAAGCTTTACGGTATCCTTGTCCCAATAGTTGTCGTTTTTCACGAGCACCAGCTTGCTCTTGTGCTCCCAGGATTCCATTTTGAACGGGCCGTTGCCCACATGTGTTTTCGCTTCGCCAGCCCACTTCGCATTGGCAGAAATCACTTTTTCGTTAACCGGGAAGTAGGTTGGGAATGCAGTCAGCTCCAGGAAGAATGGAGTTGGATTTTCAAGTTTTACTTCCAGCGTCTTGTCATCCAGTGCCTTCACACCAATATCGTCAAGCTTTGCTTCTTTTTTGTTCGCTTTTTCACCGTTCTTTACATAGTAGAGCTGATATGCGTAGTTGGCTCCGGTTGCCGGATCCAGCGCCCGCTTCCAGGCGTATTCGAAGTCTTTCGCTGTTACAGGCTCTCCATTGCTCCATTTTGCATCGCGAATGGTAAACTTGTAAGTCAGCATGTCCTCGGAAACTTCCACTTTTTCAGCAGCAGCCATTTGCGGCTTTCCGTCTTGACCGATGCGGGTGAGACCGTCAAAGGTAGCGCGGATAATTGCTGCGGAAGTTGTGTCCTCGGAGAGACCAGGGTCAGCCGTAGGTGGCTCAGAGTGCAGGTTCAATTTCAGAACTTGTGGTTTTTTCTCTGCCTCTGGTGTTGCCGCAGGCTGCTGGGTAGTTGTATTGTTCGCTGGTTGAGCTGGAGTCGAAGCCTGTTGGCCGCCACCGCAACCTGCCAATGCCGTACCCAATACCGCAATCGAGCTTACAAGTGCAAACACATTCTTTTTCAACGCAATAACCCCCCGTACGTTTTCTTTTTTGTCTTTTTTCAGAAAATAAAGGACGAAAAAAACGAACATGTTCCGAAGCTTCCTGACTTCGGCTAGAAGGCATCAACCCCTTTCATTGCAGGGTCACTTCGTCATCCGGAACGAAAGAGAAAGAATCTTTGTACTGCTTCAGCTCCAGTGAAACATCGGCAGCGGCAATTCCTTCAATTTGAGAGAGTCGTTCGTTAACGAAAGTGATCAGCTCGTCATTGCTATGGAAACACGCTTGGATGATCAAGTCGTGCTTACCGCTAAAGGCACCCACAAACCGGACGGCAGAGAATTTGCTCAATTCTTCTGCCACACTTTTCTGTAAACCTAGCTTTGTGGTTAACCCGATGATCGCTTGTACTTTCAAGCCAAGCTTCGCCGGGTCGGGGTGAATAACGAATTGAAAGACTCCATCTTGTAACAGACGGGTAATGCGCGATCGAATGGTTCCCTCGCTCACGCCAAGTTGATGCGCGATTTCTGTATACGGGATTCGTCCGTCTTCCTGGAGGATTTGCAGAATCTGCTTGTCAACATGGTCCAGCTTTTTCATAAATACGTTTTTCCGGGAACCTCCATCCTATTTTTACGAAATTCGAAAAAAACTTTAATAATTTGTCTGTTACATTAAAAGTAATCTGAAATGATAGCGGTGTCAACGAAATTTGACAAGTAGAATTATAAAACATTATAAAGTGAAGCCGAACAGTAAAAAATTTTTTATATTATCAAACAAGCACTTCCTCTTACATATTGAAAAGGAAAATGACAATTTAATCAACTATATTTTCTCGAAAAACTGTATTTTTAAGCAAGAAAGGAGTGCGTACCCCGCTTGAGGCACACTCCTTTCTTTGTTGATCTTTCAAACATCCGCCTGCTTTACGCTTCGATGATTTTATAAATCAGCGGCTGCTCAAGCGGGATTTTTGTCGAAATCGCGAAGGCATTGCCCAATTCTTCCAGGGCGCTTTGCAAAAGTTTCTCGTCATTTGCATGAACGGTAACAAGAACCTCTCCGGCACGCACCTGATCCCCGCGCTTTTTGTGCAGGACGAAGCCCACTGCCAGATCAATCGGCATTTCCTTGGTCAAACGGCCTGCGCCAAGCACGACAGAAGCATGGCCTACCGCTTCGGCGTCAATCGCCTCGACATAGCCGTCCTCGGACGCGACAACCTCATGGATGATCTTCGCTTGCGGCAAACGGGACAGGTCATACACGTCCTGCTTGTCGCCGCCTTGCGCTTCCACCATTTCAGCCAGCTTGTCGACAGCCTTGCCAGTCGCCATCAAGTCCTCAAGCTTCGCACGTCCTTCTTCGACGGTTGCAACGAGTCCGCCCAATAGGAGCATGCGGGAGCCGATCGAAAGCACCAGCTCAGTCAAGTCTTTTGGACCTCTGCCAGCCAATGTTTCTACTGCTTCCTTCACTTCCAGCGCATTCCCCACGGCAAAGCCCAGCGGCTGGTTCATGTCGCTGATGACCGCCACTGTTTTGCGTCCTACCTGGGTGCCGATCGCTACCATCGCTTTCGCCAATGTCTCGGCTTCCTCCAGGTTTTTCATGAAGGCTCCCTTGCCTACCTTCACGTCGAGCAGGATCGCATCAGCACCCGCTGCGATCTTTTTGGACATGATGGAGCTGGCGATCAGGGGAACGGTGTCTACTGTGCCCGTCACATCGCGCAAGGCGTACAGCTTTTTGTCTGCCGGAGTCAGGTTGCCGGACTGCCCGATGACGGACACGCCAATATCGCGCACCTGCTGCAAAAACTGCTCGCGCGTGCGCTCTACCTGAAAGCCGCTGAAGGACTCCAGCTTGTCGATCGTTCCGCCTGAATAGCCCAAGCCGCGTCCGGACATTTTGGCCACAGGAATCCCTGCTGCCGCCACCAAAGGCGCAACGACAAGTGTGGTCTTGTCGCCTACTCCGCCTGTGCTGTGCTTGTCTACCTTGATTCCTGAAAGCGAGGACAGGTCGAGCTGTTCGCCCGATCCCGCCATGGCAAGTGTCAAGTCGCCTGTCTCGCGCGCAGTCATGCCCTTGAGCAATACAGCCATTGCCCATGCGGACATCTGGTAGTCAGGGATGCTTCCGTCTGTATATCCGTCCACGAGAAACTGAATTTCCTCAGTCGTCAGCTCGCCGCCATCCCGCTTTTTGATGATGATATCGACCATGCGCATAGGTGGTCCCTCCGTTTCTGTGTCTTACAGCTTCGCTACAATCCCGTTGACCAGCGCCAGGAACTGCGCTTTAACCTTTTCGGTTGTCTCCATTACTTCATCGTGGGAAAGCGGCTGTTCGAGAATGCCCGCTGCCATGTTGCTGATGCAAGAAATGCCCAGCACGTTTACTTTCATATGACGCGCCACAATCACTTCAGGAACGGTGGACATGCCCACGGCATCCCCGCCCAATTGACGCAGCATGCGGATCTCTGCCGGAGTTTCGTAGCTAGGACCAAGCAGACCTACGTATACGCCTTCGCGCAGGTTGATGCCTTGTTCGGACGCAACTTGGCGAGCCAATTGGCGCAGTTCTTTGGAGTACGCTTCGGACATGTCCGGGAAACGCGCGCCCAGCTCGTCGTCGTTTGGCCCGATCAACGGGTTGCGGAAAGTCATGTTGAGGTGGTCAGAAATCAGCATCAGATCGCCTGGATCGTAGCCTTCGTTAATGCCGCCCGCTGCGTTGGTTACGATAATCGTTTCCACGCCGAGAAGCTTCATCACGCGGATCGGGAACACAACTGCGTCCAGTCCGTGGCCTTCATAGAAGTGAAAACGTCCTTGCATCGCTACGACTTGCTTGCCTTGCAGCTTCCCGATCACGAGCTGTCCTTTGTGTCCCACTACAGTGGAAACAGTGAAGCCAGGAATTTCATGGTAAGGAATGACGACCGGATTTTCGATTTCGTCCGCCAAAACGCCAAGACCCGATCCCAGTACGAGACCGATTGTCGGTTTTTCCGAAAGTTTTGGTTCGATAAACGCTACTGCTTCATGCAAGTTTGCCATGTTTGAACACTCCTCTTTATTTTGTTTCTTCTATATAAATGTTTATAATTACTTAACCTTTATACACGATTCAGGAAGCTTTTTCCGATTGCCGGAGCAGCTACGCCAAAATTGTCTGCAATCGTTGCGCCCAAGTCAGCGAATGTTTCGCGAATGCCGAGGTTCTCGCCGTTCGCAATTCCTTTGTGATAGACGATCAGCGGAACGTATTCGCGCGTATGGTCGGTTCCGTGGTGCACCGGATCGTTGCCGTGGTCTGCCGTAATGACGAGCAAATCGTTTTCTTGCATCGCAGCCAAAATCTCCGGGATGCGCGCATCGAACTCCATCAACGCCTGACCGTACCCTTCCGGATCACGGCGATGACCGAACTTCGCGTCAAAGTCCACGAGATTCACAAAGGACAGACCTGTAAAAGACTGCTTCATCGTACCGAGCAATTGGTCGACGCCGTCCATGTTGTCTTTGGTGCGGATCGATTGGGTGATTCCTTCCTCGGCGTAAATGTCGCTGATTTTTCCAATCGCAATCGAAGTCAGCCCGGCATCCTGCAAACGGTTCATGACGGTCGCTTCGAATGGTTTTACGGAATAGTCGTGACGGTTGGAGGTACGCGCGAAGTTGCCCGGCTCGCCGACAAACGGTCTGGCAATCACGCGGGTAACGGCAAATTCATCGCGCAAAGTCAGCTCACGCGCAATTTGGCAAATGCGGTACAGCTCGTCCAATGGCACAACTTCTTCATGAGCCGCCACCTGGAAAACGCTATCAGCGGAAGTGTACACAATGACAGCACCTGTCTTCATGTGCTCTTCGCCAAGTTCGTCGAGAATATCTGTGCCGGAAGCTACTTTGTTGCCCAGCACTTTGCGTCCGATGCGCTGCTCAAATTCTGTGATCAGTTCAGCGGGAAAACCGTCCGGGTACGTATTGAACGGCGTAGACACATGCAGGCCCATGATCTCCCAATGGCCTGTCGTCGTATCTTTTCCCATGGAGATTTCCTGCATTTTTCCGTAGTGAGCCGCAGGAGCTTCTGCCGCAGGCACTCCTTTTAGCGGCGCAATGTTGCCGAGACCGAGCTTTTGCAGGTTCGGCAAGGAAAAGCCGGCGACGCGCTCCGCAATGTGACCAAGCGTATGCGCTCCCTCGTCCCGGAATTTCGGAGCATCCGGCTGTTCGCCAATCCCTACGCTATCCATAACGATTAAAAATACGCGAGAATACCGCAATGTTAACGCCTCCAGTTCAAAAAAGGAATAGTGTTCCAAAACAGGTCGTCAGACGTCTGACCTGATGGAGATAAGTTTGCTCCGCCTCAGACTCGGGCGGAGTCATCTGTTTGCCGCATCCGCCTTACGCTCTTGGATGCGTTTTGGCATAAATGTCCTTGATTCTCGTTCGGGTCACATGCGTGTATATTTGCGTCGTGGAAATATCCGCGTGCCCGAGCATCTCCTGCACCGAACGCAGGTCTGCTCCGTTTTCCAGCAGGTGCGTCGCAAAGGAATGGCGCAATGTATGTGGCGTAATCTCTGCCCGGATGTTGGCTTTCAAGGCATAGCGCTTGATGATTTTCCAAAATCCTTGGCGTGTGATCTGTTTGCCCAAATGATTGAGGAACAGCGCGGAGTCGCCGCTTCCCTTCACCAATTTGGGACGTCCGGCCTGCAAGTAGTGGCGGACCATTTGAATCGCAACAGAGCCAAGCGGAATAATCCGTTCCTTGGACCCTTTTCCCATACATTTGACAAAGCCCATGTCCAGATTGACGTCCGCTTTATCCAGATTGACCAGCTCGGAAACGCGAATGCCTGTCGCATACAACAGCTCAAGCATGGCTTTATCCCGCAGTCCGGCAGGATGATTGACAGGAGGACTGTCCAAAAGGCGCTCCACTTCGTCAACCGAGAGCACTTTTGGCAAGCGCTTCTCGATTTTGGGCGTCTCCAGATGGATCGAAGGGTCTTTGTCAATGAGTTTGTCCCGAACGAGAAACTGGTAAAAAGCACGGATCGATGCCATGTTGCGCGACAGCGTTGCCGTTGCCCGTCCTTTTTCCCGCAAGACGAGCAAATAGCCAATGATATGTGTCCGCGCCGATTCCTCGATACGGGTTACGCCCTGCTCGTTCAGATACGAGGTGTAGGCCACCATGTCGCGCTGATACGATTCCAGGGTATTGCGCGCTAACCCTTTTTCCACAGAAAGGAAGTGGATAAATTGATCAATCAGACTGTCCATGAAGCTGTCCCCTTCAAGGTGATAAGTATCCAGTATTGCTTTCCACACCAAGTAAAAATCTCCTGCTGCCCGTACACAAAAAAATGTGCAATTACTCTCCCGTCAAATAAAACAGCTGCAAACGGGCGAGATAACCGTCCCAATCTTGTGTCTGTGGGGAGTTGATGATTTTTACGACCTTGACGGCATTGCCGTGCGGTTCATGATAAGGATCAGCGGGCAAAAGTTTATCCGCCAACAAGGTGACGATACCGTACGAGAGCAATGAGCATGTCACGAATAACAGCAAAAAGCGAAGCGCCTCCATAATCCGGCGATACGGGACCCCCATTTTGTCCACCTCCCTGCTCTCTCCATATGTATGCATCTGCCACCTCGCCCATTCTGCCCTACAGCGGCAAGTCCTGCAACACATCATCCAGAGGGGTGTACGGCAAGGACAAGGAACGGGCAACGGCTTCGTAAACGATATGGCCGTTCAGCACGTTGACGCCTCTCGCCAAAGCACGGTGTTGGGCAATCGCCGCCCGGTACCCTTTGTTTGCCAGCAACAGCCCGTACGGCAGCGTGACGTTGGACAGCGCAATCGTCGAGGTGCGCGGCACAGCTCCCGGCATATTCGCGACCGAGTAGTGGACAACGCCGTGTCTGACATACGTAGGATCACTGTGCGTAGAAATCCGGTCTACCGTCTCGATGGAGCCTCCCTGGTCAATCGCCACATCGACAATGACAGAGCCAGGCGTCATGGACTTGACCATTTCCTCTGTGACCAGCCGCGGAGCGCGGGCGCCGGGAATGAGCACCGCGCCGATCAGCAAGTCTGCGCGCCTTACCGCTTCGGCAATATTGTACGAGTTGGACATCAGCGTATGCAGTCTGCCGCCAAATATCTCATCCAGCTCGCGCAGCCGATTCGCATTAATATCGAGCAGCGTAACGTTCGCTCCCAGCCCGATTGCCATCCGCGCCGCATTCGTTCCGACGATGCCACCGCCGACGATGACGACATGACCGGGCAGTACGCCAGGCACTCCTCCCAGGAGAACGCCTTTGCCACCGTGCGGCTTCTCCAGGAACTGCGCTCCGATCTGCACAGACATTCTCCCCGCCACTTCGCTCATCGGCATGAGCAAAGGCAGGGCACCGCTGTCGGTTTGAATCGTCTCGTACGCAACCGCCACCACCTTTTTCGCCCGCAACTGTTCGGTCAATTCCCGTTCAGGGGCGAGATGCAGATACGTAAACAAGATTTGATTTTCCCGAAAATAAGCGTACTCGTCTGGCAACGGCTCTTTTACCTTGCAAATCATGTCCGCCTTTTTCCATACTTCCTCAGCGGACGGCTGAATTTCGGCCCCGGCTGCTGCGTAGTCTTCATCGGTAAAGCCGGAACCGACACCTGCTTGCGTCTCCACCAGCACGCGATGTCCCGCTTGCTTGTAGGAACTTGCACCAGCAGGCGTCAGTCCGACGCGATTTTCATTGTTTTTGATTTCTTTTGGCACACCAATAATCAAAAGCCATCTCGCCTCCTGTCTCCATGTACTGTTTTAGGATGCCACAGGAAAACGCAGGCCATTACAAAAGCTCTCCCGGAAAAAGAAAAAACTTCTCCGTTCCCAGAGAAGTTGGCTTATTTGAAGTCCTCTACGTTCACTTTATCGATGCAGCGGCTGCAAACGCCGTAAAAGGTAAGTCGGTGGTCGGTAATAGCAAAGTTATAAACATTCTTGACCTTTTCTTCTGCACTGACAAGCAAGTCTTCAAAAATTTCGTCCACGGTTCCGCAATTGAGGCAGATCAGGTGATGGTGGTGGTAAGCTGCGTTGTCATCGCGCAAATCGTATCTCGCTACCCCATCGCCAAAGTTCATTTTATGAAGGATTTTCAAGTCGCTCAAAAGCTCAAGTGTCCTGTATACAGTAGCAAGCCCGATTTCCGGAGCTTTATCCTTCACCAGCAAATAAACATCTTCCGCGCTCAAGTGATCTTCTTCGTTTTCCAGCAAGACGCGAACAGTGGCTTCACGCTGTGGTGTCAGCTTGTAGTTCTGTGAATGCAACTGTTGCTTGATCTTCTCTAATTTTTCTTCCAACATTAATGCCCCTCCCCGCTCGCATGAAACCTGTTCCTATTATAGTAGAGGGGCGTCGAATAAGTCAAATGCATAAGTTATTACCTGATAATAATTCTTAATTAATTACGAGCTGCATCAGCCTCGGTGAAACAAAAGTCTCGAACAAAGCAGCCAGCGTCAGCACGCCGAGCATCGATATGACAAGGACGGTGTAGCCCATAAAATGTGGCATGATCCCGTCTCGCTTGCTTAACAACCGGGTTTGAATCAGCCGCATGGAAAAAGAAATTCCGCTTACACCTACAATGAACAAGGCCGGGACGACGAGCAAGTTTTGCGGGAGAACGCCCAGCATGGCGAACGTTACTCCTTTCCACTGCAACTGGCTGACCAAAAAGCCGACAGTAAATCCGATGACGACCCCTTTGAGAAACAGCATCAACAAAATCATTGGCAGGCCGATGATGGACAAGCCCAATACCCACATGATCGCAACTGTCTTCGAATAATGCCCGAACGACTGCTGAAAATGGGCGCTCGTTTCCGGGATGCCGCTTGTGCTCAGGCTGTTAAAAAAATATTGGAGAAATCCGTACAACTCCTGCTTTTGCGAGAGCGGCAGCGAGTTGACGAGCACAGCACCGAAGATGATCCCCATGGTAAACAGGACGATCGTAAACCAATAGAGCGACTGATGTTCTCTCATATAGGATTGGATAGTTTGTCCGACTCGTGAACGCACGGTTCGTCCCCTCCCGCTTCGCTGATTACTGTACAGCTTATGCGCCGGGGGTGGCGACTATGACCGCTATGACAAAATCACCTTTCCGTAAGTACCCGCGCCGCCTTTTTGCACGTTCAACGATCCGTCCCTGCCCGCGACAATGAGCTTGGCGATTTTTTCTCCGACGACCTTTGCCAACTCGTCCTCCGTGGCTCTATGCACCACATTCATTTGCGTCCCGAAGGCTTGGTACAGCTTCTCAAGCAGTTTCGGCCCGATTCCGGGGATAAACTCCAGCGGAAACTGCTCGATATAAGGAGGACGAAACGCAGGGTGCGCTCCCGCCTCCCGATCGGCCAACTCATCAATGCGGGCTGCCACACCCCGCACAATCCGCTTGTGACCGCACTCCGGGCATCTCCCCGCAGCATCGGCCGGCAAGAGCGACTGGCAGCCTTGGCAAGCCGTCTGATGATATTTGCCCAGTTGCGGATGCAAACCGTAGTTGACCGCAACAGCTCTGCCGTCCTGGCGGCGAATCGCCTTTTCCCATTCGGCAAAAGAACGCTCAGCCATGCGGATGCTCTGATACTCCCTGCCAATTTTCCCGAGCGAATGCGCGTCCGAATTGGTGAGAAACGTTTTGGTGTGCAGCTCGGACAACCGATCCGCCATGTCCGTATTGGCACTCAGCCCAAGCTCCACAGCATGTACCAAGGTTGGGTCCAGCACGTCAGCCAAATGATCGGTACAACTGCCGTACAGCCCCTTGTGCGGCGTAAAAATATGGGCAGGAATCAACAGGCCGCCAAGGTGCTCCACCCATTCCTGAAGCTCGCGCAAACGCGCCGACACACGCTGCGAGCTTAACTGGACATTTTTGCAGCGCTGCGAGAGCCAGCGTGTCCATTGCTGCATGGCGCAAAGCGTCGGCAAGTAGACAAGAAAATGCGCTTCTCCCCTGCCCGGCTCCTTGATTTCCAGTTCGCAGCCCAAGATGAGCATCGTTCCCTTGTACAAAATCCCTCCGTGCTCGTGCTCCGCCGCTACACCCGCTTCCAGAAGGGACAGCAGCTCGTCCTGCACCTCGGGCGAGTGCGAATCAATGATCCCGATGACGTCCATGCCCTTTTTTTCCGAAGCTTCCTCCAATATTTTGGTCAGCGTCATCTGCCGTGAAGCCGTTATTTTCACCGGCTTGCCCGTCCACGTGCCGCCAATATGGATGTGCATGTCGCAAAAGTAGTTGTGCATCAGCCCTTCAACTGCTCTCTCAGCAATTTGTTCTCCCAGGCAAACAAGGCTACGACCGTTTTGGCATCGCGAATCTCCCCGTTTTTATGCAACTCGCGCGCCTCCTCCAGCGTCAATTCGAGGGTGTCCACAAATTCGTCCTCGTCCGGCTTGCTCTCGCCCTTTGTCAGCCCTGTAGCGACAAACACATGCAAAAGCTCATCGGCAAATCCCGGAGACGTGTAAAAAGCACTGAGCGGCTCGTAATGGCTCGCCACATAGCCTGTCTCTTCTTCCAGTTCGCGCATGGCGCAAGTCAACGGCTCCTCGCCCGCTTCCAGCTTACCCGCCGGGATTTCCACGATCGTTTGCTCCAGCGGCTTGCGGAATTGGCGTACAGCTACGAGCTTGTTATCGTCGGTCAAGGCGAGAACCGCAACAGCCCCCGGATGATTGACAATCTCGCGCTTCGCCGTGTTTCCGTTAGGCAAAAGCACGTCATCCACTTTCAGTTTAATGATTCGCCCTTCGTAAATCGATTGGCTGGCAATCGTTTTTTCGTACAAATGATCTTGCTTGCTCACATTCATCATCCTTTTTTCAGCTTGGCGTTCTAAATCCACTTGTCCCTCCATAAGTTGGGAGCATGAAGCTTGTCCACCCTATTGTATCGGAGGAGATTGTGGATGAAAACCTATGTCAGCGAAAAGCAATTGCGAATGGTCGGGAAAGCTTGGGAAATCAAGGCTGCTCTTCGTTCCTGGTCAAGTAAAGACCTAACGCTTCAAGAGTACCTGACGAAACGGGCAAACGCGGCTCGCCGTTAGCAGCGAGCTTGCCGCTTTGCATGCTTTTTCCCAGCATATCTGCCGCCAACACAGCGGTTTGAAACGGCACGCAGTCCACTTCCCAGCTTCTGCCCATCGTAGAAAAGGACAAGCCGTGCCTTTGCTCCAACGCCTTCAAACGCTCGCTTGCAGGAGCCTTGCCTCTGACCAGAACGTGTTTGGCGGAACTGTTGACAATCGCCTGCGCCTGCTGCTCAATGAGACAATCGCGCTCGTCTCCGAGAACAGGCAACGTCACGATTGTCGGCGCCAGGGCAAACCGCCCCAAAATTGCGGTCGTATGATGGCTGATTCCGTAATGCCTGCTGCGCTGGTCAGCAAAGCTGATGCGCGGGATAAAAAAAGGGGTCCCGCCAAGAGCCGACACGGCGTGAATGACTTCCGCCAGTTGAACGCCGGAAAATCCGTACACTGTACCCGTACCTGCGACGCCAGGCCCAAGCATGCACAGGATGACATCTGCCTTTTCCACATGACGTGCGGCCAGCAAACCGCTGTGAATCGTCACCGCCTCGCGATTTCCTCCCCAGGCGTGTCCAGTCGTGACTGTCGCTGTCAAATGGCCTGCTCGCGACAACTGCCGGACGTGCTGGCTGAAAGCAATCGGCAGCGAAGCAGCGTCAGGCATCACATAGACGATCCGCAACTGCGGATGCTTCTCTTTTAAGGCAAGAACAGCTGGCGGCAACAAGCTGTGCAGCTCTCCGATCAACACAGGCGTACCTTCCAGCGTCAAGTCTGCCTGCAAAAACAGCTCATGAAAAGGGCTTGCCTGTTCTTCCACGGCATCCACTGCCAATTGCCACGGGGAATAACGCATTTTCATAATATGCCCCCATTCGCTCGGAGCCACATCACAATCGACTTCCCCGGCGCTTTTGCCCACGACCAGATGAAATCCGCCTGTCCCCAACTGCAGCTGAAGCGCTGTCGTGTTGAGCAAAAGATTGTCTCCTGGGGAGTATTCCTCCCGGGCAAAAGAAATCGCCTTTTGCGTTTGCAGGCTTCCCGCTTCTTGCCTGCTCAGCTTTACCTCCAGCACTTGCATGCCTGTTTGCCGCTCCAACACGCGAATGACCGTACCCGTTGCCAAATGCAGCATGCTCTTCCCCCTCGTCCGCTCCTTCCTACAGTGTATGACAGACCACGATTGTCCCAATCATCCAACCCGAAAAGAAGCAAAAAAGCGGAACCCTCTGAAGGATTCCGCCACCTGTCGTTTACTCTTGTACTTCTGCGATGATCGCCAGCACCAGTTCTGCCGCTTTGTTCAGCTCGGAGATTGGCATGCGCTCGCTTTTCGTATGGATTTCTTCATAACCGATCGCAAAGTTCACGCTCGGAATGTTGTATCCGTTGAATACGTTGCCGTCGCTGCCTCCGCCACTTGCAACCAGCTCCGGATTGCGGTCAATACGCTTCACCGCTCCAATCGCTTTGTTTACAACTGGGGTAGATTCATCGAATTTGTAGCCATGGTACATGAAAATGACTTCGTTCTCGCACGTAGCGCCCATCTCGGCAGCCGCTTCCTCGAATGCCGTCGTCATTTTTTTCACTTGCGCTTCCAGCTTGTCCATGACCAGGCTGCGCGCTTCCGACCAGATTTCCACATAGTCCGTAACGATGTTGTACGCCCGGCCACCTTCAAAACGACCGATGTTCGCAGTCGTGTCCGCATCGATGCGCCCCAGAGGCATGCGGGAAATCGCCTTGCTAGCAACAGTAATCGCACTGATTCCATCCTCTGGATTCACGCCAGCGTGAGCCGCTTTGCCGTGGATTTTGGTGATGATTCTGTACTGCCCAGCACCTGCAACGGTGATTTTGCCAACCGGACCTTCGGAGTCGAGAATGAAGCCCATCTCCGCTTTCAGCAGGCTGGAATCCAAAGCGCGGGAACCTACCAGGCCGGATTCTTCCCCGACTGTCAGAACAACCTGGATCGTTGGATGCGGCAGGTTTTGTTCCTTCAGCGTGCGAATGCCTTCAAAAATCGCAGCAATGCCGGCTTTGTCGTCCGCTCCCAGAATGGTCGTGCCATCGGAGTATACATAGCCATCGCGGATTTGCGGTTTGATCCCGTTTCCTGGCACTACCGTGTCCATATGGCTGCTGAACAAAATAACCGGGCCGTTTCCTGTGCCTTCCAAGGTAGCAATCAGGTTGTTGGCGCCGTGTCCTGTTTTCGCTGCCGCATCGTCTTCTTGGACGGTAAAGCCCATCTCGATCAGCTTTTCTTTCAGCACTTTGTTTACGGCTGCTTCGTTTTTCGTTTCGCTGTCAATTTGCACAAGCTCCAGAAACTCGTTTAGCAAACGCTCTTCGTTGATCACACTCACACTCGTTACCTCCCGATTACTTGCCCGATTTTGGTACATATTCACAAGTTCCAGTATACCGCAAAAAATTTTTTTCTACTACGAAATCACTCGCGATTCTTTTTCACTCATTGCTCGTCCACATGCGAATTTTCGTTTTTCGGGTATTGGCACAGCTCGTACAGCACTCCGCCAGCCGCTTTTGGATGCAAAAACCCGATCAGGGCGTCATGCGCACCTGTTTTGGGTGTCTCGTGAATGAGCGGCACTCCCTGTTCCTTCAACTGCTGCAAACGGGTTGTGACGTCGTCTACATCCAGTGCGATATGGTGGATTCCTTCTCCCCGCTTCTCGATGAACTTGGCAATCGGGCTGTCTTCGCCAAGCGGCTCCAAAAGCTCAATTCGGCTTTCTCCGATTGCCAGAAACGCTACCTTGACCTGCTCGCTTTCTACCACTTCTGATCCTACCAATCGCAAGCCCAACTGCTCCGTGTAAAAAGGAAGCGTCTTCTCCAGACTCTTTACCGCGATCCCGATATGGGCAATTTTGTTTGGGGTGCTCACAGCCATCATCCTTTTTTCAAATGGTTGTCTCGAAAGCGACATTTCGGTACAATCCTGTTGAGGTCATTCGATCGTACTTTTTTTATTCTAGCATAGCCAGGGTCGAAATTACCTGATCTTTTCCTTTTATTTGGGCATTTTCCGATCTGAAAGGAGGTTTTTTCTGTTATGAAATTTCAATCCCTGTTCGCAAAAATCCTCATCGGGTTGTTGATTCTCTCCCTGATCATCCCAACGTTCTTTTACTATCTGTAAGCGGCGAGACTCAACTGTCTTGCAAGCAAAAACCCCCTGCTGCAGCCTTTGTCAAGCTGTGCAGGGGGTTTCTCGTTTTGTTGCCTTGTTTTTATTTGTAGACAAACACGCTGGATGTTTTCGCATCCCAGCCTACTTTATAACCGAGGTTATCGGTTACCGTACGGATTGGAACCATCGGCATGCCATTGTTCAAAACAACTGGCGCAGGGAGCGTAATTTCTTGAGCGCCCAGCTTCGCTTTATTGGAGCCAACAGTAAACTTCAACACTTTTGTGCCGCTGATTACCGCGACGTCTTTGTTGTTCCATTGTGTAGTCAAGGACAGCGCTTCTTTGAAAAATTGCGCAGGCACCATTGTCGTGTTGCCATTCACAATCGTAGGCGCTACTTGCAGCGGATACGCTTTTCCGTTTACGGTGAAGTTCGCAGTACCTACTTTGAACAGAGCCGCATTTGCAGGCACAGCTACAGAAGGTTGTGCTGGCTGAGCAGGTTGAGCTGGAGCAGGCATACCTACACCTACCGCCCGTGCAAACAGCAGACCTTTTTCTTCAGAGGTAAACACGCTGATGCTGTAAGTGCTTTTCACCGCTGGATTCACGATATTCGCAGCTGCATTGATGCTGATGTTCGCCGCAGTGGCAGCAGGGATGTCCTGCGATGGGTAAATCAGCACATTTTGGCCGCGCACAGCAACATAGTTGGCTGCCACGCCGTTCACAGACACGTTCGCCGGAGCGATGTAAGCCGGAACTTTGTAACCTGCCGGGAATACAAGCTCAACGAAATCGCGTTGCTTCACAAGCCCTACACCCAATGTTTTGATTGCCACATTGACGCCTGTCGCTTTTCCAACCGCTGTGGAAGTCAGACCGATCGTCGCAGTGCTGTTGTTCACTGTGGTGTTCGGCACTGGAGTCGGCGTTGGGGTTGGAGTCGGATTTGGCGTTGGATTTACCGAAGATCCGCTAACAGAAAACGATTTGGATTCCAAAGTGCGGCCTGCAACCGTTGCTTTGAGCGTGTAGCTACCCGCCGATTTCGGATTGGTGATCCATGCTCCCACAGCAACAACGACTTTCACTTCGCTGGTCGAAGAGAAGTTGGAAGGAGCTGTTACGTATACTTTGTTGCCCGCAGCGCTTACACGCTTCGCCGTTTTTCCGTTCAATGTAAATTCGGATGCGCTCAAGATGCCTGGCACCATGTCGGAAGAAGGAAATTCCAAAATGAGGTCTTCGTCCGCTCGGAGCTGTTTGTTGCCGAAGTCCGCATCAAAAGTGTAGCTGGTGCGCGCGCCAGCAGCTGGATCAGACAAATTGACGGAGAAAGCACTGGTAGCCGTGCTGGTGCTGGAACCGGATTTGGTGATCTCGAATTTTTCGGACTCGTATGTAACTCCGTCGTACTTCACTTTGAATGTATATTTGTCAGCACTGCTCGGATTTTCAATACCAGCCGATTTGCTGAACTCGATGGTCATGTAGTCATCTCCGTCAACGGAGCTTGGAACTTTGATTTCCACTTCGCCTTTACTCACGCTGACAGACTTGGCAGTCGTTCCGTTGACTTTGACATCGCTCGAATCAATGCTGGACGGCAGCATGTTTTTGTCTGGGAAAACTACAGTGATGTATTCGTTCGTTTCCAGTTCGTCGCTGCCTTTGAGCGAGATTTTTCCCAGCTTGATGCTGGTTTCATCGCCAGCTCCCTTGGAACCGAGCGAAACCGCGTAGTCACTGCTTGAACCGCTGCTAGAGCTGGAGCTGCCGCTCTTTTTGATTTCGATCTCGCCGGTATCTTCATCGTCGTCATTGCTAGTACCTACGGTGACATCGTACGTGCCTTTGCTTTTCGGGTTAGTGATGCCGGAAGTGATATCGATGGTAATTTTTCCAGCGTCAACACTTTCGTTTACCGTGATTTTGATTTCATTGCTGCTGACTTTTACGGTTTTTATGTCGAAATCGGCATCGATGTCGCTTTCGTCGATGTTTTTGCTGATTTTGAAATCAGAGTCAAATTCGATTGTGATGGAGTCGCCTTTTTCCAGGTCGTCCTTCATCGTAAATTTAATCGTGTACTTGCTATCTTCATCTACCCCGTCATCTTTTGCCGTGACAGACACCTTGCTTACGGCATGCGCCTCTTGCGGTACAGCAACAAAAGGTGTAGCGGCCAGCGCTGATGCCAGCACTAATGGTAGTGCTTTTTTACTTTTCTCCATGTTTTTCCTCCCACATTTGCCTATAATCTGGAAATTTTTCTCTAGCAGGTCGCTACCAGTTTACCATAAATGATATCTGGTGGGAATCTCTTCTATGGAAGATTCGAGACCCATTGGCTACTATTGCTAAGACGATGTCGCCCGCGAAAAAGTTACAGTCCAAAAAGAAACAGCTCAAAAATTTTTATCAAGCAAAAAACCAGGTCTGCTTCGACCTGGTTGCAGGGTGTAACCCGTCCTTCGGCAAAATCAGTACAGCTTGGTGTCCGGCCCGATGCTCTCCAGCTTCTGCTTCACGCTTTGCAGGAAACGTCCGCAAATGAGCCCGTCGAGCACGCGGTGATCCAAAGACATGCACAAGTTCACCATCGAACGTACCGCGATCATGTCGTTGATGACAACCGGGCGTTTTACGATGGATTCCACGCTGAGAATCGCTGCCTGTGGTGCATTGATGATCGGCTGGGACAGAACAGAGCCGAAAGACCCGGTATTGTTCACGGTGAACGTACCGCCAGTCATGTCGTCCATCGTCAGCTTGCCGGCGCGCGTGCGCGCAGCCAGATCGTCAACCGACTTGGCGATGCCCAGGATGGATTTTTGATCGGCATCCTTGATGACAGGCACATACAGGGCATCTTCTGTCGCAACGGCGATCGAGATGTTGATGTCTTTTTTCACGATGATCTTGTCATTCGCCCAGGTGGAATTGATCATCGGAAATTCTTTCAGCGCTTCCACGACCGCCTTGATAAAGAACGGCAAGAAAGTCAGATTGAGCCCTTCTTTTTTGGCGAACTCAGATTTGGCCTGGTTGCGGAAGTTGACCAGATTGGTTACGTCCACCTCGATCATCGTCCAGGCATGCGGAGCTTCGTGCTTGCTCTGCACCATGCGGCTGGCGATCGTGCGGCGGATAGGCGTCACCGGAACGACTTGATCGCCGCTGGCAACCGGGATGTCGATTGAAGCTGCTGGTGTCGCAACTGGAGCAGCGGTCGCTTGTGGTGCAGGGGTTGTCGCAGCAGGCGCAGGCGTTGCCGCCACTGGCGCTTGGGCAACAGCTTCCACTACTGGTTCAGCAGGTTTTTGACCACCTGCATCAATGATTGCTTGCACGTCCTTGCGCGTAATGCGCCCTCCCGCACCCGTGCCTGCGACGCGCGACAAATCAATGCCATGCTGCTGGGAAAGCATCATCACAGCAGGAGAATAACGTTGCTTAGGCCCTTCGTTTCCAGCTGCCTGTGGAGCAGCGGCAGAAGCAGATGGCACCGAGATCGCTGCCACCGCAGGCGCTGCGCTTGGTTGGCTGGCTGCCACGGCTGGTGTAGCTGGGGCAGCCGCCTCAGCTGCCGGACTCGCTTGCTCCGCCGATCCTCCGCCACTTTCTTCGATATATAGAATCAACGTTCCGACTGCTACAGTTTCTCCTTCCGCAACCACGATCTCCGTTACCCGACCGGATACGGTAGAAGGAACTTCCGCATTCACTTTGTCCGTCGTCACTTCAGCCAATGAATCGTATTTTTTGACGGTATCGCCAACATTGACCAGCCATTTGCTGATAGTCCCCTCGGTTACACTCTCACCCAGTTGGGGCATAAGTACTTTCGTTGCCATGACCTGTGGTCCTCCTCGCCTTTAAAAGTTGGCCAACTCGCGCATTGCTTCCAACACTTTATCCGGATTCAGCATGAAAAATTTCTCCATCGGAGGACTGTACGGCATTGCAGGTACATCCGGTCCGCACAGACGTTTGATTGGCGCATCGAGATCGAACAGGCAATGCTCGGCAACGATCGCCGCCACCTCTCCGCCGACTCCGCCCTCTTTGTTGTCTTCGTGCACGATCAGCACTTTTCCGGTCTTGGAGGCAGCTTCTGCAATCGCTTCCTTATCCAATGGGTACAAGGTGCGCAAGTCGAGAACATGCGCGCTGATACCTTCCTGTGCGAGCTTCTCGGCTGCTTGCAGGCAGAAGTGCAGGGCGAGTCCGTAAGAAATAACCGTAATGTCCGTACCTTCACGCTTGACGTCCGCTTTTCCGATCGGCAGGACATAGTCGTGCTCAGGCACTTCGCCTTTGATCAGGCGATAGCAACGCTTGTGCTCGAAAAAGAGAACCGGGTCCTCGTCGCGGATCGCCGCTTTGAGCAAGCCTTTTGCATCGTACGGGGTGGACGGAGCCACCACTTTCAGCCCAGGGATATTCGTAAACATCGCTTCCACCGACTGCGAGTGATAGAGAGCGCCGTGCACGCCGCCGCCGAATGGAGCCCGGATCGTGAGCGGGCAATTCCAGTCGTTGTTGGAACGGTAGCGCATCTTCGCCGCTTCGCTGACAATCTGGTTGACGGCTGGCATGATGAAGTCGGCAAACTGGATTTCCGCAATCGGCCGCATGCCGTAAGCAGCCGCCCCGATCCCTACCCCGACAATCGCCGATTCAGCCAGCGGAGTATCAATCACGCGCTCCTCGCCAAATTCATCAATCAATCCATTGGTCGCACGGAATACGCCACCGCGTACCCCTACGTCTTCTCCAAGAATAAACACATTGGGATCGCGACGCATTTCTTCCCGCATCGCCATCGTAATCGCATCAATAAACGAAATGACTGCCATGAAAGATCCCCCCTTAGTTCCCGTATACGTGAGTCAATGTCGATTCAGGTGTCGGATATGGTGCGTTTTCCGCATACTCGGTCGCTTCGTCCACTTCCAGCTGCACACGAGCCAGCATATCCGCTTCTGTATTTTCATCGAGCAAGCCGATTTCTCTCAAGTAAGCCGCGAAAACGATCAACGGATCTTTTTTCTTCGCTTCTTCGACTTCTTCACGCGTGCGATAGACGCGGTCGTCGTCGTCACTCGAATGGGGAACCAGACGGTACATGACCGCTTCGATCAAGGTTGCTCCTTCACCGCGACGAGCGCGATCAACAGCTTCCTTCATGACGCGATACACTTCAATCGGATCGTTGCCGTCTACGCTGACACCCGGGAAGCCGTAGCCAAGAGCGCGGTCCGCCACGCTTTCGCAAGCCAGTTGCTTCTTCAATGGAACAGAGATAGCGTACTTGTTGTTTTCACAGAAAAAGATGACCGGGAGCTTGTGCACGCCCGCAAAGTTGGCACCCTCGTGGAAATCCCCCTGGTTGCTGGAGCCTTCCCCGAAAGAGGTGTACACGACAAAATCTTTGTTTTGCATTTTGCCTGCCAAGGCCATGCCCACCGCATGCGGCACTTGGGTCGTAACCGGGCTGGAACCTGTCAGGATGTTGTATTTTTTACCGCCGAAGTGACCAGGCATTTGGCGGCCGCCACTGTTCGGATCTTCTGCTTTGGCAAAAGCGGAGAGCATGCAATCACGGGCAGTCTGACCAAATACCAGCACCAGGCCGAGATCGCGATAGTACGGGCACAAGAAGTCTTTGTCCGTCTCCAGAGCGAAAGCTGCTCCTACCTGTGCTGCCTCCTGACCCTGGCAGGAAATGACGAATGGCACTTTGCCCGCCCGATTCAACAGCCACTGGCGTTCGTCAATTTTTCGCGCGAGCAGCATGTAATAGTACATGTCCAGAACTTGCGCATCTGTCAAACCAACTTGTTCATGCCGTTTGGTTGTCATTGTGGATACCCTCCTTGCTAATTGTGAATCGCTTTTCCATCGACGGCCAATGCCGCTTCCATAATCGCCTCTGAGAGAGATGGATGCGGATGGATGGTCTGTCCAATCTCCCATGGCGTCGCATCCAGTACCCGGGCCAAGCCCGCCTCGGAGATCATGTCGGTCACGTGCGTACCGATCATGTGAACCCCTAGCAAATCATTCGTTTTGGCATCAACGACCAACTTCACAAAGCCGTCATTCTCGCCATGGATCAGTGCCTTGCCCAATGGCTTGAAGCTGAATTTGCCTACCTTTACTTCAAAGCCTTGCTCGCGCGCCTCTTTTTCCGTCAAGCCGACATTCGCCACTTCCGGACGGCTGTACGTGCATTTGGGAATCTTCGTGTAATCGAGCGGATGCGGATTCAGCCCAGCCATGTGCTCGACAGCCAAAATTCCTTCGTGCGAAGCAACGTGAGCCAGCTGCAAGCCGCCAATCACATCGCCAATGGCATATATATGCGATTCTGCCGTCTGGAAATGTTCGTTGACCACGACGACTCCACGCTCGATCTTGATCTCGGTCGCTTCGAGGCCGATGTTTTCTACATTGGCTTGGCGGCCTACCGAGACGAGAACTTTTTCTGCTTCAAAACGGTCGACGCCGTTTTTCGTCTCAGCCGAAATGCTGACTTTGCCCTCGCCTTTTTCCAGCATCTCGGGAAGCACCTTCGCCCCTGTGACGATGTTGACTTTGCGTTTTTTCAGCAAGCGAGCCAGTTCCTTGCTCACTTCTTCGTCTTCGAATGGCAAAATGCGATCTGCGTACTCGACAATCGTCACATCGACGCCAAAGTCGTTCAGCATGGACGCCCACTCGATTCCGATCACGCCGCCTCCGACGATCACGACCGACTTCGGCAACTGTTCCCACTGGAGTGCCTCGTCGCTCGTCACTACATAAGAGCCGTCAATGACCAGCCCAGGAAGCGTACGCGGGCGGGAACCCGTCGCGAGCAGCAAAAAGCGCGGCACGATCATTTCCTGATCGCCGTTTTCTTTTTCAATGCGGACAGCACCTGCTTGCGGCGAAAAGATGGATGGCCCCATCACGCGACCGAAGCCTTCGAAAATCGTGATGCTGCCTTTTTTCATCAAGTATTGAATCCCTTTATGAAGTTGGTCGATAATGCCTTGCTTGCGCTCCTGGATTTTGCTGAAATCATAGCCAACCGCGCCTGCCGATACACCGTATTTGTCCGCTTCCTTCAAGGTCGAAAATACTTCTGCGCTGCGCAAAAGCGCTTTGGACGGAATGCAGCCGCGATGCAGGCACGTTCCACCCAGCTTTTCTTTTTCCACAATCGCGACTTTCATTCCCAACTGGGACGCACGGATCGCTGCTACATAGCCGCCGGTTCCTCCACCGAGAACGACCAGATCAAATTCTTGTGACATGCTTGAGCTCTCCTTTCATAGAAGCGCCTTCACGCATTGGCGAAGACAGTCGAAAAAGCTGGTTGCTGCTCTTTTGTGGCGTTTGCCTACGTTTTTATGAGAATGAGAATATTCTAAGAACAGAGGATATGTACCCCCTGACCGCCCATTCATCGAGAAAAAGAAAGAGCGGGAGCAGGGGAATGGTTTCATTTAGGAACGATTAGCGGTGGTAAACCGTTTTTCCGTTTTGCAGGAAAGTATTGCGGGATTTGCCCACGCTGGCAATGCGCTCTTCTGCCATGCGGTCAGCCGCCTTGTAGGATGGCATGCCGTCGCGCTCAGCAATTTCGTACACTTTCAAGATCGTGTCGTAGATGGTTTCTACTTTTTTCAGGGCGCGCTCGCGGTTATAGCCTTGCAGTTCGTCAGCCACGTTGATAACGCCGCCTGCGTTGATCACATAGTCTGGCGCGTAGATCAGACCCATTTCGTGGATTTGATCGCCGTGACGCTCTTCTTTCAGCTGGTTGTTCGCCGCACCGGCAATTACTTTTGCTTTCAACAGCGGAATGGTGTCGTCGTTGATGATCGCACCAAGCGCGCAAGGAGAGAAGATGTCGCACTCTACGCCAAAGATGTCGTTGACGCCAACTGCTTTTGCTCCGAAATCGTTGACAGCGCGGTTTACGTTTTCTTCATTGATGTCGGTTACGATCAGGTGTGCGCCTTCCTCATGCAGGTGGCGGCACAGGTTGTATGCCACGTTTCCTACACCTTGTACAGCAACGACACGGCCGGACAAGGAATCAGATCCGAAAGCGAGCTTCGCAGATGCCTTCATACCGCGATATACCCCGTAAGCTGTTACCGGAGACGGGTTGCCGCTGGAGCCGAATGCAGGAGAAACGCCTGTTACGTAGTCTGTTTCCAGGTGGATCATGTCCATGTCAGCAACAGTCGTACCTACGTCTTCTGCTGTGATGTAACGGCCATTCAAGCCTTGGATGTAACGGCCGAATGCGCGGAACAGCTCTTCACTTTTATGCTGGCGCGGATCTCCGATGATCACGGCTTTACCGCCGCCGATATTGAGGCCAGCAGCAGCATTTTTGTAAGTCATGCCGCGACCGAGACGCAGTACGTCGATGATCGCTTCTTCTTCGGTTTTGTACGGCCACATGCGCGTGCCGCCCAATGCTGGTCCGAGTGTCGTATCATGAATGCAAATGATTGCTTTCAAACCGGAATTTTCGTCTTGGCAAAATACCAGTTGCTCGTAGTCGTACTTTTGCATGTAGTCAAAGATGTTCAATGAAGAAACCTCCCTAGTCTCATTCTTCTGGGTTAACAGTGGGCTCCGTGTGGAGAATTTCCCGTCAAGCAGTTTATGCAAAAGTCATGCCAACACCCTCTGCGTTTTGAAAGCGCTTTATTATTAGGGACGTGGATGAAATCTCCATCCGTCAAGTGTGCATGTTTTTGCATGGTCGCGCAGGAATTTGCATGCAAAAAATTGCACACTTAATTTCTTTCTTCCTGCTCATCCATGATTCCCAATTTTTCCATCTTGTAATACAAACTGCGAATGGCAATTCCCAACCGCTTCGCCGCCACGGTCCGGTTCCCTTTGGCCGCAGCCAGCTCCCGGATGATATGCTGACGTTCTGCTTCCTCCATCGCTTGCTTCAATGTTTTCCCTGTGGAGCTTGCCGTCACTTCTGCTTCCTGGCGGGCATGGCTTATTTTCCGCTCCAGCGGGGGCAAATGCTCAGGCAAAATGGTGCGCTCATTGATGCGCATATGTATCATCGCCCTGCCCAAAACGTTCTCCAGCTCCCGCACATTGCCCGGCCAATGATAGGACAACAGCATTTGCAACGTTTCTTCGTGCAGCTCCTCGACATTGCGGCCGTATTCCAGATTCGCCTTGCGCAGCAAGTACATCGCAATCGGCTTGATGTCTTCCAGGCGCTGTCTGAGCGGAGGAATATGGATGGGCACCACATGCAGGCGATAGTACAAGTCTTCCCGAAATTTCCCGGCTCCTATCGCCGCTTCGAGATTCACATGCGTGGCTGCGATCACCCGGACATCGATGTTGATCGGTTTCGTACCGCCGACCCGGACGACTTCGCGCTCTTGCAGGACGCGCAAAAGCATGACCTGCATCCCCATGGACAGCTCACCGATTTCGTCTAAAAATATCGTGCCTCCGCTTGCTTCCTCGAACAATCCGCGCTTGCCGCCGCGCCTCGCACCCGTGAAAGCCCCTTCCTCGTAGCCGAACAGCTCGCTCTCCAGCAAGCTTTCGGAGATCGCTGCGCAGTTGACGCGGATAAACTGGTTGTACTTGCGCTCGCTCGCGTTGTGGATCGCATGGGCAAACAGTTCCTTACCCGTGCCGGATTCGCCGCGCAGCAGCACGGTGGCTGGCGTCAACGCCGCCTTTTTTGCTTGCTCGATGGCGCTTTTCATCTGTTCGCTGTAGCCGATAATATCTGCGAAGCTGTATTTCGCCTCCAGCGTTCGGATGATCCGTCTCGCTTTTTCCAGTTCCTCGGTCAGCCGCTTGAACTCGGATACGTCGTGAATGACCCCGACGCTGCCTTTCAACTCGCCATCAACCACGACCGGAGCGACGTTCACCACGACGTCCTTGCGCTTGGGGCCGAGCTTCATCGGCACGCCCCTGACAGGCCGCTTCGTCTTCAACACTTGCATGTGCATGCTGTCGCCTTCGGAGATATCGACTGTAGCCGGCTTGCCGATAATATCGTCCGGCGAAAGCCCGGTCAGTCTCGTGTAGGCCGGGTTGATTAACAGACCGATGCCGTTTTGATCCACGACAGAAATCGCTTCGTCGGAAGACTGAATAATCGCTTGCAGCATGCTTTGCAATTCTTTCAGATCGGTCACTTCCTCCGCCAGCGCCATGACCTCGGTAATGTCGCGGAAAATCGCTACGGCTCCCACTACTTCTCCCTTGTCGTTTCGCACGGGAACGCGGTTCGTAATGATTCTCGTCTGATTGGGCAAAATCTGCTCCTGATTCAGTTCAGGACAGCCCGTCTCTAATACAATATGTAGTCTGGTGTTGGGTATACGCTCGGATACTTTTGTATCCAGCACTTCGCTTGCTTCAATGTCCATCAAGCGTTCTGCCGCTTTGTTGAACAACGTGATAATGCCTTGCCGATTGACCCCGATAATCGCATCGTGCGTGGAGTCGAGCATCGTTTCCCGCTCCCGCTGGTTTTGCATCATGACGGCAATCAGCTTGTCACGCTCGCGAATGAGCCGCATGACAATTCTCGTAAAGGTCCCTGGGATGAGCACCGTCTTGTCCTGCTTTAGCTGCCTGAGGTGCTCGTATTCGTTCAAGTCGCCCGTCGCTTCCAAAATGACGTCCAGCTCGTCGTCCAAATAAGGCCGATAATCCGTATCGACCTTGATTCCAAACGATTTCGCCAGGGCAATTCCGGGAGCGTCAGGCCGATGATCCACTACGGCTACAATTTTCAGCCTGTCCATCTGGTTCAGCATCCGCAGCAGAGCCGTTCCGCCTCGTCCAGCACCTACTATAAGCAGCTTGTGCATGCGCTAGACCCCTCACTTTTCATCTTACTCGTTACCATTGTACTGCAACAAACCGTTGATGGACAGGCTCTTCTCCCTAACGTGCGCTCGCTCGTGTGCACACACGGACTTGTGGACAAGCAACCAGGCATTCGCTATGATGAAGAAATGAGAGAGAAAGGTGTGAACCACCAGTGATCGTACAGAAAGTCATTGCCCTTTTAATCATGGTCATCCCGGCTGCGATTGCCATGTACGGAATCAAGCTGATCCGTGATGCTTTCTTTTATTCCACGGCACCCGATGTGGGTTTCATGTGGGGTCAACTGATCCTCGGCGTGCTTGCTCTGGTCATCCCTATTTTGTTTATTGCGGGCTTCATTTTACACCATGAACGAAAAAAAAATCGGGTTCAGCCCCGCTTTATGATTCGCGAGCCAGAAGACGACGAGTAGAACAGGCAGGTAATGATCTGCCTGTTTTTTAATGCCCCGTTCATCTCCCCCACTCATCCAGCCTGCGCAACCACGCCTGTCGTTCAATGACCCGCGAAAAGGACACAAACTCCGCCGCAACCTGCAACGTCACGAACCCGGCGAGAAATGTCACTTGCCACAAAAGCGGTACGGTCGTCACATACAAATAGCCGATGGAAAATCCAAGCGCATTTGCCCCGGTATCCCCGAGCATCATCCTGCCTCCTGCGTCGTGCGGAAACAACAGGACGCTGGCCACGAGAAGTGGCAGCAGGAACAGCCAGACAAACAACGCTTCCTCTGACGTCGCCGCAAGCACCCCGACAGCGATCGCCATGCAGACGAGCAGCCAATACACTTTGATCGCCCGCCCCGGTCTTAGGTCAAACAAGTTGAGGATGTTCGGAGAAATCGCCAGCAAGCCGCAGGCGACCAGCCAGGCGAAAATGTCGCTGGTGAGGAAGAGCGAGACAGCCACTGCGGTAAGCCCTCCGCCGATCAGCTTCCACATGCCGCTGGTCACTCGCCTTTCTTGCCACAAGACGCGAAAATGACCGCGAAAGCCTTTTGTCGCGCCATCGTTGGAGCGGTCGTCGATCCAGCCCCAGCAAGCCATTGCCGCCATTCCGCATGCAAGAAGAATGCCGTGCAGCAGCACAGTCTGGAAAGCCGCTGTCCACGCCTCCCAAAAAAGCTGGACGGCTGTCGAAAGCAGCGTGCTTGCTACAAGCACCAGCCCTCCCGCCGTAAGCACTTGTTCTCCAGCGTAATTGAATCGAGTCATGCCCTGGTTCAACAGAAACCGCGAAAAAAACGCGAGCAGCGGGCGATGCCAGGCGAGCGGCAAGCCTAGAGCGAGCGCAAGCCCGAGGACGACCTTCATCTCCAAGCTTTTCCCTCCCACCACTTTCGGCACAACGTCCTGCCGATTGCCACAAATTCTTTGCCGCGATGAGCGTAGCCTTGCCAGTCGTTGCCTGTTTCCCGATGCTGAAACAAGACGGGCACTTCGTGAATGCGGTACCCTGCCCGCAACGCATCGACTGTAAGCCCGACCTCGATGCCAAAGCCTTTGTCGACTTTGCCGAGATGGGCCAGCAAGTCGCGGCGCATGGCTCTTTGCCCGGACAAGGGCGCTCGCGCTTCAAAGCCGGTCAGCCATTTGATCCCTTGATGAGCGAGCCCTTTTGCCAGGCCCATCCCGGCCTTTTGCTTGGGCGGCGGCAAAATCGCCACGGTCATGTCGCAGGCGTCAGCCAAAAGCGGAGGGAGCAAATGCTCAGCCTCGGCAGCACTTTCCCGCAAGTCTCCATCCAAAAGCATGATCACATCGCCACGCGCGCGCTGCCAGCCCAGTTGGACAGCCGCCCCTTTGCCCAGGTTGTACGGGTGGGATATCACCGTATCTGCCCATTTTTTGGCCAAGGTCGCTGTCTCATCCTCGCTGCCGTCGTCCACGACGATCAGCTCATCGCAAAAGAAGCGTTCGCGAATCGCCCGCAGCGTAACGCCAATCGCCTCTGCTTCGTTATAGGCCGGAATGATGACGCTAACTTTTCTCACGCGCTACCCTCATTTCCGTCAGTCGCTGCTGCATTTTTTCCAGCAAGGCCCACTGCTTGCCGACCGAGTCCGGCACTTGCTCGACCAGCAGCCATTTCCCTGCTGTCGCCCCTTGTTGCAGCCAGTGCGGCGGCTGCTTGGCAACGACGAGCAACAAACCGTCTTCCCACGACTTGCCCTGCTCGTAAGGAACAACCTCAACCCCCATGGCGTGCATCAAGCGGGTAATAGGCCGGGCTTCCTTGTCGCCCTCCTGCCAGACGTATACCTTTTTTCCTCCCAATTCATTGCCGTAGCGCATCGCCATCATGTGGACGACTTCCTCGTTGCGTTGCTCGACTTCCTGAAGCAGCCGATTGATTTGCTGCTTCAAGTCCTGGTTGCTTTTGAGTGCCCGGTCGTACTTCGCCTCCATTTTCAGCAAAATTTCTTGAGCGCCCTGGGAAAACCAGGGATGTCCCGCTGTTCCGCCCAGCAGGATACCGACTCCGAGAGCGATGAATACAGCAGCCAGTGTAATCAGGTGATGCCGGAAAGAAATCATAGCGCCTCCTTAGAAAGCCCATGTCCGCCATTGCGTCCAGAGCATTTGGGCAGCGTGGCGGGCAATCGGATTGACCATCAAGGCTGCCGTAACGGGCAAAAGCATCGCAGCGAGACACCAGCCCCACAGCTTCCACGACCCGGAAGGCTGGTACAGCTGACTGACCCCTTTGGCGTCGATCAGCCTCGGTCCGATTTTCGTCCGCACCAAAAGCGTGCTCGCCATCCCTTTGCGTCCCTTTTCCAGAAAATCAATCATGTTCGTATGCGCCCCGATCGTCACAATCAGCTCGGCCTGATTTTCGTAGGCCAAAAGCATGGCGACATCTTCGCTTGTCCCCGGAGCAGGTAGCACGTGGTGAGCCATCCCCAGCCGCTCGACTCGCGCTTTCCCCGGCGCAGTGCCGTCCACATAGGCATGCACAACGATTTCTGCACCGCATTGCAAAGCTTTATCAGAGATGCTGTCCATATCGCCTACGATCAGGTCGGGCTTGTACCCCGATTGCAACAGCGCGTCCGCGCCACCGTCGACTCCGATCAAAACCGGATCGTATTCGCGGATGTACGACGAGAGCGTCTGCAAGTCTTCCCTGTAGTGCTTGCCGCGCACAACGACCACGACATGCTTTTTTTCCAATGGCGTTTTCAGCGGCGTGGCGTGCAGCGGCTTCAGAAACAAGTCTTTTTCTTTTTGCGCGTAAAGCAGCGTGTTATCTATAAATAAAGAAAGGGTGTCATCCAGTCTGCTTTGCGCCTCGGCCCATTTGCTGACCACGACGTCCATTCTTACTTCGCGAAGCGGCAGCACCATTTCCCATTGCGCTTCTCGCCGCAATTCCAGCCGGCCATCGCGGATCGCGGCATCCTGGCCGTCCCACGCTTCCCAGGCTGTCGGGATCGGCTGGGCTGAATCGGACTCTGCCTCAAACAAAGCCACGCCCGCGCCAAGCAACAATCGCGCTCCTTCGGCTGGATACTGTCCGGTCATAAAAGGGGCAAGATTGACAATCACCCGCGTTCCCGCTTCCAATAGCGATCGCGCTGCCATTTCATCCACATCCGGATGATCGATGACAGCGATCTGGTGGGGGTGGAGCCGCTTGCAAAGCTGCTTCGTTTTTCGATCCGCAGCAATCACTCCCGTATAGGTAAGAAAACCGCGGCTTTTTCGCTTGCCCATCTTTTCCACCTCCAGCCATTAGTATGCTAAAAATTTCCTCGGAGCATGCAAAAAAAGAGGCTGTGCATGTATCGCACAACCTCTCTTCTGGCGGAAACGCTGGCCTGGTCGACTAGGCTCCCTTGGTTATGTAGTAAATAATCAAGCCGTCAGCAAACAGGAATACTACCAGCGAAACCACGCCAAATCCGATCGCGAATTTGTTCTTCGCCTTGATCGAGTTAAGACAGCCCCAAGCAATAAAGAACGTGAAGACGAACATCAGGAAATCAAACAACACAATCTTCATGTACGACAACTCCTTCACCATGATGACGCTAACCGATAATACAATGGCAATATTATTATATCTCCTTGCCTATTAAGAGACAAGCATATCCAAATTTGTGACAAACAAATTCACAATTCCTTTATTTTATTGTGCCACAAATGTTTTTGCCTATCCAGATGCTCCAGCGGTCTTGTTCATAAATCGGTTGTTGTCCTGCCATTTTCGCAGAAATAGCGGAAATCAGTTGCTCCAGCTCGCCGTCTGTCAATTCATGCAGCAAGGAACGGCCTTTGCGCGAGCGCAAATCGGCCTGCAAAACAGCGATGTCGTCATACACACGCCTGACCTCCCACAGCGAACGCATCTGGATTTGCTCCAGCCCTGCCTGCTGCATGGCTTGCCTTACTTGCTGTTCTTTTGGTCGCCGTTTTGCCTCCACTTCCAGCAAGCGCGGGAATTGCTCGAAAAAATAACCGCGCAAGTGCTCAGGCGAAGCCGGAACAGCACAGTCTTCCAGCGTCCGATCTTGGATCAGGCAGATTCCGTCAGGTGCGAGGATGCGCTTCACCTCGACGAAAAATCCGTTCAGATCGTCAAGATGGTGGATGAGCGCTCTGGCAAAAACAATATCCGCGCTTCGCTCCGGCAGTCCTGTGTGCAGGGCGTCACCATGGACAAACGAGATGCCCGGTTCGTCTGCACACTCTTTTTGCGCCGCTTCCAGCATGACCTGCGAAAAGTCGACTCCTGTGACGCTGCCTGCCCCCAGCTTTGCCCATGCCTTGCTGTAAATCCCGCCACCGCAGCCAAGATCGACCACCCGTTTTTGCGAAGGGTCGACGATGGAGAGCATCGTGCTCGCCCATGTGTCGTCTGCCGCTCTGCCTGTATAGCTTTCCTTATTTTCCTGCGCGTGGAAATCCATTTTCATGCTACTTCGCCTCCATGAACTCCAATCGGTTGCCGAATGGATCTTCGGTGAAAAAGCGGATCAGTCCAGGAATCTCGTCGTCGAGCCGGAGCGGGACGCCTGCTTTTTCCAAGTGGGCGATCAGCGCTTCAATATTTTGCACAACAAAGGCAGGATGCGCCTTTTTCGCGGGAATAAAACCTTGTTCAATCCCGAGGTGAATCAACTGCGCTCCACAGCGAAACCAGGCTCCTCCCCGCGCCCGAAGCTTTTCCGGCTTGGGCACTTCCGGCATCCCGAGCAATCCGGTGAAAAAGCGCCGCGCCTCCTCCTCGGCTCCCGGTGGCGCTGCGAGCTGAATGTGATCCAATCCTACCCATTCAAATGTTTGTGTCATGTTGTGTTCCTCCCTGTTTTTGGCACATGACCATCCATTCGTCAATCTGGTAGGTCATGACTCTTCCTTGCTCGATCTGCAATCCTACATAAGCTTGGATGTCTTTCGGGGCAGCAAGCAGCATCTGCTCCACGGCTTTTTCTTGCTCGGGCGACTCGGACGTTCTTTGCACCCACGGCAAAAAGGCAAATGGCTTTTTGCGTAGCCGTTGCTTGCACTCGACCAAATCATGCGCGCTGTGCAGCTCTCTCCACTCCGTGACAGAAAGGCAGCGAACGTGGCTCGGATCGCGTGTTTGCTCGACAAGGTTCACGAAGCTTGCCAGCTCGTTTGCTTCCGGCGAAACGTTGTCGATAAAAAGGAACCAGCCGCCCGGTCGCAGCACGCGACTGACTTCCCGGACAAAAGCGCTCGGGTCGGGGAAATGGTGAGCCGCGATCCGGCAAGTGACCAGATCGAACGACTCGTTCAGAAACGGCAGCGACTCCGCGTCAGCCTGGACGTACAAAATGTTGTTTTCCGCCTGGTTGGCTTGTGCCGCCGCTGCAAGCATAGGGCGCGTCAGATCCGTTGCCACTACTTGCGCAACGTGCGGCGCAAGCGTCCTGGCGACATGCCCGCCACCTGTGGCGATGTCGAGCACCTTCCAGCTTGTCTGCGGAGCGAGCCATTGCACCAAAAGTTGCAAGTCATCTCCTTGGGCGTGTGTCTTGCTTTCTACATACTGCTGCGCATTTTTGCCGAATTGCTCTTGTACCGCGTGTTTTACTTCATCGCTTCTATCCATCGTTCCACCTCCTGCTTGTATTCTATTCCAATCGTTGGCGGTTTTGTTATAGAATACTGATAACCAGTTATCGAGTTTTTAGATAGGAGGGGCGTTCGTGGACAAAGAAAGTTTGGAAGTGTTTTTGACCATCGCCCACCACGGGTCCATCAATCGGGCTGCACAGGCGCTGTTTCTGGCCCAATCTACTTTGACCCATCGGCTCAAGCAGTTGGAACGGCAAATCGGCAGTCCGCTGTTTGTGCGAACCGCCTCTGGCGTAAGTCTGACCGGAGAAGGCCGCAGATTGCTGCCTGTTGCCGCCTCGATCGTCGAGCAGATGCGCTCTTTCATCGAACAAAAGGAGCAAGCCCAGTCGATGACGATCGTCGCCGGAAAAGCATTTGTCGCCTACGAGCTTCCCCGCCTGATCGGCGAATACCGCCAGGCCAATCCCGGTTTCACCTGTTACGTGCGCTCTACGCTGTATGAAGAATCACTCAGCGCCCTCTTGACCGGAACAGCCGATATCGCCTTTCTCGGCAGCGAAATGTATCACCCGCACATCCACCAGGAGTTTTTGCCCAGCGACCGGATTTTGCTCGTCATGTCGCCCGAGCATCCTTGGGCCAATCATTTTCCCGGCTTTTCCGGCTGGGGGTCGCAGGAGATGATTTTGTTCGGCAACCATACCGCCCCCTATCGCCAGCGCATCGATCATTTTCTGGCGCGCAACAGCATTTTTCCAAACGTCATCATGGAGCTGGACAGCTTCAGCGCCGTCAAAAAAATGGTCGAACGCCAGCTCGGAATCACGATGCTGCCGGAGCGAACCATTTTGCGCGAGGTAGAGGAAGGCAGACTGGTCGCCCACGATATAGCAGAAGGAACTTTGCAGCGCCCGACGCTCATCGCCTATTTGCATCAAAAAAAAGAGGACGACGCTTTTCAGCAATTCGTCCAATGGATCAAAGATGCTTATTGATGCAAAGTCAACACGGTCAGCTCGGGCCTGCACAAAAACCGGACAGGCAAAATCGTCGTGCCCAGCCCTCTGTTCACATAGACTTGCATTTCGCTTTCGCCCGCGAGATACAAGCCGTTGACGTATTTGTTCGCAAGCTTGGGCGTCAAGACATGCCCGACAAAAGGCAACCGCACCTGCCCGCCGTGGCTATGTCCAGACAATTGCAAATCAATCGGATACAACGCCGCTTCGTCCGCTACGTCCGGCTCATGGGCGAGCAAAATTACGCTGCTTCCCTCGGGAATCCCGATCAGCGCTTTCGGCAAATCCGGCACGCCATTTAGAGCATCGTCTATTCCCGCTATGTACAAGGTGTCTGCCTTTTGGCGAATAGCCACATTGCGGTTGTCCAACACTGCAAACCCGGCAGATATCCACCCTTGGCGAATCCCGTGCTGCTGACCCGCCCGGTAATCGTGGTTGCCCAATACCGCAAACTTCCCCATCGGCGCCTGAAGCTGCGCCAGGATGGGGATAGCGGCAAAAAAGGGGCGCGTCTCTTCATCGACAATATCGCCCGTAAAGCAAATAATATCCGGCTGCTCGCGCATGATCAGGTCGACAATGCCTTGCAGTTGCTCCGGCTTGAAATAGTGTCCCAGATGCGCGTCGCTGAACTGGATCAACTTGCAGCCGCTAAAGGCGTCTGGCAGTCTGGGCAGTCGGAGTGTCATCCGCTCGATTTGCAGCCAGGTTCGCTCCCATGCATATCCGTATGTACCAGCAGCCAGACCGACTCCAATCAAGCCACCCAGCCACTTCATCGAACGCTGTAAAAAGGTCCGCCTTGAGACCGTGACAAGCTTGGGATCATTCACTAGCTTCCGTTCGCTCGTAGCCATTCACCACAACATCCAGGCGGCCTGTCGCCGGATCGATCAGCAATCCGTGGACATCGACATTGGCTGGCAGCAGCGGATGCTTTTTAATCGTCTCCACGCTGTTTCTCACGCTGTCCTCCACCCGGTCGAACCCGTGGAGCCATTTGTGCAGATTGATTCCTGCGTGTTGCAGCGTAGAGAAAGTCTGCTCAGAAACGCCTTTTTCCAGCATCTTCGCCATGGTGCGCTTGCTGTCGATGGCGCTCATCCCACAGTCGTAATGGCCGACGACGATCACTTCCTCGGCATTCAGTTCATAAATCGCCACAAGAATACTGCGCATAATACTTCCAAACGGATGCGATACGATCGCCCCCGCGCTCTTTACGTGCTTGATGTCGCCGTTGCGCATGTTCATGGCCTTCGGCAGCAACTCCTCCAGACGCGTGTCCATGCAGGAGAGAACTACCAAGCGTTTGTCGGGAAACTTGGTTGTCTGGTATTTTTCATACTCACGATTCGCTACAAAATCACGGTTAAATGCGAGAATTTCATCTAAATTGCGCATGCTGCAACACCTTCCTCGCTTTTAGTGGGTTGTATGTTTTCTATTGTACATACTTCTTCGTGTCGTTCAAGCGACTGCGGCAGTTCGCGGCGGATTATTTTCCTTTGTTCCTGTTCCGGTAGAGCTTCCAACCTTCCACAAGGTAGGTGACGATGAGCAGTCCAAGGCCCAGCGGCCAAAAATCGGGCTTGATCATCACAACGACGCAGGACAATGCTCCTCCGCTGATCAGGGTCAATTGGCGATAGGCGGGAAATTTCACGGTAAAGATCGTGACGATCACACCGAGCAGCAGGACGATGGTAGGGAAGTAAGTTGCCATGTTTACTCCTTTTTTGGGTGCGTTTTTGGGGATGGTTTGTTTGATTCCTAGTATATATTTTACAGGATTATCCATGGTGCTGTAATTGTTTTTTGAAAAGAACAAAAACGCCGAGTTCTGGTGCGGCCAGCTTGGCGTTTATTTTTTCATGAACCATTTTACTTTTTAAATTTAGCCGGATTTTCAACGTAACTTTCAATGACATAGCCGCAGCCCGTACATATGTGATAAGTGATGAGAGAACCGAGAACAAAAAACTTGTCTACGGGGAATATTCTCGCATCCCCGGACGGTTTCCCTTTTCCGATCTCACTGCACCCGCATTTTGGGCATTGTTCTTTTGGGTTTTCCATTTGGCACCTCGCTTTGTGGCTTATTTATGTTTTTCATTTGCCCTTAATTGTCCAATCTAAAGAAGTATGCTGGATATCATGCTTAATACCTAGTCGGTTCAGTTGATCAATCACGGATGGGAGTAAAAACTTATCGTTTATCTTGCATTCCCCTACCGTTTTCACTTTGAAAATGGCCTCTTCTACAGAGTTGACATACATAGATACTCTCTTCCTTTTCTATTGAAAATTTGTTTTTATTTGATTCCGAAATGCTCATTTATTTTTTGAAGATACTCATCATCCAATAACTCTATTTCCACTTTGACAATTCGTTTTCCCCAACCGTCAATATTCTTATTCAACTGTTTCATGTCATTTGCTAAAAACTCGATTTTTTTAATAAGGGTTTCAGCCTCTTCTGTCATTACCCGATATTTTCCACCAAGCTTTTCTGACTCAATGCCATCGTCTTTTAACAGTCTATAAATTTTTTCTTGTGCCTGGCCCCAATAATCAACACCAAGAATTGACCCTGTTCCTTTCCATTCACTCTCAATGTAACGCGGATCGATAATAACCAATTGACCTGAGTCTACTCCTACTTGACCTAGTAATTTGCGCTCCATTTGCTGGGCTCCTCATTTTCAAATTGAATCAAGTCATCGTTTTATCTTGCTCTTTGCTTGCGCGAGTATTGAGTGAGTCAGGCAAGTTAAATAATCTGAGAACTCTTTGGATTAACTACCCCTTCTCATCATACCAAAGATTTCCACAACCTTCGACTTGTTGAAGAATTACAAAGTGGCCAAATATGATTTTCGTCCGATCCATACAAAAAGACACTAGCTGGTGTGCTAGTGTCCTTTTTGTATTTTACATTTCGTTCAAATGAGCCGATGGACTACATCTGAAAAATTCGTTGATTACATCTACCTAATCGAGAAGGTGGGATAATACTCCATGTGACTCAAACCCGTGATATTTCTATCCCTAACTAATCTTCGCCTCAATCCTTAACTTATCCGCGACCATCGCAATAAACTCGCTGTTGGTCGGCTTCGCCTTCGTGTTCGAAATCGTGTATCCAAACAGGCTGGAAATTGAATCGAGATTCCCGCGGGACCAGGCGACTTCGATTGCGTGGCGGATGGCGCGTTCTACGCGGCTTGCCGTTGTGTTGAATTTTTTGGCGATGTCCGGGTACAGGACTTTTGTGATCGAACCGAGCAGCTCGACATCGTTGTACACCATCGTGATCGCTTCGCGCAAATACAAATAGCCTTTGATGTGTGCGGGCACTCCGATTTCGTGGATGATGCTCGTAATGCTGGCGTCCAGGTTGCGGCCCCGCACTTGCAGGGTGGACTGTGGCTTCACCGATGTGACGAAGGAGGAGGCTGGCTTCGTTGTGATGATCTGGCGGATGCGCTGCGCAAGGACCTCCATGTCAAACGGCTTGAGGATGTAGTAGGCAGCTCCCAGTTCAACCGCTTTTTTCGTAATCTCTTCCTGTCCGAATGCTGTCAGCATAATAATTTTGGGCTGCGGGCTTAACCGCATGGCTTGGATTTGCTCCAGGACGGCGAGGCCATCCAAGTGGGGCATGATAATGTCCAAAATCAGTACATCCGGTACTCGCTCCTGCAGCAAACGCACAACTTCATTGCCGTTGTACGCGACGCCAATGACGTTCATGTCATACTGGCTGCTGATATACTCTTCTAACAGGCTTACAAATTCTCGGTTATCATCTGCCAACAACACTTCAATCTTGCTCAAGGTCGTTCCTCCTAACAATGGACGGTCTTTTGGAAAGAAGGTGGCGTTCTAGAGGTTTTCATTTCTACAAACGATAAGTCCATACCATCTTTTTCTCTGAGAAAAATAATTCGACAAAGGCATATTCATTCCTGCCTATGACGAAAGATTGAATGATTTTACTGATATTTCGACAAAGAATACCTTCCTTTTTCCTTCATTCGTCAAGAGCCTCCACGACTTTACCATGCAAGCTGGCTTTGTTCCAGTGGAAGGTTATACATGTCGAGCAGAGAGACTTGACAGCATGAAATTAGCCGCCTCGCTTGATTGGCGTGACGGCTCGTCTCTTCGTATTCTCAGGCAGCCTGCCCGGTTTTGGCGTTCGATTGCGGCGCATTGCGCACCTGCACGCCTGCGTCCTGCAGCATCCACTCAATGTAGCAGCCGTAGCCGGATGTCGGGTCGTTGACGAAGACGTGCGTGACCGCTCCGACGATTTTTCCATTTTGAATGATCGGGCTGCCGCTCATCCCTTGGACAATGCCACCCGTTTTTTCCAGCAGGCGTTTGTCCGTTACCTTGATGATCATGCCTTTTGTCGCCGGAAAATGCTGCTTGATGACGTTGGCGATCTCGATATCGAACTCCTCCACCTTTTGCCCTTCGACGACGGTGAGGATTTTCGCCGGGCCTTCCACGACTTGCTCGGCAAGCGCTACCGGGAGCGGCTCGCGGTAATAGCTGCGCTTCGGTTCGTCCTTCATTTTGCCGAAAATGCCAAACGGTGTATTTTTGGTGATGTTCCCCAGCACTTCGCTTTCGTTGTAAAAGCGGGCGAATTTCTCTCCGGGATTGCCGCTCTGCCCTTTTTCGATGGACGTCACGCTTGCCTGCACGATTTGCCCATCCCCGACTACGATAGCCTGGCCTGTATCGACGTCGGAAATGACGTGCCCCAGTGCTCCGTACGCTTTGGAGTTGGGATCGTAGAAGGTCAGGGTGCCTACTCCGGCAGCCGAATCGCGAATGTACAGTCCCATCCGGTACTCCCCGTCTTTTTGGTCTTTTGCCGGTTGGAGCGTCAGATTCAGCTTTTCTTTTCCGCGCACGACCAAAAGCTGTACCGTGCTATTCTTTTTTCCGGCTTCGTTGATCAGCTTTTTGACTTCATTCATGTCATTGATGTACAGATCATTCATTTTGACAATCATGTCGCCGACGTGAATACCTGCCTGCTCGCCAGGGGAAGACTTGCTTTTGCCATTGTCCACGAGATGATGACCGACAACCAATACCCCCGCCGTTTGCAGCTTGACCCCGATCGACTGTCCACCAGGGTACAGACGCAAATCCGGCAGCACATTTACTTTGACAGCTGTCAGCGGAATGTTTCGCCATTTTACTTGCAATTGTGCTTCCCCAGCTCTGCGCGGCTCTACGGACATAGGCTGGCTCAGATCAACGGATACTTCGCGCGCTTCCGTCCCGTTGACGTGCAAAATGTCGGGATTGCTGTTGATTAGCGTGCCCATCACCGGCACGGAGACCTTGAGTTCTTCCAGAGACCCTTCCATCAAGCGCAATTCGCGGGGAAAGGAGGACAGATCGCGAAACGGGGTGGAACTCACGACAAGCGCCGTGATGAGGAGAAGGAGACTTCCCATCCATTTTCTTTTGTTTTGTCGGATCACCAGCAATCACTCCTACCGTTCCCTACCTACACCTACAAAGAGACACCTCCACCTTGTGTACCTTTAATGTTGCCCCCAGCCAAGCGGATTATGTCAGGAAATTGACTCATGTTTGTTAGCCAGCTGCAATCTTTTTGCCCATAAAAAAGACTGCCAACCAAAGCTTAGTTGACAGCCTTTCTTTCCCGCCCGAGCAAAATCATTTCCCGCGCGTGCTCTTCTGTTTTTGCCGTTACTTCTGCCCCGCTCAGCATGCGGGCAAGCTCTGTCACCGTCTCTTCTTCCGACAGCTTCGTCACGATCGTTTTCGTCTCGTTTTCGCTCATTTCCTTTTTGATCAGAAAATGGGCATCCGCCATGGAAGCTACTTGCGGCAAATGCGTAATGCACAGCACTTGCCGTTTTTGCGCGACGCGGGCGAGCTTTTCCGCAATCGCCTGGGCCGCTCTGCCGCTGACTCCCGTGTCTACCTCGTCAAAAATCAGCGTCTCGACCTGATCGGTTCCAGCCAGGATCGTCTTGATCGCCAGCATGACGCGGGACAGCTCCCCGCCAGAAGCGATTTTCGCTAACGGCCGCAACGGTTCCCCCGGGTTTGGCGAAATCAAAAACTCGATCTGGTCCATGCCATTCGCATCCACGAGCCGCTTGATGCCTTCGATTTCAACGCCTTCTTCATCAGGGGTTTGTCTGACGTCGATGGCAAAACGCGCCCGTTCCATATGCAGCTCTTTCAGCTGCTGCTCGATTTCCTGCGCGAGCTTCGTGGCGCATTCCTGACGAATGACGGACAGCTCCAGCGCCTCGACAGCCAAATCAGCCGCCAGCTCCTGCAGCCGTTTTTCCACCTGTTGCAACCGATCCTCATAGTGATGCATTTCGTCCAGCTCGTCGGAGATGGTCGCTGCATACTCCAAAATGTCATCCACGCTTTTTCCGTACTTGCGCTTCAAGGACTGAATCTGGTCGAGCCTGCGCTCTACTTCTGCCAGCTGCTCCGGTTCAAAGTCCAGATGGTACGAAAGCTGGCGCAGCTTGTGCACCACGTCCTCAATCTGGTAATACGCAGACTGCACCGTCTCCAAAATCGGCGCAAGCTGCTCCTCGTAGATCACGCCGCGCTCCAGCTCTCCCATGGCGTGACCGAGCCAATCCATGCCCTTCTGATCGCCGTGCAGCGAGCGGTAGGCGTCCTGGACGGTCGCGTAAACCTTCTCAATGTTCATCCACTTTTTGCGCTGCTGCAGCAACTTCTCGTCCTCACCCGGAGTAAGCGAAGCGCTTTCGATTTCGTCAAGCTGGTATTGCAAAAGGTCTATGCGCTGTACCAGCTCGCGTTCGTTGCGGGCCATCCGTTCGAGATCCTGTCGCGTTTTCCGGTAGGAGGAGTACAGTTTGCCGTATTCCTGCTTCGCCGCTCCCAAAGCAACTTCGCCGTACGCATCCAACCAGTTGATATGCTTGTCCGCCTGCATCAGCATGTGCGTGTCGTGCTGGCCGTGAACCGTGACCAGCCAAGGTCCAAGCTCGCGCAGCATGGCAAGCGTCACCAGTTGGCCGTTCAGACGAATAATGCTTTTTCCCTGGTTGGAAATGTCCCGGCGGACGACGAGCATGCCGTCTTGCTCTACTTGCACACCTACGCTGGCACACACCGCAAGCGCAGGATGGCCCGCAGGCAGTTCAAACAGCCCTTCCACCTCTGCGCGCAACTCGCCGTAGCGCACAAAATCTGCGGACGCACGACCACCGAGCAGCAGTCCGAGCGCATCGATGATGATCGATTTTCCGGCGCCGGTTTCCCCTGTCAGGATGTTCAACCCGCGTTGAAACGAGACCGTAACCGATTTAATGATGGCAAAATTTCGGATAGAGAGTTCCACTAGCATCTGTTGCGACCACCTTCTACAGCATTTCCATGAAACGCTTTGTGACTTCCGCTGTATTTTCCTTGGAACGGCAAATGATCAAAATGGTATTGTCTCCACTGATCGTTCCCATGATCTCGTCCCACGGCAGGTTGTCGATCAGCTCGGCTACCGCATTTGCATGACCGGAAAGGGTTTTCAGCACGATAAAATGGTCTGCCTGGTCAATGCTGACGAAAGAGTCGACCATCATCCGTTTGAGCTTTTGCATCGGGTTAAACTTTTGTTCAGCAGGCATGGAATATTTATATCGCCCATCAGGGAGTGGCACCTTCACGAGATGCAATTCCTTGATGTCTCGGGATACGGTCGCCTGCGTGACGTTGAATCCAGCAGCGCGCAGACGCTCCACCAGTTCGTCTTGAGTTTCTACCTCTTGGTTACTGATGATATCCCGAATACGGATATGTCGTTGCCCCTTGTTCATATGGATTACTCCCATTCACCTTGTAGTTTCGTGCGTATTGCTTCAAAAAAGCCGCCCTTTTTCCACTTGATCAGCGGTGTGACGTACGGAGACTTTTTAATGTAAATATGATCGCCGCCCTCCAGTCGATAGCCGAACTGGCCGTCAATCGACAGCCCCATCTCCTGATGGATGGCGTCGACTTCCACGCGAATCGTCTGGTTGCCAGACAGCACCATTGGCCGCGCTGTCAGCGAATGCGGCGCTACCGGAGTCAATAATAGCATATCCACATTCGGGGCGACGATAGGCCCGCCAGCTGACAAGGAATACGCTGTCGACCCTGTCGGAGTCGACACGATGACACCATCGCCGCTGAAAGTCGCGACATATTCGTCATCCAAGTAAACAGCACATTGAATGATGCGGCAAAAAGACCCTTTGGCGATCCCGATATCATTCATCGCTGTGTATGTCCCAAGCGTGCTGCCTTTGCGGACGAGAGCTGCTTCCAGCATGGCCCGTTCCTCAATGTCGTACTTGCCTGAAAGCAAATTGTCGACGGCAAGCGGCAAGTGCTCCGGCTCTGCTTCTGACAAAAAGCCCAATGTACCGAGATTGATCCCGAAAATGGGGATCGATCTCCCGGCGAGCTTGCGTGCGATGCCGAGCAAGGTCCCGTCACCGCCAAGCACACAGACCAGGTCGGCATGGTTACCGATCTCCTCAATCGGAGCGCCCAATTCCGCGCGCCCTAAATCAGATGCAATCGTCTCGTCCAGCAATACATTCGCTCCCCTGACCTCCAGGAGGTAGACAAGCTCCCGCGCCACAATTCTGGCCTCGGGCTTTCCTTTGTTTGCAATAATTCCTATCTTCTTCACATGGTCCACCCCAAACTGGTTGGTTGGAAATCCTTATACAAGTATACAACTTTTCATGCATAAATAAAAAGCCTCGTTTGCAACAAAACTCCCGAGGCTTTTGTTTTTTGTCCCTATTTTAATTTGGCATGAGCCTGCGCGACCACATCGCTGACGAGCTTCAGCCATTCTTCGGCGTTCATGCCGCCAGCGCTTTTGGTCACATGCATAACAAATTCAATATTGCCCTCTCCCCCTGTGATCGGAGAAAAGTCCAGCCCTTTCAGCGCAAATCCGAGGCCGCTGGCGAACTGGCCGATGTCTGTCAGCACCGCTTCATGCACTTGCGGTTCGCGGACGATGCCGTTTTTCCCGACCTTGTCCTTGCCCGCTTCAAACTGCGGCTTGACCAGCGCGACGACATCGCCATCCTGCTTCAAAAAACGGTACAAGACAGGCAAAATCAGCCGGAGCGAAATAAACGACACGTCAATCGAAGCGGCATCCGGACGTTCCTGTTCGAAAGCGTCCGGGTCCATATGGCGGAAATTGGTCCGCTCCATGACGACAACCCGCTCATCCTGGCGCAACGTCCAGGCGAGCTGTCCGTAGCCGACATCGATTGCATAGACGAGGCGTGCGCCATTTTGCAAGGCACAGTCCGTAAACCCGCCTGTGGAAGCGCCGATGTCCATCATGACTTTGTCCGTCATGTCGATGCCAAATACTTTTAATGCCTTCTCTAGCTTCAGTCCGCCGCGACTGACGTACGGATGAACCTCGCCTTTGACCGTGATGGCGACATCCTCGGTGAATTTCGTGCCGGGCTTGTCACATCGCTCCCCGGCCACTTGAACCAGTCCCGCCATCACGGCTGCTTTTGCTTTTTCCCGAGTCTCGTAATGACCTCGCTCGACGAGCAAAACGTCGATTCGTTCTTTTCTCACGCTCATGCTTCCAGTACACCCTTCGATATCGGCATCAAGGCGCGTACACGGGAAGCGATGTTCTCCGCTGTCAGCCCAACCTCTTGACGCTGTTCTTTTACACTGCCGTGTTCTACAAAATAATCAGGGACAGCCACGATCTGCACATTCATGCCATAGTAGCCCGCCCGATTGTAACATTCGATAACCGCGCTGCCGAATCCGCCCATCTCCGAGCCTTCCTCCACAGTCACGATGTCGTAGCCTTCCTTCGCCAGCCTGAACAGCAACTCCTCATCCAGCGGCTTGCAAAAGCGGGCGTTTACCAGCATCGGTCTGATTCCTTCCGCATTCAGCTGGTTGACCGCCTGCTCCGCGATCTCAAATACATGGCCAAAGGACAAAATCGCTACCTTTTTCCCTTCGCGGACGATTTCTGCCTTCCCGATCGGCAAAGCTTGCAACTCTTTATCGAGCGTCACGCCGCGAGCCGGCAGACGCGGATAACGGTACGAAATCGGCCCGTCGTACTCCATCGCTGTTTTCATCATGTGGCGCAGCTCGTTCTCGTCTTTTGGTGCCATGATGACCATGTTCGGAATGATACGCATGAAGGCAATGTCGTACATCCCTTGATGCGTCTCCCCGTCTGCACCGACGAGTCCTGCGCGGTCGACGGCAAACACCACGTTCAGCTTTTGCCGGGCAACGTCGTGAATCAGTTGGTCGTACGCTCTTTGCAAAAAGGTCGAGTAGATCGCAAGCACTGGCTTCAAGCCTTGTGTCGCAAGGCCAGCCGCAAAGGTACAAGCATGCTGCTCCGCGATCCCTACGTCAAACAGGCGATCCGGGTATTTTTGTCCGAACGGAATCAGGCCGGAGCCTGCTGGCATGGCAGGAGTAACCGCCACCAGCGACTTGTACTCGGCAGCAAGCTCGATCATCGTATCGGCAAACACCGAGGTGTACGTCGGAGCGGATTTTGGCGTGTCTCCAGACTCGATCTTGTACGTGCCGATGCCGTGCCACTTCACGGAATCCGCTTCGGCTGGCGCGTAGCCTTTGCCTTTTTTCGTGATCGCGTGGATCAGTACCGGCCCTTTGGTCTGCTTCGCCGTTTTCAGCGTATCGACCAAAAGATCCAAGTTGTGACCGTCGATCGGCCCGATGTACGTGAAGCCAAGCTCCTCGAATAGAACGCCGGACACGAGCAAATACTTCATGCTGTCTTTGAAGCGCTCGGCAATCGATGCCAGTTTGCCGCCGACAGCCGGAATGGACTTCAACAGCCCTTCAACCTCGTCCTTCGCCCACTGGTAGTTTTCCGTGGAGCGAATTTTACCCAGGTAGTTGTGCAGGGCGCCTACGTTCGGAGCAATCGACATTTCGTTGTCGTTCAGCACGACGATGACATTTTTGCGTTCGTGACCGATATGGTTCAACGCTTCCAGCGCCATTCCACCCGTCAGCGCGCCGTCGCCGATAACCGCCACGACATGGTTTTTTTCTTTTTTCAAATCGCGGGCCGTTGCCATCCCCATCGCTGCCGACAAGGAGGTGCTGCTGTGTCCGGTTTCCCAGACGTCATGCGGGCTTTCGATCATTTTCGGGAAGCCGCACAGCCCTTTGTACTGGCGCAAAGTCGGAAACATCTCCCGGCGGCCAGTCAACATTTTATGTACGTATGCCTGATGCCCGACATCCCAAATCAGCTTGTCCTTGGGACTGTTGAACACGTAGTGCAAAGCAAGCGTCAGCTCCACTACTCCGAGGTTGGGCGCAAGATGGCCGCCTGTCTGGGAGAGCGTCTCGACGAGAAATTGCCTGATTTCGGATGCCAGCGTATGTAACTGCTGCGAAGTGCACTTTTTCAGGTCTTGAGGATCATTTATGGTAGTAAGCAGCATTGGTATTCCTCACTTTCCACTGTTCGTTCTCCGGCGATTGTGCATGCTGCATTTCAATCCACCCCATGGAAAACTAGGCTTCTTCGGTGTTGCCCGAAGCCTAAACTCCGCTGAAATTCAACTTGATTCATTATAACGGTTTCTTCATAAAAACACCACTTTTGATCAGCAAGCGCAATCTTGCACGCAATTTCCTGCTACATTCTGGTAAAATAAAATGGATCATTCAAATTCAAGAAATCGAGGTGGACTCCCGTGAAGTTCTCGCAAATACCGTACACACGCGTCGACATGGCAAATGTCGAAGAACGATTTTCCAGCCTGTTGGAAGCGTTTCAACAAGCGGCCAGCTTTGAAGAGCAAGACAAGGTAATGGGACAGTTGAACGAGCTGCGGCAAGAGGTGGAATCTGCGCGAGAAGTGGCGCAAATTCGCCATACGATCAATACGGAGGACCCTTTTTACAAAGAAGAGCAAGACTATTGGGATGAAGCAGGCCCTGTGTATCAAGGGATCATTTCACGTTACTACGCCGCCATCACCCAGTCCGCTTTCCGCTCCGAGCTGGAACAAAAATGGGGCGCCCAGCTTTTCCGCATTGCCGAGACAACTCTGCGCACCTTCTCTCCTGAAGTTGTTGCCGATTTGCAGGAAGAGAACCGTCTGGCGAGCCAGTACGTTGCCCTGATCGCCTCGGCGAAAATCATGTTTGAAGGCGAAGAGCGCACGCTTCCGCAGCTGCTCCCGTTCCAGACGTCCACGGACAGAAACATGCGCAAGAAAGCAAACGAAGCGAAGTACGAGTTTCTGAGCAAGCATACCGAAGAACTGGACCGCATCTACGACAATCTGGTAAAAGTTCGCGACCGGATCGCCAAAAAGCTCGGTTTCACCACCTTCGTGGAACTGGCCTATGCACGCTTGAACCGGACGGACTACAACGCCGAAATGGTGGCCAACTTCCGCCGTCAAGTGGAGGAACAAATCGTGCCAGTAGCCGCTCGGCTGGTCGAACGTCAACGCGAACGGATTGGCGTCGATGTTATGAAGTATTACGATCTGGCCTTCGACTTCGCTACGGGCAATCCGACGCCAAAAGGCTCCCCGGACTGGATCGTGGAAAACGGGAAAAAGATGTACGAACAGCTGTCTCCGGAAACGGATGCTTTCTACAACTTCATGCTGGAAAATGAATGTCTGGACTTGCTCAGCAAAAAAGGCAAAGCGACAGGCGGATATTGCACCTACATGAGCAAGTACAAGCTGCCGTACATATTCGCCAATTTCAATGGCACCTCCGGCGATATCGACGTGCTGACCCACGAAGCGGGCCACGCCTTCCAGGTGTACGTCAGCCGCGGTTACGAAGTACCGGAGTACCACTTCCCGACGTATGAAGCGTGCGAAATTCATTCGATGAGCATGGAGTTTTTGACCTGGCCTTGGATGGAGCTGTTCTTCGAGGACGATACCGCCAAGTACAAGTTCTCGCATTTGAGCGGCTCGCTGCTGTTCATTCCGTATGGCGTCGCGGTCGACGAATACCAGCATGCCGTCTACGAAAAGCCGGAGATGACTCCAGCGGAGCGCAAACGCACCTGGCGCGAAATCGAGCGCAAATACTTGCCGTACCGCAATTACGACGAGAACGAGTTTTTGGAGGAAGGCGGCTTCTGGCAACAGCAAGGACACATTTTCCGCGATCCGTTCTACTACATCGATTACACATTGGCGCAAATTTGTGCCTTCCAGTTCTGGAAACGGGCACAGGAAAACCCGGAACAGGCTTGGTCCGATTACTTGACACTGTGCAAAGAGGGCGGCAGCAAATCGTTCACGGAACTGGTGAAGGTGGCGAAGCTGTACTCGCCGTTTGAAGACGGTTGCATTCAGTCGGTCATCGGTGAAATCGAGACGTGGCTGAACGGTATAGACGACAAGCAATTGTAATCGCAAGAAAACAGAACGGTCATGGCCGCTTTATTTACCGCAAGCGCTCACAGCCAATTTCATGAAAAAAGTCGAGACGCTTGTCATAGCAAAAAGCTGGCACCCCACGTGGATGCCAGCTTTTTTGCCTATCATTTCATTTACTTGTTGCGGTTTTGAACGTAATCTGCCAAAGGGCTCAATGCGGAATGCTCGATGCCTGCAATGGCGAGAGCCGCTTTTGCCTCTGCGATCAAAGCAGACAGCCTTTCTTTGGACTCAGCAAGTCCCAACAGCGAAGGATAGGTCGATTTGTTCCGGTCCGCGTCGCTGCCAACCGCTTTTCCCAGCTTTGCCGCGTCCCCTTCCACGTTGAGGATGTCGTCCTGAATTTGAAAAGCCAGTCCGATGCAGACGCCGTAGCGGGTCAAAGCATCCATCTGCGCTTCGCTCGCTTCCGCCAAATAGCCTCCGCCCCTGAGCGCTGCCACGAGCAGATCGCCTGTCTTGTGGCGATGGATGAACTCCAACTGCTTCAGATCGAGCTGCTTGCTCTCTCCTTCGATGTCGGCCATCTGCCCGCCCACCATGCCTGTCGCGCCTGCGCGCTTGCCCAGCTCGGCAATCAGTTTGACAATCGTCGCAGATGTCACATCTGTCCGCTCCTGATAGGCTTCCGCTACGTGAGAAAAGGCGCGCGTCAAGAGGGCGTCGCCCGCCAAAATCGCGGTCGCCTCACCGTACACTTTGTGGTTGGTCGGCTTTCCACGGCGCAGGTCATCGTCGTCCATCGCTGGCAGATCATCGTGGATCAGCGAGTATGTATGAATCATCTCCAGGGCAACGGCAAAAGGAACGCCGCGCTCCATCGGTTTGTCCAGCGCTTCCAGCACAGCGAGAACGAGCATCGGACGAAGCCTTTTGCCGCCTGCCATGAGTGAATACTTCATGGATTCGTACAAATGGGTCGGGACGCCTTCCTGCTCCAGGGCAGGCGTGAGATGTTGTTCAATGTAGGCTGTTTTTTCCGCCAAATACGATTGGAATGTATCCACGATGTCGTTATTCCCCTTCCACACGAAAAGCCTTCTGCTTCAGTTGGCCGTCTTCTTCTACCAGCTGAATGATTTTGGCTTCAATCGCATCCAGCTTCTGTCCGCAAATACGCGAGAGAGTGACGCCCTCTTGATACAGCGTAATTGCTTCCTCCAGCGGGATGTCTCCTTCTTCCAGCTTCCCGACGACTTCTTCCAGCCGCTTCATCGCTTCTTCGAACTGCATGTCAGTCTCTTGGTCCGTTTTCTTGCGAGCCATTGCGCTTCTCCTCCCGATTCAACTGTTCCACCCGTGCCGTAGCACTGCCATCACTTAATCGTACCACGATCTGATCGCCAGGGGCAAATTGTTCCACGGACTTCACCAGCTGATCATTCGTGTACACCAGCGAAAAGCCGCGCTTCATAACCGCCAGCGGACTGAGCGCCTCCAGAGTGGCTACCCTTGAAGCAAAAGCCATCCGGTTCTGGTTCAGCCGCGCCAGCATTTTTTCATCCAGACGCGCGCGAATCGACGCAACCGCTTTCCTTCTCTCCCCGACCTGATCCGACAGCCGATATTTTTTGATCTGTTCGGAAAGCCGCGTGTAGCGCTCCCGCCTTCTTTCCATCAAATGCTTCATCGCCTGGCGCATTCGCATATACGTCCGATCGAGCCGCTCTGCCGCTTCCTCCAGCCTGCGCTGCGGCTGACGCATCGCGTACGAACCGCTCAACCGATCCAGCCGCGTACGCTCTTCTGCGAGCTGATTGCGCACCGCCCTGTGCATCCGGATTTCAAGCTGGCGAACGCGCTCCACCCACTCCAAATAATGCGGGACAGCAAGCTCTGCCGCTGCGGTTGGCGTCGCCGCCCGCACGTCTGCCACGAAATCCGCGATCGTCACATCCGTCTCATGTCCGACTGCGGAAATGACCGGAATCGGCGACCCGGCGATCGCCCGCGCCACGTTTTCATCGTTGAAAGCCCACAATTCTTCAATCGAGCCTCCACCTCTGCCGACGATCAAGACGTCGATGTCAGGGTGCTGATTGATAATCCGAATCGCCGAAACGATCGATGCCGGGGCATCTTTCCCTTGCACGACGGCAGGCGACAGGACAATCTCCGCCTGCGGATACCGTCTGCGGATGGTGGTGCAAATATCGCGAATCGCCGCTCCTGTCGGGGATGTCACGACCCCGACCCTTTTCGGGAAGCGCGGCAGTGTCCGCTTGCGCTCAGCAGCAAACAAGCCTTCTTTGGTCAGCTTTTCTTTCAACTGCTCAAAAGCGAGGTACAAGGAGCCAAGACCGTCCGGCTGCATTTCTTTTGCATAGAGCTGATACGCTCCGTCCCGTTCAAAAGCGGAGATGGAGCCGCGCACGATCGCCTTCGTTCCATCCTTGGGCAAAAAGCGCAAGAAGCGGTTATAGCTGGCAAACATCACGACCTTGATCCGCGATGTGTTGTCCTTCAAGGTAAAGTACATGTGCCCGCTTGCGTGATGCGTGAAGTTGGAGATTTCTCCCCTCACCCAGACGTCTTGCAAGTTCGTCTCTTTTTCCAGGACGAGCTTGATGTAGCGGTTCAGATCACTGACAGACAAAATGTTTGATGCAGCCATGTGCCCCTCCTCTGTTCAAGCCCTGGTCTGATTGACTTTTCGTATACGCATGCAAAAAAGAAATGGATAAAGCGCAGGCCCTATCCATTCCCTCAGTCGTTCCTCTAAAGTTGCGCTTGCTTTCTCGCTGCCACAACCGTGTTTTTCAACAGCATGGTGATGGTCATTGGGCCAACACCGCCAGGTACCGGAGTCAAAAAGCTTGCGATCTCTTGCACTTCGTCAAATTTGACGTCCCCGACGAGCTTCCCGGAATCGATCCGGTTTACCCCTACGTCGATGACAACTGCGCCCGGCTTTACATGCTCTTTTCCGATCATATGCGCCCGGCCTGTCGCTACCACGAGGATGTCCGCTTTCGTCGTGAACTCCTCCAGGTTTTGCGTGCGGGAATGGCACATGGTCACAGTTGCGTTTTCCTGTTGCAGCAAAAGCGATACCGGCTTGCCGACGATGTTGCTTCGGCCGATGACGACGGCGTGCTTGCCGGAAATCTCCGTGCCTGTCCGCTTGATCAGCTCGATGACGCCATGCGGAGTGCAAGGCAGCAATGTTTCGTTGCCGAGCACCATGTTGCCCACGTTGATCGGATGGAAACCGTCGACATCTTTTTCCGGATGAATCGCAGCGATGACCGCTTTCTCCGAAATATGGGCTGGCAGAGGAAGTTGAACCAAAATCCCATGAACGTTCGGATTTTCGTTCAAATCCCGAATAATGCCCAGCAGCTCTTCTTCTGTCGTCGAAGCTTCCTTGAGAATCAGCTCGGAACGGATGCCGACTTCCTCGCAGCCTTTCGATTTTCCGCGTACATACGAATGCGATGCGGGATCATCACCCACAAGCACAACAGTCAGTCCAGGGACAAGTCCTTGTTTTTTCAGTTCCGCCACTTCAACCGCGAGTTCTTCGCGAATGCTTTTTGCTACTTCTTTTCCTTGGAGAATGGTTGCAGTCATGGAGAAAAAGCCTCCTTCTTAAACGTCGATACCATTAGTGTACCGATTTCGTTTGCAACTGTAAAGCCGAATCATAAAAAGTTTATCATTATTTAATGTTCGTCTTTTGCTTCATCCACCCAAGCATTGCCACTCCGTAGGCGTTATCGCCGGAGTAAACAGGGTCGCAAAAATACAGCTTGGCTTTTACCGCCGGATGCTGCAGACGCTTGATCAGGCGCTCGCGCATGTACTGATTGGCAGCTACCCCGCCCACAATCAGTATGTCCCTTGGATGCCCCAGCTCAACAGCGTGCCGCAATGTTTTTTCCAGCGCGTTGGCGATACACTGCTCGGTTGCCCGCGCAATATCCGCATGGCTCGTCTCGCCGCGCTCAATGGCGCGCAGCAAGGATGCTTCCGGCCCGGAAAAGCTGAAGGTCAAACCGTCCACGGCCGAGGAGATACGAAATTCCCCTGTCGATTCTTTTGCCAACTGCTCCAAGTACGGCCCGGCCGGAAATGCCATCCCGAGCGCCACTCCGATCCGATCGACCAACTGCCCTGCGTGCAGGTCAATCGTGCCGCCGATTTTTTCAATCGCATATCCGGCACTGTGACGCTCGCACAACAGCAACTCACTCGTTCCCCCTGACAGATGGACAGCCAAAAAGCGATCTTGTTCTGGCCGCTCATCGGCTGTGTACTCGCCCGCTGCGATATGCCCCTCCTGATGGGTGGTCAGATGCAGCGGAACACGCAGGTAGGTGGACAGCGATTTGGCCAAGCCCTCTCCCACCTTGAACACAGGCATGTACGACTGATCGACGGGCCGCGGCTTTTCACTGACGCAAATCGCTTCGATCTCATACTCGTTCCACTTCATTTGCTCGCTTAATTCCGGCAAGTTCATCACATGCTGAAAGACGGCTTCGGATTGTTGCAGCCCGCGTTTGCCTTCCTTCACTTTGAGGAGGCGTTTTGCTTCTGCAACAATTCGGCCGTCTTCCTGAGCCAAGCACAGCGATGTCCGGTAATTGCTCGTATCAATGCCCAACATTACCTTACTCATGCTTGTATCTCCTGCCTGTTATGCCTTTTGCGTTTCACGGGATTGCAAGAAGCTCGCCAGTACACCGTTGATATAGCGATAGGAGGCATCGTCACTGAACAGCTTCGCGATTTCGATCGCTTCGTTCATGACTACCTTGTCAGGCGTATCCGCTTCAAACATGATCTCATAAAAAGCAAGGCGCAAAATGGCGCGGTCAACGTTGGCAATACGCTCCAGCTGCCAGCCGCGCAAATACTTTTTGATTTCTGCATCGATGTCCGCCATGTTGGTCAAAACTCCATCGAGCAAGTAGCGCAAATACTGCGCGTTTTCCTCGGATTCTTCCATGACCAGATCGATTGCTTCTTTTACAGGCACCTCGGCCATATCGATCTGAAACAAGCATTGGACTGCTTTTTCTCGTGCTGTTCTTCGCTTCATACCATTCACCTACTAATTAAAGTCAGCAGGGGAGTTTTCCCCTCGTTCTTGTTACCGAAACTTGCCAGGCAGAATCCGATCCAGTATTTCGCGCAAGTCTTCCTTATGGTCAAGCTTGCGACCGATGTAATAGCCGGTTCCGACAAACACAACAAAGACCAGTGTATCCCAAAATCCGACGAGAAGGTAGATGATGCCGAAAAAAAGTCCGGCAGAAATCCCCATTAGCTTCCCCTTGTGTTCCCACATTAACTCCCATTTCATGGACTTCACCTTCTATTCTACCCGCTTGCGAGCCGCGTAGTTTTCTTGCTGAGCCACTTCCGTCACCACAACCGCTACTTCGGAAATCACGACACCAGCAATTCCTTCGACCTGCTCTTTCACATCCGCTTGCAGCTTTTGCGTCAACTCCGGCAAAGGTGTCTCGCCATCCACAGAAACACGCAGGGTAATGATGTTCCCGCTTTCCAGCGCTTTGACTGTCGTCTTCATGTCGCGCACGCCTTTTACACGTCGGGCAGCGCGCTCCGCGATTGTTTGGATCGTCTGAATCGTAATGTTGACTTCGCCCAAATCACTGCGCTGGCGAATGCCGCGATCCACTTTTGGCTTGTTGGAACGAAACGAGCTGAAAAAGAAGCGAAGGCTCACAATGAGGAAAATAATCGCGACGATGAGATACGTAATGTTCGTACCCTCAAGCATTTGATCCACATAAGGCTCAAAATAAGCAGATGAGACCAATCCGCTGGTGGCCGCAATCGCGATGCAGGACAAAACGATCAGCGCAAAGCTGTAAATCGTCAAAATAAAGCGGTCAAACAAGTTCACATGCATCTCTCCTTTACGCCATGTTTGAAAGGAGACAAACAAGGCTCAATCAAAGGCTAACGCTTCGCCATGAGCCAAGGCTTGGCGAAACAACTGATTGGAATGAGGAAAATGCCCCCTGTGAAAAGGGGGCATCCATCCGGTGCTGCTTAGCGCACACGCTGGTAATCTTCGACTACAGGCGCCGCCGGTGCTTTTTCTTCGGCTTTCAGCTCTACATCGACGATATGTACGTTTACTTCCACAACAGAAAGTCCGGTCATTCCTTCGATTCCATTGCGCACACTATCTTGAATATTACGAGCGACGTCTGGAATGCGGTGTCCGTATTTGACAATGATGGAAACATCCACTGCCGCTTCGCGGGAGCCAACCTCCACACGAACGCCGCGAGCTATATTTTTACGGCCCAATCTTTCAGCAATCTCCCCTACGAAACCGCCGCTCATTTGCGCTACACCTTCAACCTCGGACGCAGCCATGCCGGCGATCACTTCCAGTACCTCGGGAGCGATCTGGACTTTACCAAGCTCTGTTCTATCTAAATCCGGAGTAAACTCTTCCATGCTTCGCACCTCCCTTTAGATTTGTAATTCATTATACCAAGCGCACCGTTTTTTTACAAATCAGCCCTGTTTACTCTTCGTCCAGGTTCAATTCGTAGGTTTCCAGGAACTTGGTGTCAAAATGACCGCTTACGAACACTTCATGCTCCAGCACTTTTTGATGGAACGGAATCGTCGTGGTGATGCCATCGATGACAAATTCGCCGAGCGCACGCTTCATGCGTTCGATTGCCTCGTTGCGATCCTTGCCCCAAACGATCAGCTTGGCGATCATGGAATCGTAGTACGGCGGAATGGAATAGCCCGCGTACGCAGCACTGTCCACCCGCACACCGAAGCCGCCTGGTGGCAAGTACTCGGTGATGCGTCCAGGTGACGGCATGAAGTTTTTCGCCGGGTTCTCTGCGTTGATCCGGCATTCGATCGCCCAGCCGTCAAGCTTGATGTCTTCCTGACTGAAAGACAGCGGTTGACCGGCTGCGACCGTCAGCTGTTCCTTGATCAGATCATAGCCAGTAACCAGCTCGGTCACCGGATGCTCTACCTGAATCCGCGTGTTCATTTCCATGAAGTAAAATTGTCCGTGCTTGTCCAGCAAAAACTCGACTGTACCCGCTCCGTGGTAAGCTACCGCCTTGGCAGCAGCAACGGCTGCCTCGCCCATTTGCTTGCGTGTTTCCTCGCTCAAGGCAGGCGATGGAGCTTCCTCGATCAGCTTTTGGTGGCGGCGTTGGATGGAGCAGTCGCGCTCGCCCAGATAAACCGCGTTGCCATGCTTGTCGGCCATGATCTGGATTTCCACGTGACGCGGGCCTTCCACGAATTTTTCCAGGTAGACGCCCGGGTTGCCGAAAGCGGTTTTCGCTTCGTTTTGCGCCTGACGGATCGCCTTTTCCAAATCTTCGTCGTCGACTGCCACGCGCATGCCGCGTCCACCGCCGCCCGCAGTAGCCTTGACCATTACCGGATAGCCGATCTCATTCGCTGTCACGACGGCGCTTTCCACATCTTCGATCAGCCCTTCTGTTCCCGGAACAGTCGGCACTCCAGCCGCTTTCATCGTATCTTTTGCGGTGGACTTGTCCCCCATTTTTACGATGGCTTCCGGATCCGGACCGATAAACGTGATGTTGCATGCCGTGCAAATTTCCGCAAAGTCGGCGTTCTCAGCCAAAAATCCATAGCCTGGATGGATTGCGTCTGCCCCTACCTTGGTCGCGACACTCATGATGTTTGCTATGTTCAGGTAGCTTTCCTTGGATGCTTTTGGACCAATACAGTAAGCTTCGTCGGCCATTTTCACATGAAGCGCTTCACGATCCGCTTCGGAGTAGACAGCGACCGTACGAATGCCCAGCTCGCGGCATGCCCGGATGATCCGTACAGCAATCTCCCCGCGATTGGCAATCAATACTTTTTGAAACATTTCGCTCTCCCCCACCTTATTCTGGCTTCACCAAAAACAGCGCTTGACCGTACTCAACGAGCTGGCCGTCTTCCACCAGCACTTTGACGATCTCGCCGCTTACTTCTGCTTCGATTTCGTTGAACAGCTTCATCGCTTCCACGATGCAGACCACTTTGCTCGCATTCACTTTGTCGCCCGCTTGGACGTAAGGAGGCTTGCCTGGTTCCGGAGCGCTGTAGAACGTTCCAACCATCGGGGAAACGATCTTGTGCAGGTTCGCATCGTCAAGAGCCGGAGCGCTTGCAGCTGCCTTAGGCGCTTCCACGGCAACAGGAGCTGCTTGTACAGCTGCTGGGGCTGCCGCTTGCACTGGCGCAGCAGGAGCCGCTACCTGGGCTTGTACGACAGGCTGAGTCACTACTACTGTCTCTGTACCACTGGATTTTCGCAGGGTCACTTTTGCCCCTTCTGTCTCCAGCTTAAATTCATTAATGGAAGATTGATCAATCAGCTTAATAATTTCTCGGATTTCATGAATTTTCATGACGAAAAAGCACTCCTTCGTTTGTTTCAATAGAGGATCGGGGAGTCCCATATGTATCCTTTTTGGCAAACCATAAATCCATGGTAGCCTGTTGCCCATATCACGTCAAGAAAGGATTTCCCCGCTTCCTGCCAAGAAGAAGCGAGAAAATCCTTACCATCATGCCCACTTACGGCACCCGTTATAACGCGAAGGTCAGCTTGCCTTCGCCATTCAGGACGTCTGGAACTGGACCTGGATGTTCGTTGCCGGGAGATTCAATTGCTGCTTGACTTGCGCAATAATTTCCACCACTTCGTTTGCGCTCAGTTTGTCTTTTTGCACGATGACAGTCGCTTTGTCGTTCTGGACGAGGACGACCGCGTCCTTGTAGCCGCTCGCTTTGAGCATCTCTTCGACGTTCATCGTGGCCGTCTCCAGCGTGGACAGCTCATCGTACTTGGCTTTCGCTTCGGCTACCGCCTGGGGCGTTGCTTCGGAATTGTTCATGATCGCCAGCTGCTCGTCTTTTTGCTGCGCGGTTTGCGCTTCCCGGTTCAGCTTGAAGCCCTGGAACACTTCGCTTGCTGTATCCGCTACGGGGAGCACGGCATTGCCGGAAGTTTGCTTCGCTTCTTCAGGCGCCGGTGTTTGTGCGGTCGGAGTGGCCGGAGCCGTCGTTGTTTCCTGCTTGCCGTTTTTAGCGTCAACGGCGGCAGCGCCAGGAGCTTGCTCGACTTGCTTGGTTTCTACTTCCACGCCGGAGATTTGCTCCTGCTTCTGGACGGCCTGCTCTTGTCCGGAGGTCGGAACCTGCTCCTGCGGCCCCTTCACCAGGTAGTACCCGGAGAGTACAACCATGACAGCCAGCATTGTCAACAACCACACTGTTTGCTTGCGCAGAATCATTTGTCATTACCTCCTACCCTTTTTTGGGCAAAATGGATATTTTGTAAGCGGGAACATCCAAAACTTTTTGGACAGCTTCGGTGATCCATGCTTTCACCTGGATGTTGTCGGCCCCTTTGGCCACTACGAGCACTCCCCGGACGCGCGGTTTCAACGTCTTGACGACGACGGGCTGGTCTTGCTTGCCGCCTTGGACGATCACGACCTGTGCATCGCGCGATTGGTCACTCTGATTCCGGGTTGCCTTTTCCTTGTCCATCTCCTGGTTCACGGAGGAGCGGACATTGGTATTTTTTTCCACGACAATCTCTGGCGTCGATTCCAGATTGACCATGACTTCGACCTCTCCCACGCCGACTACATTCGCGAGGATTTCCCGAAGCTGGGTTTCGTAGATGTTTTCATATTCGGCGATAATGTCCGGTGCGGGTGAACCGCCCAGCGCCGGAGCTGATCCGTCGCCTGTTGGCTGCGGCGACGTCTCGCCAGGGTTGATCGAGAACCCGAGAGGCTGATCTTTTTCGACTTTCAGAAAATCTGTCAAGATCATGACAGCAATCCCGATTCCAAGTACGACGATAAAATAGTGCAATGGCTTGAGCTTTTTGTTGCTGCCGTTTCCTTCCCACAATTTTTTCAGCTTTTCCAGCATGTTGCTCACCTCGCTTGTGTCGACAGCGTGATTACTGCTTTTCGTTTTCCCGGGTCTCGTCCTTGATGATCACCTGTTCTTTGGATAGCCCCCACTGTTCTGCGAGGTCACTGGCCATTTTGCTCGCCAGCGGGTTCGCTTCTGGGGCTGAAACAGCCACTTCTTGCTGTTCTTGCGGCGGCTCCCCGACTGTGACTTGTACCGGAGCAATCGGTGTAATCGGCTTGATCGGCTGGACTTGCTGCGGGTCGTTGCTGTTTTTGCCGCTGTCAGCTTCGCCAATCACCAACTCCATCCGGGACAAGGTCGGCTCGCCTTGCTTCTTCTGATCGATCACAACCTCGACATCGACAACTTCCACGCCGTAATCGGCTTTGATTCTCGCCTTTACAGCTGATGCCACCTGTGCCTGCACATAAGCTGTCATCTGTTCGTTTTGTTGACCAAGCAGCTTGTCAGTCATTTTCTTCCATTCGACAGCGGCTGGCTTGTTCAAATTTTGCTGGTAGCGATCAAGTCTGAGGGCGAGATCGTCCTGCGACAGACTGAACAGGCTGAACACCGGGGAGATGATCGTCAAAAGCAAGATCAGACCCATCACCATTTTGACGTAGCGCTGCAAGGTCGTATTGGGCAGGATCAGATCGAGAAAAGCGGCCAAAAGAACGAGCAGGATGATTTTTTTGAGCCAGAGTGTTAACCATGTCATGTCATCACCTACCGGACCATCATGGAGATGTTGCCTGCCGCAATAATGATGGTAATCGCCAGAAAGAACATCAATCCCACTGTCGCAAGTGCGGCGAAGACGAACAGGAGGCTTTTGCCAATCGTGCCGAGCGCACTGATGATCGGACTGTTCCCCAGCGGTTGCAGCACAGCCGATGACAAATTGTAGATCAGGGCCAAAACCAGTATCTTGAGAGCCGGGAAAGCGCACAAGATGATGAGAATGACGACTCCAGCCAAGCCGACTGCGTTTTTGACCAGAAGCGAAGCGTTCAGAACCGTATCGGCCGCATCGGAAAACATTCGGCCGACGATCGGGATGAAGTTGCCTGTAATGTACTTCGCCGTCCGCAGCGTGACGCCGTCAGCCACAGCCGAGGTCGCCCCCTGAATGGAGATCACCGCCAGAAAAATCGTCAGGAAGGAGCCGAGCACCCCCATGGCGATGTTTCGCAGCAAGGTGGCAAGCTGGGTGACCTTGTACCGTTCGGAAAACAGGCTGACGATCGAGAGCATCGCGGACAGAAACAGGAGCGGAAAGACGACGTACGTGATCATCATGCCGCTGATGTTGATCATGAAAATGATCAGCGGATGAAACATGGTGGCCGTCGCCAGGTTCCCGACCGAGGCCAGCAAGGCAATCACGAGCGGAATCATCGCGAGCATGAAATCAGACATGCTGTTGATCGCGTCTTTGGCATATGTGATCGCGACGTGAAAACTGTTGATGGCGAGCACCATCAGGACGAGGTAAGCAATCGAATAGGCGACGGTGGATACGGCGTTGCGCTCGAAGGCGTTTTGCATCGTCTCCAAAATCATGGCAAAAACCGTGATGATAATGATCGAGCTGAGCAGCTTGCCGTTCATCAAAATTTCGTGAAAGACGAATTTGCCCATCCCTTTTAACACACTCGACAGCGTCAGTTCCTCTTGCTGCATCAAAATCTGGATGAAGCCTTGCGATTTCAAATCGGGCAAATAGCCTTTATACTCGCGCTGAAGCTGTTGCCAATATTGCTCGACACGCTCCAGCTGCAAGTGATCCACTTGCTCCTCGACAATCTGGTTGATCGGGTTGGCTGTGGTTGCTCCGGCGGCATGGACCGTGCCAGGGCCAGGCGACAGATAGATGAAAAGGATGAGCCACAACAGGATCAGTTTGCCAGTTTGCGCCACAGACACCCCTCCTCTCTCACGCCGGCAGCAAGTCGATCACTGTTTCGATAATGATTTGGATAATCGGTACCGCCATGACCAGAATCAGCACTTTTCCCGCCAGCTCGATCTTGGAGGCAATCGCCCCTTGTCCAGCGTCACGGGTCATTTGCGCCCCAAATTCGGCAATGTAGGCAATTCCGATGATTTTTAATATCGTTTCCAGAAACACCAGGTTCAGATCTGCCTGAACGGCCAGCTTTTCCAGAATGCGAATGACTTCGGCAATTTTGCCTACGAGAAAGTAAAAGATGATGACACCGCTCGCAATCGCCAACAAGAAAGCGAACATCGGCTTTTGCTCTTTGATCACCAAGGCAAGAATGGTAGCGACCAGTCCGAGTCCAACGATTTGTACGATTTCCATCGAAAAGCCCCTCCTCAGTTGAACAGGAAGACGCGTTTCACCTCAGAGAACAGGTCGCCGAGGTAGTGGGACACCATGTACAGGACGATGATGAATCCGACCAGTGTCGCCCAGTGCGCAATATCTTCCTTTCCCGCCTGTTTGAGGACCGTGTGCAAGATCGCTGTGATGAACCCTACCGCTCCGATCTGGAAAACAGGTGTCAAATCAAAATCCACTGTGAACACCTCGCCTTTAGAACATCAGGATGACGACCAGAAGACCACCCAGAAAACCGAGACTTTTGTACATGCGCTCGTATTTTGCCTGCTCGGCGCGCGCTTCTTCCTCAAGCCCCCTAAGATGGGTAACTGCCAGGCGCAAATGCTTCTGCTGGTCTTCCCGGTCGGATGATCCGAGAACCTGCCCCAGACTCGCCAGCACTTCTCGCTCTTGTCTGCGCAATGCGGTTTGTGCCCAGTACTTCCCCATTGCCTGCTGCAAGGAATCTTCTGCCGATGGCGCCTTTTCGCTGACTAGAAGCTCTGCTGCGTAAAGAAACAGCCTGCCCACTTCCTCGGAAACCCGGCGACCGACTTTGACAAAAGCGCGATGCAGCGGCGTCATGCCGTATACGATCTCGGTCTCCAGCATTTGCAGGGCGACCAAAAGCGCGCGAAGCTGCACGGGACGATAGGCGTAATACCTGCCGATCTGCCAGCCGACCATGGAGGCCGAGAACAGGATGAGCACCGCGCCAATCAGCTTGACCATGCAACCTTCTCCTTTTCCAGCGGCTTCATGCTTCGGTCATAGATCGCCTGGATCGTGCCTACGCCTTTCGTACGGCTGAGGACGATATAGCGGGAAAACACGCCGTGCCGGACGAGGTTGCCGAGCATCGGGCGACGAGCGACTTCATTGAGATCAGCGCCATGAGCCGAGCAGATGACTGCGACTCCTGCGTGAATCGCTTCCCATACGGCATCCCCGTCCTCCGCACGCCCCACCTCGTCCACAATCAGCACATCAGGAGACATGGAGCGGATCAGCATCATCATTCCTGCTGCTTTCGGGCATGCATCCAGTACATCTGTGCGCGGGCCGACGTCTCTTTGCGGCACGCCCTCCAGGCAGCCTGCCAGCTCGGAACGCTCGTCCACGATCCCGACTTTGCGACTGGAAGACCACTCGCTGCCGTAGCTGAGGGAGCGGGCCATGTCGCGCAAAAGAGTCGTTTTCCCGCATTGCGGCGGAGAAATCACCAGTGTGCTCAGTACGTTGCCGCCTTCAAACAAGTAGGGCATCACTTTTTGCGCCGCCCCTTTTTTCTCCCGGGCGATCCGGATGTTGAAGCTGGTAATGTCCCGGATGCCTTTGACATCGCCTTTTTCCAGCACCACTTTGCCCGCGATGCCGATGCGATGACCGCCCATCACCGTAATGTAGCCTCGCTTCAGCTCCTCCTCCAGCGCGTACAAAGAATGCTGGCTTACCTGACTCAGCAGCTTGACTGCCTGATCTGCGGAAAAAATCCAGCCTTTACTCGCAGTGGAGGTAAGCTGACCTGCTTGCGTCACGTAGCTGGATTGCTGACCGAATCGTACTTCCAGCGGCTGATTTTGCCGAAGCCGTATCTCTTCCAGATGCTCTTTGACCGCGGAGGGAAGAGCAGTCAAAATCGCGCGAATGGCTTCTGGCAAAATCGCCATGATCTCTCTCACATCTGGTACCCTCCTTTTTGTGGCTGACTCTCGTTTGTCCACATTGACTTACCTCCATCCTATGCGCGGCTGGACGAGGTTTATGCTAAAAAGTAGCCGGAGATAGAAAAAGCTTGCCCCTGCGCTTTCGTGGCGCGCTGGGACAAGCTGTGAGCCTGCTCTATTACGTCGGATTGACCGGCTGATAGTCACGCTGGGCCGAAGCCGACTCGATGACGTAATGACTGTAGCCGTCGTCATCGGTACCTTCTCGCAAGTGAATCTCTTTCTGGCAGTGCGGGCAGGAAAAATCGTAGCCCGTCGCCAAGTGCGTATCGTCATCCGACTCGTACAACGCAGCATCTTCATCGTCGTCGAGATCATAGTAAGTGGCGTAGTCGACATCGTCGTCATCCTCTATCGTTTCGTACAACGCCTCGTCATCTTCGAAAAGATAGAGTTCCACGTCTTCGAGGTCTTCGTCCAGCGCTTCTACATAATCCTCCGCCTCTTCCACGCGGGCGTGCAGCTCGCGAAACTGGGCGTACACCTCGTCCATGATCTCGATCATTTCAGTCATAATTTTGCCTTCTGCACTCTTTTCGCCCACATCCAGGCCATCTGCCAGCCCGCGCAAATAGGCGATTCGGTTCGCCATCGTTTCAAGCATGCCAATCCCTCCCATTCGTCTCTTGCACTAGCATTCCCAGATGAGGCGCTCATTACCAATGGAAGGAATTGGACATCACTTGCGCACTCCGATCAAAATGCAGGAGATACCGAGCAAAATCCAGGCGATTTTCGCAAAGCTGACCCGATCAGACATGCCGAGCAGGCCGATCGTCGTCGTGGTAATCAAAATCACAGGCCCTACGATTGCCAAGCCCGAATTTATGAGCAGTGCCTTTTCGACCTGATTGACCTTCAAAATGAGCAAGGCAGCCACAATCTCGATGCTGCCTGACAAGATCCGCAGCGCAGCCATCCCCATAATCGCTTTTTCCCACATACCGTCTCGTCCTCCCCTCCGTTCACTCTATGCCTGTACCCGTTCGTTTCAGCACTCGTGTGGGCAATCGCCTACTGCCTTTCTTCTTCACTCCTCCTCCACGGTGGGCATACACTGAACCATACGCCTAGAAGAAATGAGGAACTTGCATGGTAGACTGTGAGCATCCGTTTATGCCCGCGAGCTGGGCGAACCCGTTCGGGCACAAGCGAGCGAAGCCCCGCCAAAAGGGGTTGACCATGGTAATTGACAAAGGGCTGGGGCTGACCGCTTACTGCGATCTGCTGGAACTGGCTGCTCCTTATATCGATATATACAAACTCGGCTTTGGCACAACGGCCCTGTATCCGCCGAACGTGTTACAGCAAAAGCTTTCCAGGGCAACCGCCTTGGGCTTGCACATCATGCCAGGCGGAACTTTTTTTGAGATTGCCATTCAGCAGAGCACGATCAAGGCGTACATGCAACAAATCCGTTCGCTCGGATTTTCAGCGGTTGAGATTTCAGACGGGACGTTCCCGCTATCGTTTGAGCAGCGCAGAGAAGCGATTGAACGGGCCGTGGACGCAGGACTTGTCGTGTATACGGAGGTAGGAAAAAAGTCGGCAGGCTATCGCGCCGAGCGCAACGAGCTTTTGGAGACACTCGCCTTTGACTTGCAGGCAGGCGCCAGCCACGTCATCGTCGAAGCACGCGAAAGCGGAACGGTCGGCGTCTTTGACGGAAACGGCAAGATCGAACAGTCATTCATTCTGGATGTCGTCCGTGCCGCCAAAGCAAACGCGGAGCGGCTCGTTTGGGAAGCGCCGCAAAAAGACCAGCAAGTGTGCCTGATTCAGTCTCTCGGTGTCGATGTCAATCTCGGCAACATCGCCTGCACGGACGTCTTGTCGGTCGAGACGCTCCGCCGCGGACTTCGCGGAGACACCGCCCTGATGCTTGCGGAAGGGAGGTCTGCCCCGTGCGAATAGAGGTCGTGCCCACGGTCGAGGAAATTCGCTTTGACCAAATCAGCAATCATGTTGTGATTGTGATCGATGTTTTGCGCGCATCCAGTACGATTGTCACCGCGCTGGGCAACGGCTTTGTCTGCGTCGTTCCCGTTGAAACGATCGGGCAAGCGAACTCGCTCAGAGCCGCTGACTGCATCCTGGCTGGCGAGCGACATTGCCGCAAAATACCCGACTTTGATTGCAACAACTCCCCGACGGAAATCTCCGCGGCCAAAAATCCGGGCAAACGACTGATCCTCACGACGACGAACGGCACTCGCGCCATTCAGAAGGCGGAGCGAGCCTCCGCACTGCTCGTCGGCTGCTTTTTGAACGCGACGGCCTGCATTCGCCACGCGCTCACGTATCATCTCGATGTGACACTTTACTGCGCAGGGACGCGTTCCGAATTTGCCCTGGAAGATGGACTCGCGGCAGGGCTGATGATCGTCCAGGCGCAAAAAGCTTTGGCCCACCTGCAGATTTGCGATCTCGGCGAAGCGTTGAAAGCAAGCTATTTATACTATGCAGATAAGCTTGGCGAACAAATGCTGCAAACTACCACGGGCAAGCGCCTCGTTTCGCACCATTTTGCCGACGACTTGCGTTTTTGCGCACAGGTTGACCGCTACACGCTCGTGCCCTACGTCAAGGACAAACGCATACTCCCACACCTTGTCTCATAGAGTGAAAGGAGAACAGGGACAGGGGTTTTGATGCCAATGATGATGTCTGGAGAAGTGATGCTCGTCATCCTGATCGTCATAGGACTGATTGGCCGTTCACCGATAATCGCGACGGCGGCCAGCATTCTTTTGGTGCTGAAGCTGACGGCCTTGGAACGCTTTTTCCCCACGGTCGAACGCCGAGGTCTGGAGCTTGGCCTGCTTTTTTTGACGATATCCGTACTGGTGCCGTTTGCCAGTGAGAAAATATCGTGGAAAGACGTCACGCCGCTGTTCACTACGGTCGTGGGCCTTACAGCGCTGGCTGGCGGCGCGATTGCGACGTGGATGAACGGCAAGGGACTGGATTTGCTCCGGGCTGAGCCGCATATGATCGTCGGACTGGTGATCGGGTCGATCATTGGTATTGTGTTTTTCCGCGGCATCCCCGTCGGCCCGCTGATGGCTGCCGGGATTACTGCCTTTGTGTTAAAGCTGTGGGAGTGGTTCGGAGGGCGCTGGCCCCACTGAGCAGCAAGGCCAAAAAACAGCAGATCGCTGAAATCCCCTTTTCGCTTTCGGGAAAGCGGGATTTTTTTTGTGGCAACGCCGAGACTCATGCGCAACTAAAAAAAGCTGCACCCGGGAGGGCACAGCTTTTTCCATGAGGATCTTGCAAGTTACGCGCGGGAAACGTAAGCTTCCGAACGCGTATCGATGATCAAACGCTCGCCTTCTTCTACGAAGAGAGGAACGTTTACCACGAAGCCAGTTTCCAGCGTTGCTTTTTTCGTAACGTTGGAAGCGGTATCGCCTTTAACGCCTGGCTCACATTCAGTAACAACCAGCTCAACTGTGTTTGGCAGTTGGATTCCGATTGTTTCACCGTTGTACTGCATGATTTGCACGTTCATGTTTTCCTTCAAGAAACGCAGCTCGCGCTCGATTTGTTTGCGAGTGAACGTCAATTGCTCATACGTTTCGGTGTTCATGAAAGTGTAATCGTCACCGCTCGCATACAGATACTGCATGGTGCTGGATTCGATGCGGGCAGGGTTTACTTTTTCGCCGCCGCGGAAAGTCATTTCTGTCGTGTTGCCATTGCGCAGGTTGCGCAGTTTGGAGCGTACGAAAGCCGCACCTTTTCCTGGTTTTACGTGTTGGAACTCAAGCACGGTGTAAATGTTGCCGTCCACTTCGATCGTCAAACCGGTCCGAAAGTCGTTTACAGAGATCATCGTTGTCCTCCCAAATCAATCAATAACGTAGATTAGTATAAATTACACGGGCAAAATGAGCAACTCTTTCGTAGACTTGTTGAGGTTCTCATGCCCATCCGCCGTGATCAGAACGTCGTCCTCGATTCGCACTCCGCCGAGTCCAGTCACATAAATACCCGGTTCCATCGTGACAAGCATGCCTGGCTCCAGAACGAAGGTGCTCACGGTAGACAAGCCCGGCAGTTCGTGCACCTCGATGCCCAGACCGTGACCCGCGCTGTGTCCGTAGGCATCGCCATAGCCAGCCGCTGCAATCAGGTCACGCGTAGCGGCGTCTGCCGCCTTTGCTGTCACTCCCGGTTTCAGGGCTTCCAGTCCGGCCAGTTGTGCGCGCAAGACGATATCGTAAATCTCTTTCATTTTGGCGCTAGGTTCGCCGACAGCAAGCGTGCGGGTAATGTCGGAGTTGTAGCCTTTGTACGCTGCGCCGAAGTCGAGCGTAACCATTTCTCCGGCCTCGATCACTTTTTCCGAAGCTCGTCCATGCGGCAATGCTCCGCGCACGCCGGATGCAACGATCATGTCGAACGCAGACCCTGTCGCCCCTTGTTTGCGCATGAAATATTCCAATTCCAAAGCAACGTCTACTTCGCGTACGCCAGGACGGATATATCCTTGAATATGCGCAAAAGCCGCCTCCGCAATTCCCACTGCTTCACGGATGATGACCATTTCCGACTCTTCTTTGAACATGCGAATTTTTTCCAGCAGTCCGCTCGTTGGAACCAGCTCTACCCCGGCAAAGCCTTTGCTCCACTCCTGATATGTACCAAAGGAAACGCTGCTTTCAAAAGCGAGACGCTTGATGCCTTTTTCCTGTAGCAGCTTGCCAATCGCTTCGACCGCTTTTCGCTCGTTGTTGACGACAGTGAAATCAGGTGCCTGCTCCTCTGCCTGTTCGACATAGCGGAAATCCGTAACCAAAAAGGCTTCGGTTTCCGTGACGATCACCCAGCCGGTGGAGCCAGTGAAACCGCTCAGATAAAAGCGATTTTCCGATTTTTCCGTGATGAAAGCATTCGCCCCTACTTGGGAGAGCGCTTCACGCAATTTGTCCAAACGTTGTTTCATGACAACCAGTTCCCCTTTCGCTTTGCCAAACCGTTATTTGTTCTCGATTTTGCGGACGAGCGCCCGCAGCGCCCATTCGTATCCGTCCATGCCCAGACCGACTACTTGCCCTATCGTAACGGGTGCAATCACGGAATGGTGACGAAATTCCTCGCGCGTATGAATGTTGGAAATATGTATTTCAATGGTCGGGATTGCCACGCCTGCCAGAGCATCGCGGATCGCATAGCTGTAGTGCGTGAAAGCGCCGGGATTGATCAAAATGCCGTCGTGCACGCCTCTCGCCTGATGAATCGCGTCGATCAGAGCGCCCTCGTGATTGGACTGGAAATGTTCAAGCTTGCCCCCAAGCTCATCCATGACAGAAGTCAGCTTCGCGACGAGATCTTCCAGCGTTTCCCTTCCGTATACGTCAGGCTCCCTCGTTCCCAGCAAGTTGAGATTGGGGCCATTCAAAAGCAAAACGGAAGCCATTGTCTTCCCTCCCCGTCTGTTTTCGCAAAAAGTTTTTTTACTAATGAAACATTTTACCACAAGCCTCTCCTTGTACAACAGTAGGCGACAAAAATCGGCCAACATTTCGAATCTTGCAAACGGCAGATGCAGAGGGGACAACCCGGTCCCCTATCGCTCTTTGTCTTTGCCGCCCCACTGCTCTTCGTCGGATTGTTCCAGAACAAGCGTCATGCCAATGAACAATCCATAGGACAAGTACCAGGCTCCTTCTGTACTGAGCGTGCCTACTTCCCAATTCCCGATGCGAAAGAAGAATCCTGCAATCGCAAGCAAAATCGCACCGTAGAGCAGGCCGATCCACCATGCTCGCATCTGGCCGAACAAGAGGGAGAACAAAAAGCTTGCCAGGATCGTCTCCACGAACAGAACAATCGCTCCCAAGGAGTTGCCCATCAGGCTATTCTCCTCGTATCCGCTGAGCAAAGGCCGGGCAAAAGCACCTAGTCCGTACGGAGTCAAATTCAAAAAGTGGGCGAGCATGCGGATCACCCCCCACAAAATCGTGCCCCAAAAAGCAAGCTCGACGATTTTGCTGACGGAAGCCGCCTTTCGCTCCGCCGTTCCCCGCTCTCTCGGCTTGCCCAACAGCTCTTTGTTTCTTCGCGTGGCTTTGCCTGCTACCATACCTATCACCTCACAGATAGTATGTGCTGTTCCCATGTTTTTCACTAACTGTTTACATTTCTTGGCACAGCATGAACTCCTTGTAGCTTCAAGGCTCGCTTTCCGTTAAAATGGAGGGTAAGGAAGGTGATAGTGTGGCTCAACAAAACGTACCCAGCTACGGCGGTCAGGCCGTCATCGAAGGTGTTATGTTCGGCGGCAAATCGATGACTGTAACAGCTGTTCGCAAAAAAAATCATGAAATTGAGTATTTTGAAGCACCGCGTACGGAATATAAATGGATTACCCCACTGAAAAAAATTCCGTTCATTCGCGGGCTGGTCGGCCTGATCGAAGCCAGCGCCAACGGGGCCAAACATCTGAACTTCGCCTCGGAGCGGTTCAACATGGAATCCGGCGAAGAAGTCAGTGAAGGTCCTTCCAAGCTGACGATGATTCTGGGGGTCGCCCTGGTCGGTGTACTCTCTTTCTTGTTCGGTAAATTTGTGTTTACCCTCGTTCCCGTATTTCTCGCCGATTTTCTCCTGGGAAAATGGGTGCCGGATGGGGTGCCCCAAACTTTGGCGGAAGGCGGCTTCAAAATCATTTTGCTGCTCGGCTACATCACTGCCATCGCGAAGGCTCCCCTGATCAAAAGGCTCTTTCAATATCACGGAGCGGAGCATAAAGTGATTAACGCCTTCGAAGCAGGGGTAGAATTAACAGTAGCCAATGTGCAAAAATTTTCCACCTTGCATTATCGTTGCGGTAGCAGTTTTCTCATTTTCACCGTGTTTGTCGGCGTTGTGATCTACTCCCTGTTCAGCTACGACTCCTTGACCGAGCGTGTTGTGCAGCGGATCGTCCTGTTGCCGCTGGTCATCGGGGTCTCCTATGAAGTCTTGCAATGGACAAACAAGCTCCGTGATACTCCTGTGTTACGCTACCTTGGCTATCCAGGTCTCTGGCTGCAAAAAATCACAACGCGTGAACCGGATGACAGCCAGGTCGAAGTAGCCATCGCTTCTTTCCAGAAGATGCGGGAGCTGGACCTTCAGCATGTTCAAGGGAAAATGGCTACGACCGGATAACGTGAGGCATTCTTATTCCCATTGAGGTGAGGCCTATGTTACGTCGCATACCACCCGTGATTTTGATTATTGTGCTGCTCGCCATTTACGGATTTTTATTGACGCTCATCAGTGATCCGATCAATACGCTGATCATCCTGGGATTGTCTGTGGCGCTGTTTTTGATCGTACGCAACTATTTGCGCACGGGCTCCTTTTTTTCGAAAAGTCCTGGACCTGGCAAGCCAAAGCAACAAAAGGTGAAACCAAAACCTCCGGTGATGCGACAAGCGCACAAAAAGCAACCGACGGCCTCCAGAAAAGATCACCCGTTCCGCGTGATCGATGGCAACAAAGGCAAAACAAAAGAAAAGCAGAACGAGAACTCGCCAAACAATATGTCCCATTAAAAGAAAAACAGGTCGCCGCTGCTGGCAACCTGTTTTTTCGTTTTGCTCCTCTTCGCTACACCAGATGCTTGGGAGAGGAAATGCGGAATACTTTGACATATTCTTCGAAGTCCCAGCGCTGCAAAAATTGCTGGGCTGCGGCTTCCCCGGACGCGTACAGCTTCTCCCGCATTTCCTTGGAAAGCTGAAACTGTGTCGTCCGAACGCCGAGCGTATGAATGAAAACGGTCCGTACCGCCTGTGCTTTTTCGACGTAAAGCCTGTCATGGGCGTCGAGCATCGTGGCAAGCAAGCCGCGCGAAAACGAAAACAGCCCGGTAATTTTTTTCGTCTCCCGCTTGCTCTGATCGTCGGAAAGCCGAAAGCCGATGGTCGGCCATTGCGGTATCCCGGGGACGTCAAACAGCCAGATCGGATAATTGCTCAGCAAAGCTCCGTCGACAATATAGTGGGTGTCGTTGCCGCTTTTCAGTTGGGCAGGCTGAAAGAAAAAAGGAATCGACGAAGACATGCGGACTGCTCTTGCCACAGAAAAGCTGTCCGGGTCAATCCCGTAGCGAGTAAGGTCGTCAGGCAGCACCGTCATTTTCCCCGAGGTCACGTCAGAAGCGACGATTTTCAGCCTGCCCGGAGCCAAATCGCCAAATGTACGCACATTTTTGCGCCTTAGCAAGTCTTCAATGAACAGCTCCATTCTGTCTGCGCGATAGACGCCTTCCCGCACGATCAGTTCGTGGATCGGCCCGATGAGCGGCAGTCTGCCAATCCCCGCCCGATGCAAAAAGTGCAGATAGTCCAGCTCGTCAAAAATCGGCTTCAGCTCATGGCTCGTATACCCTGCGCTGAGCAGAGCGGCTACGATCGAGCCTGCCGAAGTGCCCGCCAGCTTTTCCCACGTATAGCCGTTTTCCTCCATGACCCGCAAGGCTCCGATAAAAGCGATTCCCTTCACACCACCGCCTTCAAAAACCGCGTCCGCTTTCACCCTGTCGCCCCCCTTCACTAAAATATAAGGCGACAGCTTTTCCCATACGATTAAAAAACGTCATTTTCACCAAAAAAGAAAAGCGCAAGCCATGTCAGCCTGCGCGCTCGGAGACTTATTCTTCTTTTTGCTCATCTTCCAACCGGATGCGACGGAGATCCTCCATCCGGCTCGGTTCTTGTTGAAAATATTGAACAAGATATTCCAAACATGTAATCGATTCCCAGCTCAAATGATGTTCGATTCCCTCGACATCTTGATAAATATGTTCTTCGTCAACGCCGATGACCCGCATGAACTCTTCCAGCAGGCTGTGGCGATCCACCAAACGCTTCCCGATCTTTTTCCCTTTTGGCGTCAACACAAGGCCACGGTATTTTTCATAAACGAGATATTTGTCTTTGTCCAGCTTCTGAACCATTTTCGTGACCGAAGAGGGATGTACTTCCAACGCTTCAGCAATATCGGAGACACGAGCATAGCCCTTTTCTTCAATTAAGCTGTAAATACGTTCCAAATAGTCTTCCATACTCGGCGTCGGCATGTGAACCCCTCATTTCAAACCATATTTCTTCCGGCCAAAAAAGGCACGTAGAAATATAATACCTTTAAATGAGAACGATTAGCAAGAGAAACCTGTCTATTGTGGCTGTTTTTCTGTTTCGCGGTTCATCATTTGGACAAATTGCACCAGTTGCTGTCCGAGCGCTTCCATCCGGGCTTGCAACCGTTCATCTTTCAGTTTGCCCTCTGGCGTAAACGCATTGTAAGCGCTCGGAATGCTCGGACTTGCTGGCAACGGCCACGCATGCAAATTGCGCATGATCAACTGGAGCGTATTGACCGTGTTCGTCGCTCCCATGCTGCCCCCGGCAACACCGATGAGAGCCACTTGCTTATCGCGCAGATGGCGCCCTTCCAAAAAGTCGATCGCATTTTTCAATGCTCCGGTAATCGTGCCGTGGTATTCAGGCGAACCGATCACAAGTCCATCCGCCTCGGAAATTTTTTGTACGAAACGATGGACGATTTCCGGATAAGTCGTCGCGTCTTCCCGGTCGTCGTAAATCGGCAAGCTCCAGTCTGCCAGATGAATCATTTCAATATCAGCACCTGCAGCCTTCGCTGCATCGAGAACAATCGCTACCGCTTGCTTCGTTGTCGAGTTGTTGCTATTCATGCTTCCCGCTATTCCTACAATTTTCATCTTGGAGTCACCTCATGCAATCTGCTTAACTGGTTTATTTTTCATTATAATCCACATCGTCATACTTTGTAAATGAATAAGTATGTTTAATATTCCCGGTTCTGAACAAGCCTTGCTTGGACATACACATGTAGCAAGTTGGGAATAAGGATGATGCCTATGGACAAAGTCGCTTGGCAAATCGCCATTCTGTTTGCAGGGTCCGCGCTGGGAGGACACTATCTGGGCGGTTATGAGTGGCTCCGTTTCTTTACCTATTTTGGCTCCTGGGGCACGGTCGGCATCGCCCTCGCAGGCATTGGAATCGGGTGGATCTGCCTCCAGCTGCTGAATTATTGCCATCGCCATCAAGTCGGTTCGCTCTATGAGCTGTACCTGTTCTTATTCGGAGAAGCTTTTGCTTCCAGCCTGTCGATGATTACCCATCTTTTTTTGCTGGCATACGTGGGTGTCATGCTCGGTCAGCAGTCGGCCCAGCTCATCCCAGGGCTGTCGTCTGTCTGGTTCGTCTTATTGTCTCTCATCGTGACGATCAGCTTCCTCTTCAAGCGTTGGCAATGGATTGTAACGGGGTCAGGCATTTGTTTAGGCGCAGGTCTGCTGTTTTTCGCCCTGCTTTTCCTCCGCCAACCCCATGTCCCTATCCCTGGCCTCGGCTACCAAATGAACGGAAGCTGGGTGATTCACGCCGTTTTTTTCCTCGCGCTGCATCTCTTGCTTGCGCTTGTCGTCTTGCTGCCCGTAGCGGGACGAACCGATCAGCCGAATGCCGTTCGTCTGGGCGTCGGCATCGGAACGGGGATCACCTTGTTATTTTTGCTGCTCGGTCAAGCGATTTTCCTGTCTCACTGGCATGATATTCATACTTCACTCTCGCCTGTGCAATTGATATCGTCCCGATTGCTGCCCGCTGGCAACTGGCTTTTCGCGATTTTGGCCCTGATTCAGGGTGGCGTGCTTTCCGCCTTGCTCCTGCACTCGCTCGCCTTGCCTGTGACCCTGCGCCATCAACTGCAAATGCCACCGCTTCTGTTCGTGATGCTGCTTTTGGTCGGGGTGTTCGCCCTGCTGCCGCTTTTTTTGCCCTGGAGCGTCTCTGTCGTGGCAAGCGGAGCTACTTACTGCGGCTTGTTTTTGATTGGCTGGTTTATTTGGAAACGTCAGACCTGATGGACGCTTGGCACACATACGGGAAGCAAAATGTTCACCGTCGTTCCCTTGCCCTTTTCGCTTTCGATCTGTAGACTTCCGCCGTGATCCTCCAAAATGCGCTGGCTGACCATCAGGCCGAGGCCCGTTCCGTTTTCTTTCGTCGTATAAAAAGGCTCTCCCAGGCGCGGGATTCGCTCCGGATCAATCCCGCAGCCGTTGTCCTGGATGCTGACCTGAATGTGCTCCTCACTGATCCGCCGACTCTGAACGTAAATTTCGCCGCCATCGGGGAGCGCTTCCATCGCATTTTTGCAAATGTTGAGCAGCACTTGCTTGATCTGGTTTTCTTCGCAAGCGATTGGCGGCATCGCTTTTTCAGTCGAAGCGTACATCTGGATATTTTTTAAGTTCGCCTGGCTTTCCAAAAGGGACAGGACGTTATGGATCATCACCGACAAGTCTTTTTGCTGAAAGCTCACCGCTTGCGGCTTCGCCAACACCAGCAGCTCGCTGACAATCAGATTGATCCGGTCCAGCTCGGACAGCATGATTTGGCAGTAGTTGCGTTGCACGCCTGTTATGGAAGCATTCAACAGCTGGATGAACCCGCGCAGCGATGTCAACGGATTGCGAATTTCATGCGCGATTCCCGCCGCCAGCTGACCGATCGCAGACAGCTTGTCCGATTGGCGCAACAGCTCTTTCGTTTTCGTAATCTCGGACACATCACGCGAGACGATCAACATGCTGTCCACCACTCCATCGCTGTTGCTGATCGGCTTGAAGCGCGACTCGACGTTGACCCAGTGCCCCTGGCTATGCCGCAGCCGATAAATCCCGCTCGCCTCTTCTTCCTTTCGCCAGCTCAGCCGGAACAGATCGCTGACCTTTCTTTGATCTTCCGGATGAATGATCTTGTCGATGACGGCTGGCCCCATCCCGATCATGTCCTCGCTGGAGTACCCCAAAAATGTCGTGTGCGCGTGAGAGACATACGCAACCGTCCCATCCCACTTTACGAGGTAAATCATTTCGGTCATGTTTTCGGTGATCAGACGGAAATGAGCCTGGCTGTCTTGCAGAGCCTGCTCCATCCGCTTTCGCTCTGTTATGTCACGGGAGCAACAAATGATCCCTTTGACCTTCCCTGCTTTGTCCAAAACAGGGCCGTATGACAGCGATACGTGCATCAGCGAGCCGCTTTGATGGACGCGAACCGTCTCGTAGCCGACGATGGACTTCCCGTTCAGCACTTCGCTGTGGCACCGCTCCATTTCTGCGATATGCTCCTGCGGCACGCAAGGAATGGCATTGCCCAGCAAATCAGACGCGCTGTAGCCGAATTGTTCGACTGACGCCTTGTTCACATGAATGAATTTCCCGTCCCGACCCACGATCGAAACAGCGTCTGGAGTTTGTTGCAGCAAGGCATCAAGCAGCTCCTTCGTCTCATCCAGCTCGATTCTCATTCGCGTGATTTCTTCCTGCTTCCGGCTATCCTTTTCCCTCATCTGGCTGTACATGCGATAGAACTGGAGTACAAGCATAAGCGCATACAGCAGGTTCAACAAGCAGAACGACCACACATTGATTTTATTGGGGTACAGGTAGAGCAAAAAGACACTGAGTGGAATCCAACCGATGATAAGAGTTAAGGAAAGGGCGAAATGACTTGAGCCTATTGGTATCATCACAACCTCCGCTGTTCTTTGCTGAATATTTGCTGTGTAGGATGGATCATCGTAACTAGCATGGATTGGATTGAATATAATTTTCAGAAATATGTAACTGCAACAATATACAATGGACGAAATTTTTTAGGATTCTTAAAAATTATAAACTTTTTTCCAATGGGTGGCTATGACTTGTTATTCCACATTTTTCGACAAATTCGCAAAATCCCCCGCTGATCGAAAAAAGTTTGCCGGGAGTTTTTGCGAGGGCGATGGCGAGAATCGTCTGCACACAAAAGGCGCCCCGTGTCTTTTCCTGGACGCCCTGCGTTTGCCTTCGTTTTTACGATGCGCTCGCAACCAAGCCTATTGAAGATCTTCTCCCGCTTCCTGCTGTCTGCCCGTTTGCACGGACTGACGCGGTTCGGCAGGAGCAGTAGAGTCGGTCAGGCTGCCGACCACAGATGAAATGACTTTCGCCGCTTGCGCAAGCTGCTCTTTTTGAATCTGGACAAGCCCGTCCTTCGCTTCCTCCTGCGCTGGCAGACGTGTAAGCAAGACCGCCGGAATCCCTGTCCCGGCAAGCAATTGCAGCTGTTTTCGCTGACGCGCGCCCACTTGCTCCAATGCGCTTGCTTGCACTCCGGCTTGCGTGAACACGCTGCCTGTCTGCGTGGAGGTCGATTGTGCAGGCACCGCGGTCAGTTGACCGTCCCTGCCCACTGCATCCACGTATATGGCAGCCACGATCTTCGCCTTGTCTTTTGCCGCAAGTGAATCAAAAAATGCCTGTCCGCCCCGTTCCCCGGCTGTCTCCGCTCCCAAACTGACCAGCTTCACCTGCGCATCCAAGCGGCTCTCGGCCAGTTGGCGCGCCACTTCAAGCAAGACGGCTACGCCGGATGCGTTGTCATTGGCTCCTGCGGACGATGCGGTCGAGTCATGATTCGCCAGGAGGAGTACCTGCCGCTCCGTGTTTGCAGCTGTCGTTTTGTTCGTCGCGATGAAATTATAGGACGTATGTCTGCTCGTCTGGCTTCCGTCTACCTTCACGGTTGCGCGCAGCGGCTGCTGATCCCGCAAACGCTCTTGCAGCAGGCTGCCGTCCGCCTGTGACAAGCCGATGACCGGAACGGACATGTCCAGCGGCTCGCCCAGTGTCGCCTTCCACTCCCCCTCGCGATCGTTCCAGATGATCGCCGCTACCACTCCTGCTGCCGCTGCCTGTCTGACCTTTTCGCCAAACGGAATTTCTCCCCGCTTGATCAGCGCGATTTTCCCTCTCGCCGCTCCATTGGCAAAATCATTGGCGCGTCCGTAGCCGACATCGACTATGTCCGCTGTTGCCGTCCCGTTCTGGGCAAAAGTCAATCCTTTGATCGCCCAACTGCGCTTCCAGTCGTCGATCGCAAGCGACAAGACCGTTGGGCGTTTGTATGTATGGTAATAAAAAGGCTGGAGTTCTGTCTCATAGCCATAGGCGCGCCACAGATTCTCCACGTACACCCCTGCTGCGAACTCCGACTCGGTCGCAGGCGGCCTCGCTGCTTTCGCCAAGCGCTCTACATGGCTGTACAACAGCTCTGCATCTGTCTGAACCTGATTCGCATATGCCTGTTGCGAAGAGAAGGGCAAGGACAGCAAACTCCCGCAAACAAGCAGTGCTCCTAGTGCGCAATAACCAACGGATCGCATGGCGTTCTCCCCTCTTCCTGGCGCTCTTTGCTTTTATTATGGACAGACTGCTCCATAAGCGTCTAGTCAGAATAGTTAGTCAAATACCAGCACGCGCCGTCAGCGGCGGACAGCTTTCGTTCTCCTTCTGCCCAAATCTGCCTGGACATGCACAGCGACACGAGGAACTCGTCGATTTGTCGGAAAGGAGACGCCCATTTAAAAAGTTAATAGATGAACGCTTCTCCTTGCTAAATTATTGATAGCGGAAATCCGCTTTTCAAATTGACCCTGAGAGGTACGATTTGCTAATGTTGAATCAAATAAAAAACCGTTGGAAAAAAGCGGCTGGAATCAGTAGAGGAGGACTCACCATGCTTTATGTAGATGGCAAATGGGTGGAAGAGGGGCAAGCAGCGGTTCATCCGGAAGATCGCGGATACAACTTCGGGGACGGCATCTATGAAGTCGTACGAATCTATAAAGGGCGCATGTATCAATGGGACGCCCACTTGACCCGCCTGTTCCGCAGCGCGCGGGAAATCAAGCTGGAGCTGCCGTGGAGCCCGGAATCACTGACCGATTTGGCTCAAGAGCTGATGGCGAAAAACAACATTACCGACCAGGACGATGCCACCTTGTACTTGCAAATTTCTCGCGGCGCCGCTCCTCGCGTCCACGACATCCCAAGTGCCATCACTCCGGTCATCATGGCTTTCGTGCGCCCCAAAGCTCGGCCAGTCGACGATTTGAAAAAGGGTTGGACAGCTTCCCTCGTAGAAGACATTCGCTGGCTGCGCTGTGATATCAAGACTCTCAATCTATTGGGAGCCGTGCTCGTCAAACAGTACGCCAAGGACAAAGGCGCACAGGACTCGATTTTGCACCGCGACGGGATCATTACCGAATGCAGTTCGTCCAATCTTTTCGCAGTAAAAGACGGCGTGCTGTACACGCATCCGGCTGATCACCTGATCCTGCACGGCATCACCCGTCAGGTCGTCATCGATCTGGCCCAGGCAAACGGCATCGCTGTTCACGAAAAGCCGTTTGACATCGCCTTCCTCAAACAAGCGGATGAGTTGTTCCTCACCAGCACGACCGCAGAAATCATGCCGCTGATCTCCGTCGATGGCGAAGCGGTAGGCAACGGTCAGCCAGGTTCGGTTACATCCAGGCTGCAAGCTTTGTTTGAACAGCACATTCACGACAGCGTACTCGTCTAACCGTACGAAACAGATGGAAAACGAAAAAGCTCACCAGCGATTGTTCACACTGGCGAGCTTTTTTCTGTACGTTTGTCACCTGTCGGCTATTGTCTATCGGCGCAAGTTCCATTCGTCTGTCGCATAACGGGTGGCGGCGAGTTCCTCTGCCAGCGCCCGCTCTTCGTCTGTCAGTGCGGACGGCACCAGTTCGACGTCCAGACCGGAGGCAAAGCCTTTGGAAAATGCCTCGATCGCTTCCTGCAAGCTGACAGGACGCGGGCTTACTTCGTTAATCGTCACCGCTTTTTGGCGGAAGCTGTCCATCATCCGCTGTTTGACGCGATCCGACGGGAAATGCAGCAGCGAGAACAGCAAATCGACGTCCATATCGAGCAAGATCGAGCCGTGCTGGAGGATGACTCCCTTTTGACGCGTTTGCGCACTGCCCGCTACCTTTTTGCCTTCGACGACCAGCTCATACCACGATGGCGAGTCAAAGCAAGCAGACGAGCCTGGCGAGTTGTACTTTTCTTTTTCCTCCTCGCTGGCAAGCGACACCATCTCTGCGGCAAGCCCCAGGTTCTGGAAGCCGTGCAGCAATCCGAGGCTGATGATTTTGTAAGCCTCTGTCACGCCAGATGGCATCCGCGGATGATCTTCGGACACGATCACACTGTACGTCAGCTCCTGATCGTGGAGAACGGCGCGTCCGCCTGTTGCCCGGCGCACAAAGCCAAGTCCGCGCCGCTGTACTTCCTCCAGGTTGATTTCCTTGATCGCCTTTTGAAAATATCCAATCGACAAAGTAGCCGGGTCCCACGTATAAAAACGAACGGTCGGCGGTACCTTGCCTTCGCTGTGCAGTTGCAAAATCGCTTCGTCTACAGCCATATTCATCGCCGGAGACATCGGCTCCGTTACGACATAGCGCCACTGTTCCATATGTATGTACCTCCTTCTCACAACGATTTCATTGTACGCTTCTCCCAAAAGGGCGGCAAGACTTGGATGCGCTGTTTCAATGAGCCGCTTCCTCGATGATCGCGACGACTTGCGCCAAGGCGTCTTTTTGTTTTCCGATCGCGGCGCGCTGCTTTTCCGCGATGGCGCTTCGCTTGTCGGCAAGGCTTTTCAACGCTTGCAAAAAGCTCGCCTCGTTCAGCGCCTCTTCCTGCAAGACGGCACAAAAGCCTTGCTGCTCAAATGAGCGTGCGTTCAACAACTGATCTCCCCTGCTGGCTGCAAGAGACAACGGCACAAGCAGCATCGGCTTTTGCAGTTCGAGAAACTCGTAAATCGCATTGGAGCCCGCGCGCGAGACGACCAAATCCGTCATCGCCAAAAGGTCGGGAAGCTCCTCCTGGACGTACTCGAACTGCTTGTAGCCTTTCTTTTGCAAGCTTTCGTCCCGTTGGTTTTTGCCGCAAATATGTACGATGGAATACTGTTTGAGCAGTTCATCGAGCGTTCCCCTGATCACTTCGTTCAAACGTTTTGCCCCGAGACTCCCGCCCATGACGAGCAGCACAGGCTTCCCCGGAGAAAAATCACACAGGGCCAGCCCTTGCTCTTTTCGGCCTTTTTTCAGTTCCTCGCGCACGATGGCTCCTACGTGCGTTCCCTTGCCTGCTGGCAGATGCTTCAATGTATCAGGAAAAGTCACGCATACTTTGTCGGCAAAAGGCAGCGACAGGCGATTGGCCAGTCCTGGCGTCAAATCAGACTCGTGCAGGACGACAGGCAGCCGATTCAGCCAGGCGCCGAACACAACCGGGACGGAGACGAAGCCGCCCTTGGAAAAGATTACGTTCGGCTTCCAGTCAGCGAGGAAGCGGTACGCCTGCCAAGCCCCTTTGCTCACACGCAGCGGGTCCGTGAAGTTTTTCCAAGCAAAATATCGGCGCAGCTTGCCTGTAGCAATCCCGATGTAGCGCACGCCGTCCAGCTTCTCGACCAGCTCCCGCTCAATCCCCTCTGTCGAGCCGATGTAGGCCACCTCCCAGCCCCGCTGCAAAAAATGCGGGATGAGGGCGAGGTTGAGCGTGACGTGCCCGGCAGACCCGCCGCCAGTAAATACTATCCGTTTGCTCATGTTTGTCTTCTCTCCCCGAAAGTCGGATCAACCCCATCTGTTCATGATAGCATCATTCGGAAAGAAAAACCGCCCTGTAAAAAGGCGGCTTTTCCCAAAGAGAGTTATTAAGCTTGTGGCTGATAGCGCAGGATCGGCTTGCGTGCCGCAGTCGCTTCATCCAGACGTTTTACCACGGTCGTGTGCGGAGCTTCCTGTACAAGCTCAGGTGTTTCTTCACACTCGCGGGCAATTTGCAGCATGACGTCGATGAACTCGTCGAGCGTTTCTTTTGTCTCGGTTTCAGTCGGCTCGATCATCAGGCACTCATCGACAATCAGCGGGAAGTAGATCGTTGGCGGATGGTAGCCGAAGTCGAGCAAACGTTTTGCGATATCCAGCGTGCGCACGCCGAGTTTCTTTTGGTTCACGCCAGACAAGACAAATTCGTGCTTGCAGACGCGGTCAAACGGCAGGTTGTACGCCGTAGCGAGACGACGCATCATGTAGTTGGCGCTGAGCACCGCATTTTGCGAAACTTGCAGCAAACCTTCTGGACCCATCGTGCGGATGTAGCTGTAAGCGCGAACGAGAATGCCGAAGTTTCCGTTGTAGCCTTTTACGCGGCCGATCGATTCCGGACGGTTGCTGTCCCAGTAGAAGCTGCCGTCTTCTTTTTTCGCCACGATTGGCGTTGGCAAAAATGGTTCGAGAACCTTTTTCACGCCGACTGGTCCAGCACCTGGGCCGCCGCCGCCGTGTGGTCCGGTAAATGTTTTGTGCAAGTTGAGATGCACGACGTCAAAGCCCATGTCGCCTGGACGGGCAATGCCGAGGATCGCATTCGCATTGGCTCCATCGTAGTACAGCAAGCCGCCTGCTTCGTGGACGATTTTCGCCATCTCGACGATGTCTTCCTCGAACAGACCGAGTGTGTTCGGGTTGGTCAGCATGAGCGCTGCCGTGTCAGAGCCAACCGCATCGCGCAGAGCTTGAATGTCTACCAGACCGCGCTCGTCAGAAGCAATCGTAACGGTATCCAGACCTGCTACAGCCGCAGACGCCGGGTTTGTACCGTGCGCGGAGTTCGGCACGATTACTTTTGTACGGTGAGCTTCTCCACGGCTTTCATGGTAAGCGCGGATCATCATCAGACCCGTCCACTCGCCTGCCGCTCCGGCAGCCGGTTGCAGGGTAACGGCGTCCATTCCGGTGATTTCAGCCAGTTCTTCTTGCAGGTTGTACAAAAGCTCCAGTGCGCCTTGTACAGTTTCTTCCGGCTGGTACGGGTGAGTTTGCGCGAAGCCGGCATAGCGAGCCACGTCTTCGTTGATTTTCGGATTGTATTTCATCGTGCAAGAACCGAGCGGGTAGAAGCCGTTGTCTACCCCGTGGTTGCGACGGGACAACTCGGTGTAGTGGCGAACGAGTTGCAGCTCGGATACCTCTGGCAATTCAGCAGGGGTTTCACGAATGAGGTGCTTTGGCAAAAGGCTTGCGACCTCTACTTCCGGTACATCCAATGCCGGCAGATTGTAGCCCACACGGCCCGGTTTGCTCATTTCAAAAATCAGTGCTTTCTCCTGGTCGTTACGCACGTGTGATCGCCTCCAATTCAGCCGCCAATGTGTCGATTTCTTCCTTGGTCCGAAGCTCGGTTACTGCGAGCAAGGTATGGCCTGCAAATTCTGGGTAATCCAGCCCCAGATCGTAGCCGCCGATGATTCCTGCCTGGAGCAGTTGCTTGTTGGCTTCTGCTACTGGCTTGGACAGCTTGACCACGAACTCGTTGAAGAACGGGGAAGTAAATACGACTTCCAGCCCTTTGGCTTGCAGGGCTTGCTTCGCGTAATGCGCCTTTTGCAGGTTCATCATCGCCATTTCCTGTACGCCTTGTTTTCCGAGTCCAGTCAGGGTGATCGCAGCCGCCAGTGCCAACAGCGCCTGGTTGGAGCAAATGTTCGAAGTCGCTTTTTCACGACGGATATGCTGTTCACGAGCTTGCAGCGTCAGTACGAAACCGCGCTTGCCGTTCTCGTCTTTCGTTTGCCCGACGATGCGTCCTGGCATTTTGCGCATCAGCTTGCTCGTCGTCGCAAAATATCCGCAGTGCGGTCCGCCAAACGATGCCGGGATACCGAACGGTTGCATGTCGCCTACTACGATGTCAGCGCCCAGTTTGCCTGGCGCTTCCAATACGCCCAGTGCAAGCGGGTTGGAAGAAACGACGAACAGGGCGCCTTTGCCATGAGCAATCGGCTCAACTGCTGCCAAGTCTTCCACGTTTCCGAAGAAGTTAGGATATTGCACGATCACAGCCGCTGTGTTTTCGTCAATCAGCGCTTCCAGAGCTTGTGTGTCGGTTACGCCATCGCTGTTGATGCCGACTTCAACCAGTTCTACGCCTTGACCGTACGCGTATGTTTTCAGAACGCCGCGCGCTTCCGGATGCACCGCGCGGGAAACGATGACGCGCTTTTTGCCAGTGTGACCAGCCGCCATCATAGCCGCTTCTGCCAAGGAAGTCGCTCCGTCGTACATGGAGGAGTTCGCTACTTCCATTCCTGTCAGTTCACACACCATTGTCTGAAATTCAAAAATCGCTTGCAGCTCGCCTTGGCTGATTTCAGGCTGGTAAGGCGTATAAGCCGTGAAAAATTCTCCGCGGAGCAGCATGTGGTTGACTGTGCTTGGCGCATAGTGCTGATAAACGCCAGCACCCAAAAAGTTGACGTGTGTGCTGAAGTTGACGTTTTTGTTAGCCAGGCGAGTGAAGTATTTGACCAGATCAGGCTCGGACAGAGCTTCTGGAATGTTCAGCGCACCTTTGAAACGCACCTCTTCCGGAATGTCTGCAAACAGTTCTTCTACACTGGAAATGCCCAGAGTTTCGAGCATTTCGCGCTTGTCCTGATCAGTTTGGGGCAGGTAGCGGTATTTCACGAACGTTGTCCTCCTCAAATAGGATGTATTGTGGGCTTATGCTTGGTTATTTCGCACGTTTATAAAAAGGAGCGGCAACAACAACAGCTTTCAGTCGTTTTCCGCGAATTTCCACTTCAACCTCTGTGCCAATCGCCGTGTGCTCGCTTTTGACCAGGGCCAGACCAACGTTTTTCTTCAAGGTCGGGGATTGTGTCCCTGTGGTCACTTCTCCTACCAGCTCTTCTCCGACATAGACCGGATAGTGCGTGCGCGGAATGCCGCGATCGATCATCTCGATCCCTACCAGCTTGCGAGGCGCGCCGTTTTCTTTTTGCGCTTTCAACACCTCTTGGCCGATGAACGGCACTGCTTTATCTACCTTCACCGCGAAGCCGATACCCGCTTCGATCGGTGTAATGTCCTTGCTCAGTTCCTGACCGTACAGTGGCAGCTTGGCTTCAAAGCGCAGCGTGTCACGCGCCCCCAGTCCGCAAGCAACCAGACCGTCTTCTTTGCCTGCTTCAAGCAGGGCGTCCCACAGCTCTGCCGCACGATCCGCAGCCAGGTAAATCTCGAAGCCATCTTCGCCCGTGTAGCCTGTACGGGATACCAATGCCGGAATACCGCTAACCTCTACATCGCGCTCAAAACGGAAAAAGCCGATTTGGGACAGATCCGTTTGGGTCAGCTTTTGCAAAATCGATTCAGCCAAAGGCCCCTGGATCGCAATCTGCGCCGTTTGCGGCGAGATATTTTCGATCGTGACGCCCGGAATCAGGTGCTCCTGCAGCCATGCATAGTCTTTGTCAATATTGCCAGCGTTGATGACAAGCAGGTAATGGTCGTCTGCGTATTTGTAAACGAGCAAATCGTCGACCGTACCGCCGTCCGGGTAGCAAAGCACGCTGTATTGAGCTTGTCCCACTGCCAGCTTGGAAACGTCGTTGGTTGTCACGCGCTGCAAGTATTCGAGCGCGCTCTCGCCTTTTACGTCCACCTCTCCCATGTGGGATACATCAAACAAACCTGCTTTCGTGCGAACAGCTTCATGCTCCTGACCAATGCTGGAAAACTGTACAGGCAGCTCCCAACCGCCGAAGTCGATTGTTTTGGCGCCGTATTTTGCATAGGAATCAAACAGTGGCGTTCTTTTCAGATTGGACATGTGTGGCACCTCCTAAAGGCAGATAGTCGGCATTTTTCCCCATGAAAAAACAGAGGCGAAAAAACGGGTACACCAAAAGAAAGGTGCCCATTTCTCCTCCTCTGTCCTTGGTACCTGAGAGTTACCTTGCCAATCAAGCTCGGCGGGGATCACCGGGCTTGCAAGTTTCCCCTTTGGTGGCTCGACATGCGAGCTCTCTCCAGAGTTGCGTCCAGTAGAGGTTCTTTTGCCTGAGAGATTCACCGTTACCGGCTTGCTCCTTCGGCGCTGCAGTGGTTCACGCAGTCTCTCCCTGCTACTATCATTCGCGTTGGTTAGATGGTCATACATAAGTTTTTGCTATGATTTCCATACTAATGAACGAACTTCCTCTATATCCTACCATGAGAGTCGACAGTTGAAAATATGCAAATTAACAGTCAGATCAAGAAATACTTAACAAAGTGATGAACATTACCCATAATGTTAAGTTTTTTATTAAAACGCATGAAAGTTATGGCAGAGCTGTGTAAAGGAGTAACGTATATGCCGAATGTTCCTGTTTCATTTGACACGAGCTGGATATCGCCGCTGACCGAGCGGCTGCACGAAGATGGTCCATGGGACAAGTGGGAGCTGTTCAAGCTGGCGCTGGAAGCAGAAGAAGCGATGGCGGTTCGCGAGTTCGATTCTTTGCAATGCCTGAACTACTTGCCGCTGCTCTCGCCTTTTCCCCATCAGCTCCAGACGGCGGAACGCGTGCTGAATGACATGCGCGGCCGCGCGATTCTCGCGGATGAAGTCGGATTGGGCAAGACCATCGAGGCAGGGTTGATCATGAAAGAATACATGGTCAGAGGCTTGGCGAAAAAAATTCTCGTCCTCGTTCCCGCCTCTCTCGTCATTCAGTGGACAAAAGAACTGCAACAAAAATTCGGCATTCCTGCCGTCGCGCAAAAAAAAGAGTACATGTGGCGTCAGCACGAAGTCGTCGTCGCTTCCATCGACACGGCCAAACGCGACCCGCATCGCCGCCATGTGCTCGATATCGACTACGACATGCTCATTATCGACGAAGCGCACAAGCTCAAAAACAAGCGAACCCGAAACTATCAATTCGTGAAGGAAATTCGCAAAAAATACTGTTTGCTGCTCACCGCCACCCCTATCCAGAACGAGATGGACGAGCTGTACAACCTGATCAATTTGCTCAAACCGGGGCATCTGGGCCACTCGACGTCGTTTTCCACCAATTACGTCGAGGGAAAGCGCCAATCGAAAAACAGCGAAAAATTGCGCGAAGAAATCGAAAAGGTCATGATTCGCAACAAGCGAAGCGACGGCGGCATCCAGTTCACCAGCCGCCGCGTGCAGTCGATTCCCATCGAGCTGACGCAGGAGGAGATGGAGCTGTACGAGGGCGTCACGCGCTTTGTCCACGATCAGTACAAGACGGGAACCGGGCTGTTCAATTCGCTCGCTCTCATCACGCTCCAGCGCGAGGTTTGCTCCAGCAAGGAAGCCTCCTTCATGACGCTGTACAACATGCATCAACGCACCAGCGAGGAGTCTTTGCTGCGGGCGCAAATACTGGAACTGGTGGAGATGATCAAGCGGATCGAGACGCATTCCAAGGCCGCCAAAACGGTCGAGCTGATTCAGCAGATCAACGACAAAGTGATCGTTTTCACCGAATATCGGGCCACGCAAAATTACTTGCAAAAATATTTGCATGACCACGGAATTACCTCTGTGCCGTTTCGCGGCGGCTTCAAGCGCAGCAAAAAAGACTGGATGACCGATCTGTTTCAAAACCGCGCACAAGTGCTGATCGCGACAGAAGCAGGCGGCGAAGGGATCAACCTGCAATTTTGCAATCAGGTGATCAACTACGACATGCCTTGGAACCCGATGCGTGTCGAACAGCGAATCGGCCGCGTTCACCGTCTCGGGCAAAAGCGGGATGTGCACATTTACAATCTGTCCACGGTCGGGACGATCGAAGAACATATTCTCAAACTGCTGTACGAAAAAATCGATCTGTTTGAAATGGTCATCGGCGAACTCGATGATATCGTCGAACGCCTCAACCTGAGTTCCTCGCTGGAAGAAAACTTGACGCAAATTATTATGGACTCCGCATCCACGCGCGAAATGGCTTTGAAGCTGGACAACATGGGGCACGCGATTCGCGCAAGCCGCCAGCCGCACGTCGCCCCTGCTCTCTCGGAAGCCGCCGAGCAGTAGTCTGGATGCCCCCAACTAGCCAACAAGAAAAGAGGTTCCCTGATGCAAGCCAACCAGGTCAGGCAATTCGTAGAGCGCTATCTCGCGACTTTTTCTGCTCACATCGTCGAATCCCACCCCGACTACTTGACGGTCAAACTGCCTGTCGAGGTCGACAAAGATATCGGCAACCGGCCTTTTTACTGGAGCTGGGTCGACAAAATGAATCTGGCGTACCAGCCGCTCGTGCTCACCTTCGCCTTTCATCCCGACCGCATGCCGGATGGGCTGCGTGCCGAACACCTGCACCTCGGCGCCGGGCGCATGCAGCAAATTTTTGCCTCGGCGAAAAAGCACGGTCAATTCGTCTGCATGTACGAGCAAAATACCGCTTCGCTCCCCGCCACGGGCAAACGCCGTTCTACGCCGCTCGTTCCGTGGCTGGGCATCAATCTAAAAGTGTCGTTTCTGTGCGACAAGCGGCGCGATCTCATGCTCTACCTCGGGGTCAACCTGCACCAGCCGCGGGTCGTGCACGACTTTTCGACGTACTTGTTTCAGTTGCCGCTCTCCCCGGCCATCCCGGACTATTTCTATACGCTTGATCGGAAAATTTCCGTAGAGGATGCGCTCCAGATGGCTCGCCAGGAAGCCGAAGCGGTCATCGCCAAGGAAGACCAGGCGTGGGCTGCCGAGGCAAAAGCCCGCTTGGCGGAAGAACTGGACATTCTCGCCGCCTACTACGAAGAACTGGCGAAGCGGGAGCCGCAAGCAGAGCAGGCTGATGCGGACGACGAAGAAGCGGAAAAAGCCGAGGAGCCGCAAACAGCGCAAGCCATCGTTCCCCTCCCGCAAACGGAAGCTCCTCCTGTCGCGGAGCCTGTTGTCGAAGCAACGCAAACCATTGACGAATACCGCTCATCTGGCGGACGAATCCTCGACTTTTTACGTGCGAATGGCATTCAGGTGACACCACGGGAAGAAATCAATCAGGAAGAGTGGAAAAAAAGCACGCCGGAAGAAGAAAAACAGCGGCGAATGGACGAGCTGCGCTGGCAGTATGAACCCCGCATCGAGGTTCACTTCATTAACGGCGGGCTGTTTTACTTGCACTCGAACCCGCCTGTTCAAAAGCTTTCTGGCGCAAAAACAGTGCGCCATCTTCCCGCAAACGGGCGAATCATGTAAAAGATCAACGAGAAGTAGTGTGAGAGGAGTGACAAGTTGCAACAAATCTTTTTGTCATAGCTGGTTACAATAGGAATAGGATAGCCAGCGCAAAAGGTGGTGCATGTTTGTGACCAGACGATTTCTGCCCTTTCTCGGGGTCCTCTTGTCTTTCGTATTGATCTCCTGGCCCGTTCATGCCGAGGAGCAAGGCGGCTGGGAAAAAGCGTTTCAGGCTCAAATCCAGACCTGGATGAAAGAGCTCGCAAGCCGTGATCCGCAATTCAAAGAGTGGCAAAAAGCTGATACAGAAGTACAGACGCTCGGCCCGAACCAGCATCAATGGCTGGTCAGCATCAAAAAAGCCGACAAGCAAGTAGGCTATCTGGTCGTCGGAGAAACAGTCGAATCGAATGTCCCGGAAAAATTCGTCTTGCTCGAATACGGCGTCGGGGAATACATTTTGTTCGACGATGCCTTCGCTCCCCGGGAAATTGCCGCTGAGCCAGTCTACGACGGATTCGCTTCCCACTGGCTGATTGCCCGCCAGTCTTCGGCGCAAATGGTGAACGCCAAAACAGGCGAAGCTTATCCCGCTTCGTTTGCAGCCAACGAACCAACCGTGCTGCAAAATCTGGTGCAGACAGGACAAAAACTGACCCAGACCCGCACTTTGCAATCGGCGCAGACAGACCCGTTCGACCAGATCGGCTGGTTCAACCAAATGCAACGCGGCAGCGCCGTTACGTGGTCAGAGCTGTGGCAACAGCAAAACAACGCGTCAGTTACCCTCACTGTTTCCTTGTACCACGCCCAGGTGCTGGCTCCTTACGCTGTCGGCTCGCTCCATTTGTGGAACGACCAATCTGCCTATGTGGGGGTCTGGGATGAAGGACTGCGCTTTATCCCTTACGTCTACGCTGACAAGATCGGCAAATTTTACGTATCCAGTCCGCAGGTGCGGCCGCCTCAAAGCTGACATATCGCTTCGTATGTATAAAAAAACAAGCTCCCCTGCCAGCGTGCAGAAGAGCTTGTTTTTTCGTTGTTTGCGCCGTCGGACGCCATTTTTTCGATCAGTGATGATCTGTTGGAGAAAGGCGTTCATGCACGGCGTGGAAAACTTCCGCGGCTGTCATGCCCTCCGCATTGATTATCGGCGCACCCGTAATCGTCTTGTTTTGATCGCCAAGAACGTTCACATCCTGGCCAGTGATCACGATCGCATCGACCACTTGCTGCCAGTTTCCCAAATCAACCACATCGTAGCCGTTATCGCACAGCATTTTGCGAATTTGAGAAAGGGAGTTTTCTACCGCTACTCTCGCCATACGCACGCACCCTCCGTCCGCTTACCATGGTGTAGGATTATTTGCGCCACAACAGCCGGATCGCCATGGGAATTGCCCCAAACCAGCGTGCAGACCAAGGCTCACGTGGAGCCTTTCGCTGACGCCGTTCGTCTTTTGGAGTATCCATGTACTGCACAAACAATTTCGTCAGGTACTTCAAATATTCTTGAAAGGACATCGCACGTGACCTCCTTCGTACTCGCAGATGCACGCCGTCGTTCACCGGCAAAAGCGCTGTCCTTTTTATTGTTTCCCGTCTTCTGTGCTTTCAACCACGCGCTGCTTAATTTCCTCCACGATTGCTTCCAGGCTTTTTCCGGTCGTATCCACCTGAATCGGGGCAAAATCGTACGCTCCTGCGCGTTCTGCCATGAGCGCCGTCACCCGTTCTGCCACCCCTGTGGCAAGCAAAGGACGAGCTGTGTCGTTTTTCAGCCGTCGTATCAGTTCTTCTACGGTTGCATGCAGGGCGATGACGATTCCTCGTTCCAGCATGACTTTTACATTTTGCTCGCGCAGGACGACCCCTCCGCCCGTTGTCAGCACTTGCGGCCCTTCATTCAGCAGCCTGGACAGCTCAGCCGACTCCACATCGCGAAAATAAGTTTCTCCTCGCTCTTCGAAGAGCTTTGGGATCGAGCGGCCTTCCTTATCCACGATGGCGGTGTCCAGGTCTGTATGCGCAAGCCCCAAAGAAGCGGCCAGCGCAGCGCCAACGGTCGTCTTGCCTGTTCCCATAAAACCGACCAAAATCAGGTTTTTCATTTTGTTTCCGACACCTTTCCACTCGATCTGCGCGTTTGTATTTTGACTGTTCTCTCATCGGGATTGTACTGGGTATCAAATTCCAGAATCGTCGCGAAAAACGACAGCGGCACCATCGTCCGCTCCTTGATCTCCATCAGCGGATGGCCGAGATCGAGCTTCTTGCCGTCGCGAATGGCAAAACGCTCGCGTTCTTTTACGTACACCTCGTAGCCGTTGCCCGTGATGCGGATCATTTGTTTTTCCTTGTCCCAGCTAATGGCAAGCCCCATCTTTTCCCCCAGCTCGCGCAACGGGAAATACACCGTGCCGCCCGTTGCCCGCGCCGAAATGGACGGATAGTAGCTCATATTGTTGATGACAGTCGTAATATACGGCTCCAGCTGAACCGTTCCCATGCCCTCGCGGTTCGATTTTTTCGTTGCCGTGACGAAGTATGAAGCCTCGCCTTGCAACGTCTGGCCCAGCGCCTGATCCAGATGCTCTGCCCCGATCACGCTGCCGTGGTAATTTTGCTGGACACGGTGGAGAAAACGCTTGTAGGCGTCATCCCCGATCTGCTTGCGCAAATGGTCGAACAAAAGGGCACCTCGGGAGTACCACGTCCAATGAAATTCTTCTTCCGTGGCGAACTTCTGCAACGGCTTGTCCAGCTTGCCATCCGGATAGCGCTCCTGCAAACGGCGGGCGTCATGACTGTACTCTTCCAGCAAGGTCGTTGCCGATTGCGCCCCGTACCGATTTTGCAAATAGTGGTACACGCTCAGCTCCACAAGCCCCTCGTCCAGCCAGCCGTGAGACGCTTCCAATGTCGCTACGCTGTTATACCACCACAGATGGGCAATCTCATGCGGAAGCCAGTGGTCAATCAGATTGCGCTGGTACATGTCGCGCTTGAACACGGCGAGATTGGCGTATTCCATCGCATAAGTTGTCCCCGTGCTCGTCTCCGCGATGGCAACATGCGGATAAGGAAGCGGCCCGTACCAGTCGGTGTACGTCGGAAAGACCGATCCGGCGATCGCCTTGATCCGCTCGATGTTTCCTTTGTCTACAGACGCGATATCAACAGACAGGTTTGGAGTAATCTGAACGGTTTCCACCTGGTACAGCGGACTGCCGATCAAGGCGAAATTCAACAGCTTTTTGCCCTCGTAATGAATTTGCTGCTTGCTGCCATCAATCGCTTTCGCATTTCCTCTGCCCCAGGAACTGACCCAGTTGTAGCCTTTTGGCGAGACAAAGGACACGTTGTAATCGGCGTAATGGTAGACAAACGGATCGCCAAAATCAACGCGTTGCGGCGGATCGTACCACTTTCCTTGCTGATTTTGGGCACCGAGCATCGGGTACCACGTCGTCAACGTCCAAATGTCATCCTTGACACCAAACCTGGTTCCTCTCCGCGGAACCGGATTTTCGAACTCAATGGCAATAGCTCCACGCAATTCCGAGCCTAGCGGGTTTGCCAGCTTGACGGTCGACAGCCCCCGCTCAAAGGCAAGCGGTTTGTCTTTATAGCGAATCGATTTGACTGCCAGCTTGTTCCACAAATAATCGTAGACGAAGAGGCGTACATCCGCTGTTCCCGGATTGTCAAATTCGATCGTCATTTTTCCGGTAATTTTTGCTTCCGACGTATGCAACTCGGCTTGAATGTTATACACGGGATGCAAGTCTTTCACAAGGGAAGGCAACGGCGGATCGTAGGAAAACGGATCGACCCCCGGCTGCTCTGCCACGGTCGCCTGGCTCGTTTGAAAAAAGCCCGAGATCTGCGGCCAGTAGCTGATGATCCCGATGGAGCCAAACATGACGAGAATGGTGATGCATACTAATAAGCTTGTTTTTTGCAAAGTCTTCATGACAGCCCCCAAAAATCGCTCGGCTGCAAGCGTGCGTTTTTTATCGTAATGGATAGGATAGACCGCTTGCGGGTCGACAAAACAGTCGTACCGTTTTGTTCCATTGTAGCAAATAACGGGCAGGGTGAGTAGAAATTCAGGAGATTCTGTCGAGAAAAAGCCGTCCGCCCTCGCAACAGCAAGGGTGAACGGCTCCGTGTGCTACCACGTCTCGTACATGATTTTTCCCGTTTGGGACAGGTCGTAGCCGCCAACTGCCTCAAGCTCCTTGGAAAAGGCAGCGGAGTGGAGAATATCCATGACCGTTTTCAGCAGCGCCTCGTTTTCCCCCGTTTTGAGAATGACGAGGTCGTATCGTTCCTTGATCAGCGGAACAAACTCAACGCCGACCATGCGAGCCGCTTTTTCAATGCCCACTCCCACATCCGCTTCCTTGCGTGCGACCACTCCCGCTACAGCCAGATGGCTGTTCTCCTCCCGCTCGTAGCCATTCACGTCCCGCCCTGTGATGGACGCCAGCCGAAACTGCTCCTCGATCAGCGTGCGTGCCCCCGATCCTTTTTCCCGGTTGACCATCCGCACCCCGGACTTGGTCAGATCGGTCCAGGACAAAAGCTGTTTCGGATTGCCAGGCTGCACATAAAAGCCGGCCCAACGAGCCAACATGTTAACGACGACAAAGCGATGGCCGGATAAAAGACGGCGGACGTAAGGAACGTTGTAATCCATCGTCTCGCCATCAAACAAATGGGTGCTGACGATATCGGCTTTGCCTGTATACATGGCGACCAGACTGTTCAGCGAGCCTTGGTAGGAGCGCAGCGGACGAAGCGCTGCATCGCTTTTTTCCAGATGGCTGGAAAGCAAGTCGAGGCTGACATCCTGACCGCTGATGATGACATTGCGTCCGGTTGTCGGCTGGGCTTGTCCCGGCGCCTGCTGCGCTTGCCCCGGCACAGGTAACGTGTACGCCACCGGCTGCGCAGCCGCACGGTATCCCCCTTTGGCGCGCGTTTTGTACGCCTCCAGGTCGCTTTCGTCCACGCGCATCTGTCTCCCGACCCGATAAGCCGGCAGTTCTCCTTTTTTAATCAGATCGTAAACGGTCAGTTTGGAGATGCGCAAAAGCTTGGCAATTTCTTCTGTTGTGTACGACTTTTCATGGCTCATGTCATGCCTCCGCTCGGTTCTTTCCTTTCATTTTCTTTCAATTCTCGTAAAATCGCAATTGATTATTCACATATAGGAACTATAATCTATTTATATCCAGTTATAATTAAATATAACGAAACATCACATTGGAGGTTAGTTTTGATGAAAAAGCAATGGCTCGCTTTATGCGCAGCATTTACCCTGATGCTCGGCGCGTGTTCGACTTCCCAAACAGCTCCGCAGGCAAATGAGCCTGCCAAAACAGAGAACAGCCAACAACAACAGGCTCCACAGGCAGAGCTGATGATTTCCGCAGCGGCAAGCTTGACAGATGCCCTGAACGAACTGAAAACGGGCTTTGAAGCAGAAAATCCGGGAACAACCCTTACTTTCAACTTCGGCAGCTCTGGCAAACTGGCGACACAAATTGCCCAAGGCGCTCCTTCCGACGTCTTCCTGTCCGCCAGCAAAAAAGACATGGACGGACTGGACGAAAAACAACTGATTGTCAAAGACACGCGCCAAGACTTTACGAAAAACTCGCTCGTCCTGATCGCGGGAAAAGACAGCTCGATCGCGATTACTTCTTTTGAAGAACTGAACAATCCAGACATCAAGCACATCGCTGTCGGTGAGCCTGAGTCGGTTCCAGCGGGACGTTACGCCAAAGAAACGCTGGACACGCTGAAAATGTGGGAGTCGTTGAACGGCCGCATGGTATTCGGCAGTGACGTTCGTCAGGTACTGACCTTCGTGGAATCGAAAAATGCGGAAGTCGGAATCGTCTATTCCAGCGACGCCGCGATCTCCAAAGACGTGAAGGTACTCGCTACAGCGAAGCCGGAATGGCACAAGCCAATCGTCTATCCAGGTGCGGTCATCAGCGCTTCCAAACATACAGATGCAGCAAAAGCTTTCCTCGCCTCCTTGACAAGTGACAAAGGAAAAGCGATCTTACAGAAGTACGGATTCCAATAAGCAGCAAAAGTTTATGACCGTTTGTGATTCACACAAGCGGTCACATTCTATTTCATGAAAAACGTCGAGACGTTCTCGCAGAAAAAAGGTGGGTTAGCGATATGGAAACGAATCTGACACCTTTGATGCTGTCGTTAAAAGTGGCTGCGCTATCCACCTCCTTTGTTTTTGTGCTTGGCATGCTTGGCGCGCGCTGGATGACGCAAAAAGAGTTTTGGGGCAAAAACGTGCTGGAGTCTTTTTTCCTGCTCCCGCTCGTCTTGCCCCCTACTGTTGTCGGCTTCGGTCTGCTGTTGCTGTTCGGAAAAAACGGATTTTTGGGCCAACTGCTTGAGCAATGGTTCGGTATCCAGGTCGTCTTTACGCTGTCGGGAGCGGTGATCGCCTCGATCGTCGTCTCGTTTCCGCTGATGTACCAGAGCGCCGCCGCAGCTTTTACCGGAGTCGACCAGCGCCTGGAAAATGTCGCACGCACGATGGGCGCATCCGAGTGGCGCGTTTTTTGGACCGTCGCTTTCCCGCTGGCTTGGCCAGGGCTTTTGGCAGGACTTGTGCTGTCGTTTGCCCGCGGCTTGGGGGAATTTGGGGCCACGCTGATGCTCGCAGGCTACATCCCGGGAAAAACGGATACGATTCCGGTCGCCATCTATTTTGCCGTGGAAGCCGGACAAATGGAAAAAGCGCTGTTTTGGGTCGTCATCATCGTATCGCTTGGCATGGGCACCACCCTATGGCTCAACTGGTGGAGCCGACGCAACGTGCGCAGGTACGCCAATCAAAAGTAAGGCAGGAGGGAGAGCGTCATGCTGGAAGTAGACATTCAGAAGCGCTTGCCAGATTTTGTGTTGGATGTCTCCTTTTCAACCGAACAGGAGATTGTCGTCCTCTTCGGCCCATCCGGTTCGGGCAAGACGACCATTTTGAACAGCATAGCCGGGCTTGTCCATCCCGATGGAGGGCACATTTCCCTGAACGGCCGCACGTTTTACAGCGCGGGGCAAAAACCGCTCGCCGTGCAGAAGCGCAACGTTGGCTACTTGTTTCAGGATTACGCCTTGTTCCCGCACATGACCGTTTCCCAAAACATTCGCTACGGTCTGCGAAAAGGGCACGAACTGCATCTGGAACCGCTTTTGACGACAGTCGGAATCGATCATCTTCTGGACAAGTACCCGCACCAGCTTTCGGGTGGGCAAAAGCAGCGTGTCGCGCTTGTGCGGGCACTCGCTACGGAGCCGGACATCTTGCTGCTGGATGAACCGCTTTCCGCGCTGGATACAGCCACGCGCAAGCAATGTCAGGACGAATTGCTCCGGCTTCACGAAATGTGGGGCATTCCGTTTCTGCTCGTCACCCACGACCGGGACGAAGCGGAAAAGCTCGGAGATACGATCCTTTTGATGGAAAACGGGAGAATCGTGGAAGCAAGCGCGCAAAAAAGCCATACAGCAACGTCGTCTTCCTGAATCGCAGGAGTTGGCGTTGCTGTATGGCTTTCTTTTATTACGGGATGGCTGCCAGTATGACTTTTACCGGGCAGTGATCGGCTCGATTTTCACATCGTTCTGCTTTGCCCATTTATGCACTTCCACCAAAAATTGCAGCACATCGTGACTCTCATGATGGACGCAAAGCGTATCGGCTGCAAGCTCGATGACCTCGCCATTGACCGTCGTTACTTTTTGCTTGAGCACGAGCTGGCGCGTCTGCTCCATCCGCTCTTCCTTGCTGATGAGCACGCTGCCTTCCAACTCGCGCGGAGCCAGACGGCCATTCGGCATGTACGCCCGTTCCGCGAAAACTTCCTCGGCTACTTGCAGTCCATGCTCCAGCCCTGCTTCCACCAGCTTGCTGCCGGACAACGCGTACAGGATCAGCTCCTCGTCGATGTCGGCAATCGCCTGGACGACCGCCTCGGCAAGCTCGGGACGCTCTGCTGCTTCGTTGTAAAGCGCTCCGTGCAGCTTGACATGGTGCAGTTCTCCCCCCAAAGCGCGTGTCATGCCGGACAAAGCCGCTACCTGGTACAAAACAAGCTCATATACTTCGTTCACAGACAGGTTCATGGAGCGTCGTCCAAAGCCTTGTATGTCCGGGTATCCAGGGTGCGCTCCGATTTTTACATCGTGCTTGATCGCTGCCTCGATCGTTCTGCATATGAGATGCGGATCACCTGCGTGCAAACCGCAAGCAATGTTGACGGAGGTGATCCATTTCATAATTCCCAAATCCTCTGATTGTCGTCCTCGGCTGAAGCATTCGGCCATGTCGCAGTTAATGTCTAGATGAATCATGTATGTACGCCCCCACCTTTCCTCTCATGATCTATGTACGCGTATTGAAAGCGCATTCATCAGCGTTACTCCTGGAGTCTTCCTATTTATCTAGCATACCATGTACACTGCCTTGGCAAAAGGAAAAAAGCTGCCGAAAACTGGCAGCTTGTGAACAACTTATGTCGAACCGACCGTCGCTGGACTTCCCTCTTCTGCCGTCATTGTCTCGGCCAGCGCCATCACCTGGTTTTTTTCCTGTTTGTAATCGTATTCCTTCGCTTTGTCCGGCCTTGCATTGTTGTACTCCACCGGAATCTCGTGACGATGGGACCGCTCGATTTTGGTCACGAAATGCAGTTTCTCCATGATGCGGATCGTTTCGTCCAGCAGATTCGCATCTACGTACATGGAGACGTAGTTCAGCCGTTTGGAGATGTAATGAATGGTGCCAAATTTGCGTAAATTTTTGGCCGCTCGTGTGTTTTTTACCCACACGGCAACACCAAGACGTCGTTCTCTCATGTAACCGTTGGTCTCCTTTCCCTTCATGGTATAATCACCTGTAAACGCCCGATACAGAAAGGATTTGTGGTCATTATGCTGACTAGCTTTTATCGAAGCTTCGAGGAAGCGCTTCACCAGGAAGGCATCGTGACAAAAAGCGGCTGGCGCACGCATGCGGGCCAACGCTTCTTTTATGTAAGCAGCACACTCCCCGCTTCTCGCCTGACTGAACGGCTGATGGAAACGGGGGAGCGACTGACCACCCATACCAAATTAAAGCCCGAGTGCATTTATGTGCGCTCAGGCGACGACCAGCACGTCTACCGTTTTCGCTTTCTGGTGCCCAGCGAAAAGCAGTTTTGCTGCGGCAACCTGTGCGAGGACTGTTTTCTGTTGCGTGAAAAGTCCTCGCCACAGGCCGAAGCGTGACTGCCTGTCAGGAAAGCTTTTTCGTGCTGCAACCGCAGCTTCCCCCGGTCCCGCAGCCACTGCCCTGCGCTTCCAGAAACGGATTGTTGCTCGGCACCTTGATGGTGTCAGATACCGAGTGGGCAATCGTTCTGCTCACCTGATACAACAACTCATCCAGCGCGTCCTCAGCCCGCTTGAAAGCCTGCACGGAATCGCGAAGCTCAATCGTCCGCTTCAGCTCGCGCACTTCTTTTGATATATGGTTGTAATCGGGATGGTACTTCCCGAACCGTTGTACATCTTCATACTGCTCCTTCTTCTTTTCAAACAACTCCAGAAGGCGCTGTACTTCTTCGTCTGCCTCCATCCAACGCTTGGCCTCCAAATATTGCACGACCTCGCGCGATTGATTGATCATGGTGGACAGTTCATGCGACTCCATAATCAACTGGGCCATATCCACAGTCTCTACTGCTTCCATAGGGCGAGACCTCCTTTCACACTAAAGGCGTAAAGCTTTTAGTCCCTTCTGATTGTACCACGATCTACACCCTTAGTACAGATAATCAGGCACTACAATGCGCACTCGGCCCAGATCATCAAGCCTGTAGGAGCGCTTGCCGTGCGGACCGCTGATGGAGACGACCCAATAGCCCATGTCCAGTTTGACTTCCACAGGCAGTCCATGCAGCCGCTCCTGATCAGTCAACTGGATTTCTACTTCCAGTTGCAGCTCGGCCGCCCGCTTGAGCAAATCCCGCAGCGATTGCGGATGATACGACTGGAAATGCTGCGTCCACATTTTCGGCAATGTCGCCAGCTGCGGCATGGCTTCATCTTGGGCAGGAAACGTATTTTCGATCGCGTATCCATCCCAGGGCCGTTCGATCAGAAGCAGCCCCCTTGCAGCCACATCCGGTAACGTGTCTTCTTCCCCATCGACAGCGTCTGTTTGCATGACGACATGCGGCTCGTAGCCATAATGCTTGAGCAGGTCGATCAGCTGCCTTTTTTGCGAGAGTGGGATGAAAAATTCCGCCGGAGACAAAACGTGCTGCAAAAACGGCTGAAAGTCAGGAATTTGCCGCCATTCCTCCACAAATCCGCCATGTGCGGTACGGACGCGGTAAAACGGCTCCAATTGGATTTGCGTAGCCGCCTTCGCCCAATGCCCGATCACTTCGACCAGGCTATCCGGCAATGGATGGGCACAGCCGCTCCGCAGCTTTTCAATCACCTGCTCCTTAGTTCCCCCCGAAGCAAGATACGACTGGAGCTTTCCCGCTTGCAATTCGCCCCTGATCAACTGGCCTTCAAACGTCAGCTGACAAAATGCGCTGATCTCCCACACGTCACGCAGCGGCACGAGCGGCGGAATCGTCAGTGCTCCGGTCGGATCGACAAACCAGCCTTCTTCGGCCGTCAAATGCGGCAAGCTGTTCCATCGCCAGAAAAGGCGCTCCTCGTCATCGGCTCCGAGCTGAATCCAGCCCATGCCGAGCAAAATGTGCAGCCATTGCTCCACAATCGCTTTTTCGGCCTCCTCTGGCAAGACAAAACCCGCTGTCTCTAGCATGCGCAATTGCGCGTCGACACAACACCACTGATCAAGCGGAACATGCCTCATCATCTGGGCAAAAGCATCCCACCAATCGCCATGCGGCAGCAGCTGATCCGCAACCAGCTGATACAGCTGTTCAAATCGCTCGGGAGAAGAATGGTTGAGCCACTGGCGGATTTGGTATGCGTCTGGGACAAGCTGTTTCTCTTTGCGCATCACTAGCCCCAGCCGGAAAGCCAGATCGAGGACAATCGTGAGCGCCAGGCCATCTCTCTGCTCTTTGTCCAGCGGAGCGAGGGCGATGCCTTGTACGTGCTCGTCCGCAATGGACAGGAGCGGAAGCATTTTTTGCATTGCCCTGCGGTGAATGCTCCCTTTTTGCGTCACAGGCACTTGCTGATCGCGGACGAACAGCAGAAGCCCAAAAAGATCCAGATGTATCCCTCTGCCGGCTGATATATAATAAGGGAGCGTTTTTGACAAAGAAACATAGGCCGAAGTCAATTGTGGCAACAACTGCATGGTCAGCTGCTCACGAATTTCTTGCGGCATCACATAACCGATCTCACTCCACATTTTGCGTACAGTCAAAATCAGTCCCAGTCGTCGAAGCCTCGTCAGACCGATGGACAAGTGTCTGTGCTCTTTTGCCGTTTCCCGTTCCCAGGCCCGTTTGCTGAAAAAGCCGCGTGGCGCTTTGGTAAGAAACAGCTTGATGACGGTTCTTTCCAGTTCATCAGCCTCTTGCCAGACACGGCTGATAAACGCGCTATCCAACAGTCTGGACGACAAGTCCTGCTGTTCCTGGTCAAGGCGAAAACGCCTCGTCTGTTCGTTTAGAATCGCTTGTCTCGTTGCTTCGGACAGGTATTCCAGCGAATCGTTCACACGCACTCCTGTCACCTCAGTTTTCATGATCTCATCACGATTACTTTTACCAATTGGAAGGAGAATGATGATGAATATATTCCCTAGTTTGTTGCTCGCAGCTTCGCTTTGTGTCACAGGTGCCCAATCGGTTTCCCTATCCCATCCTACCGCATCTGCGCCCGCAGTAAAAGAGGTTGCGCCTTTCGCAGCCGAGTATGAAGCTGTAGCCGCTCCGTACCCGCCTGCTGTAACGGAAGCATTGAAAACCGTGCGAAAAAATGGCGGTCATACGGTCGTGCGCGCGAACGGCAAGGCGTATGTCGTCATCAGCGCAGGACAACGGCCAACGGGAGGGTACCGACTTGTAGCGGATCAGGTCAAGCGGACAGGCCCGCACGGCTTCACCGTCCACGTTCGCGTTCAGCCGCCAGCACCTGGTGCTCTGAAAACGCAAGCGATCTCGTATCCGACGCTCGTCATTGCCTTGCCTGACCAACAGGCGCAAGTCAAAGTGCAAATGCGCTAATGAAAAAAGCCGACAAATCGAGTGCCATTGGCGCTTTTCTGTCGGCTTTTTTCTATGGAGTCTGACCACTTAGGCTTGGACGCGAATCAAGGCTTGACCTCGATGTTGAAGCGCTCGGATACTCCATACGACTCGTGGTTGTTGTGGGCCAATTCGACCGTAATCTCGTGCTTTCCGCTCGGGATGTCTTTCAAGACATAGCTTGCTTCAAACACTTTTGCGATTTTTTTCCCATCCAGGTACAGATGGACATGGCCTTCTCCCTGCTTGTTTTCTTTTCCCATGTTCTCCAGAGAAAAGGTAAAGTTGGTGACAGCCAGCTTGAGTTCCAGGTCATCTTGCGTGAGCGTATGCGTAACCTGGAGCGTAGGCGCAGCCTGGTGAGCCTGCGGCTGTTCTACCATGACATTCGTCTGTGCATCGTTTTTCGCATAGACGAACCACTCGACGAGCGCCGCGATGGCAATCAGCAGGAACAAGCGGAAAATCAATCGTTTGGTTTTCACCGAAAACGGCTCCTTTCCAAATTCAGTCATCCCACATTGTGCCCTGAAACAGGCCATTTATTCGCCGCGCTCTGAACCCGGTGCTCTTGAGGGGATTGACCGCAGCGATTAATGTTGCGGCTGGCTTCCGTATCCTTGTGTTTGTTGCTGCAAAGACAGCGGGACATTTGAGACGGATTGATGGACAGACAAACCCGCCTGCCTGCAAATGTTGGCGATTTGCTGCATTTGTTGAATGGCGATGTCATGTCCTTGAAGTGCTGTCTGAATCATATGTGCCGCTTGATGCTCTCTTTGCGCAATTTGTTCGAGCGCCATTGCATTTTTTTGTTCTTGCTGCAAAAGCTGTTGATACTGGGCTGATGCTTGTTGTGTCTGCTGGATCAGTTGCGCAATGAGCTGCTCGCATTTGGCCAATTGTTGTGCGATTTGATTATTGTTTGCAAAGGGATTCATAAGAAGCCTCCATTCCACTGCTTTTGTTTATGGACAAACTTATCATGTTTTCCCTGCTCAATGTTTATTCTCCAAAATTGGCTTGATCCGGTACATAATCACTTTCCCCTTCGTGAAAAGGAAAGATGCGATGTTGATCTTGCCCGTTATCGTGGATGTTTAACAAAAAAAAGAGAGCATTTCGCTCTCCTTTGCGTTCTTGGTCGTCTTCCCGCTGGCTATTTGCTTAAAAAATCGTCTTGCGGCCTTGTTCTTCCTTCAAAATCTCCACGGCTTCACGGAAGCGCAAGGAGTGGACGATTTCTCTTTCGCGCAAAAATTTCAGACTGTCCTGCAAATCCACATCGTCTGTCATGTCGATCAGCCATTGGTACGTGGCCCGCGCTTTTTCCTCTGCGGCGATATCTTCGTACAGGTCGGCGATCGGATCGCCCTTGGCCGCGATGTAGGTTGCCGTCCACGGCACGCCTGCCGCATTGTTGTAAAACAGCGCTCTGTCGTGGTTGGCGTAATGAGCGCCAAGCCCGGCTTCTTCCAACTGCTCGACGGTCGCGTCTTTGGTCAGCTTATACACCATCGTCGCAATCATTTCCAGGTGGGCAAACTCTTCCGTGGCAATGTCTGTCAAGAGACCGATTACTTTGTTCGGGATCGTGTAGCGCTGGTTCATGTAGCGCAGCGCTGCTGCCAGCTCTCCGTCTGCTCCGCCGTACTGCTCGGTCAAATATTTCGCCATTTTCACGTCGCACTTGCTGACGCGAACCGGATATTGCAGCTTTTTCTCATAAATCCACATCGGTTATTTTCCCCTCATTTCTACACTTGCCATGGCCAAGGCTCGTCATTCCACTGCCACGGATATCCGGAATAGCTGCGTCCGAACCCTTGCAAGGGGCCGTACAACTTTTCATACTCATTCGCCAGCGCCCAGCGCTTTTCCGTGAGCTGGTTGAACTGCTCTATCGCGTTCATATCGGTAGGATGCGTATCGAGATACAGATTCAGCTCGACCAGGACGAAATCGATCTCTTGCAGCCTTTGCAACAGAGCGTAGTATTCTTTTCCTCGTTGTTCAGGTGCCATGGGAACCCCCTCCCCCTCTTCCTAAGTGATCCATCCTCGGGTCGTACGGGCTGTACAGAGACGGCCACAATACACCCGTGCGCAAAGCTTCGGCTGGAGAATTTTGGGGCAAATCAGGGGGCTGGAATGTGATAAACAATTGTGGCGGCACCGAGTATGTTTTCACCCGAATCGGCGGGCAAGGATCGTATGGACTTACGTAGGGAAACCAGTTACGTGTTTGCGGGTACAAGCAGGATGCCCTCCTCCATGTGATTTTTCCGGTTTGTCATGAATACGATATGCTCCCTACCCAGAAGGCGTGATAAATGTCCCGGAATGCAAAAAAACAGGAGCCTGTTGTCAGCTCCTGTTTTTGCTCGTCATGCGATCAGCTTTGTGGTCATGCCTGCAAAAGCCCTGCCGCTTTTACGCGAATCAACAAGGCATTCCCCGGCAAATACGCCAACGGGATGTCTTCCATATGAACGATTTCCAATGACTGCGGATCAGCTCCTGCGGCAATTGCCTCGCGAATCGCTCCGGCTTTTGCATCCGCCAGTGCTGCTTCTCTCGTCTGCTCGTCCAGCGCGTATATTTTTTCGATTTGCCCGCTGACTTGACCGAGCGCCGCTCCGATCGCATTCGCTGCGCCAAAATGTTTCGGCCTGATCACTTCCGAGACGCCTTTCATCTGATCAGGCAGCAAGACGCTGCCGCCGCCGACGAGAATGACAGGGACCGGAGTCGGGCTCGTCTTCATCCGATCAATCGCATCCTCCACGGCTGCGACCAATTGAGCGTCTACCTGCTGGCAAAAAGCCCGGTCGATGCCTGCTACTTTCGCCCCCGGCCAGTCCAAGCGGCCCATGACGACTGCTACATCTGTCGCGGTCATCGTATCCCCGCCGACGATCAATGCCCGATTGCGCAACTGGTAGCCTACGCTGTCCGGACCAAGCTTGATTTCCTCGCCGGATCGGCGAACAATCGTGCCGCCTCCGATTGCGACGGAGAGAATGTCCGGCATGCGGAAATTGGTACGAATCCCCCCGATGTCGACGGCAAGCGAAGACTGACGTGGGAAACCGTTGATCAGAACGCCGATATCCGTCGTAGTTCCGCCGACATCGACGACCAGCCCGTCTTTTCGCCCGGACAGATGAGCCGCGCCGCGGATCGAGTTCGTCGGACCGCAAGCGATCGTCAAAATCGGGTAGCGAATCGCATACACGAGCGACATCAATGTCCCGTCATTTTGTCCGAAAAAGATTCCCGCATGTTCAATCCCGTTTTTGCCGAGCGCCTCGCGGAAACCTTCTGCCACCATTTTTGCCGTCTGGATGAGGGCTGCGTTCAAGATCGTCGCATTTTCCCGTTCCAACAGGCCGATGCTGCCGATCTCATGCGACACGGAGATCGAGATAGATTCGCCCAGCTCTTCGCGGACGATGTGCGCCACCCGCTTTTCCTGATCCGCATTGGCCGGAGAAAAGACGCCGGAAATCGCAATCGTCTCCACGTCGCCTTTCATCGAGCGGCAGGCGCTGCGGATTTCTTCCTCGTCCAAAGGAACGATTGTCCGACCGTCGTATTCGTATCCGCCAGACACCATATGCCAGTTCTCGCCTACGGCGGCCCGCAAGTCTTCCGGCCAGCCCATCATCGGCCGAACGGCTGTCGTGGCTGGCTTTCCGATGCGGATGGTGCCCACGCGGTTTAAGCGCTTGCGTTCTACAATCGCATTGGTGCAATGCGTCGTTCCGAGCATGGCGTACCGAACATGCTGCGGATTGACTCCGCTTTCGGCCACAACGCGGCGCAGCGCTTCGTAAATACCCGAGCTGACATCTGCTGTGGTCGGCGATTTCACCTCGTGGACGACTTGCAGCTGTTCATCCAGCAGCACCGCGTCTGTATTCGTCCCGCCTACGTCAATTCCAATCCGGTAGCTCATGCCTTTTCCCCTCTCTTTGCAACCAGTTGTTCCACAGGCACATAGTCAAAATCGTACCCGAAGTAGCGCGGCCCCACTGTCTCGATGCCTTTGGCCGTCCGCCATTTGGCATGGCACGGGAATGCCACAATCGAGACGCGCGCGCCGTATTTCAAGCCTTCTGTCGTGATCGGCATGCCTGTCTCTTTGTCCAGGACAGCGAGCAAGTCAGGCGTGGTCGCAAGCGGTTGACCGTTTTCCAGCGCGACGAGGTGCTCGTTTTGAAAGCCGAGAATCATTTGGCGTCCGCGATCGTGGTCGATCCCGTCAAAAGTCGCCTGGCCTTTTGTAAAGCCGCTGTCTGTCCGGCGGCTAATGTCGACGGTTTTGCCCGCAAACAATTCAAATCCGCCAAGCTTGTCCAGAAGCATACGCACCGGGCTCGTCTCCTGGCTGCGCGCGGTGCGCAACAGGGCGCCGATCTCCTGCGCCAAGGTCAGCGTGCCTGGAATGGCGCTTTGTTTCACCTGTTTGCCCGACAGCGGATAGTCGCACATCGCCGCAGAGCCGCCCATCTGGATGGTCACGCTGCGCGCGAACCTCTCCGACATGACGCCGTCTACCGGATACATCACGATCCCGTTGCCGCGCTCATCTGTCATCGCGGTTGGAGCCGGAGCCAGTCCGTCCAGGTAAAAGGTGACCATTTGCGCCTCCGGAAAAGCTCTGCCCATCGCATCTGCATCGAGGACGGGGATGCCTTTTTCCGCCGCAACGACCAGCGGAATGATCGAGTTGACCCCGCCGACCTCAATCGGCATCGTTACCGCCACCTTTTTCCCCAACGCTTGCTCGATAAATTCGAGGGCTTGCGTCACCATGCCTTCCGCCGGAATTTTCTCCACCATGACCGTAGGTGCCCCGATCATGCTGGAAGGCACGACGAGCGCGTCGTCGTCCAGCTCATCTACCGTCATGAGCGGAATCGGGCCGTACTTTTCAATCGCCTGCAACGCCATCATTTTGCCGATGTACGGATCGCCGCCCCCTCCTGTTCCCAAAACGGCTGCGCCTGCTGCAATGTCCTCGATCGCTTGTGCGTCAATGTATCTCATGCGTATCTTCCTTTCTGCGTGTACGTGTGCATTATCCTTTTGTGGCTGCTTCCTCGGCTTGTTGCTTCCTGCGGCTGGCTACTCCAAAAGCAACCTGGAACAACACGCCGCACAAAAAGCCGTCGAGCGCCGGAACCGTCGTCAAATGAAACAACCCCAAGCCATCGGGAGCCGCCGTTGTGCAGTAAGCGATGAACGAAGCGAGCAGCCACGACACCAGCGAGCGGGCAATCAACATGCGATGCGCTTTGTCAAAAGCAAAAGCCGCACGGTTGACGAAGTAATATTCGGCGATGCAAATTCCCCCGACGGGCGCAATCAGCATCGTGATGAACGACAGGAACGTAATAAACCGATCGTAAATGCCCATGTAGGCAAGAGCCGTGGCAAACAGGCCGGCAATCAGCGTAATCCATACCTTGGGCGTTTTGCTGAAGACGACGGAAAAGCCGAGCGATGAGGAATACAGGTTGCTCGTATTCGTCGTCCACTGCGCGAGCGTGATGACCAAAATCGCGGGGATGCCCAACCCGAGCGCCAAAAAGATCGTCGTCAGGTCGCTCGTGCCCATCGCTTTCGACAAAATGATCGCCACGACGATCATGAAGCTGTTGCCGACAAAAAAACCGACGAACGAGGCGAGCATCGCATCTTTTCGCGTCCGCGCCCATCTGGCAACGTCAGGCGTGATAATCGTCCCGACGACGAAGATGCCGATTACGAGCGAGACAGCCATCCCGAAGGACAGCGGCTCTCCGGACAACCCAGTCTGCGCCATTTGCGAAAACGGATGATTTTGAATAGTCAAAACAATAGAAGTAACAATTAAGATGACCATTAGCGGAACAGCCCAGGAGCTGAGCTTTTCCAATGCTCGATAGCCGTATATGGCGGTAGACATCATGAGCAGTCCGCCAATGACCGAGAGAACTGCCTGGTCCATTTCAATGCCCAAAACGGAAGAAAGCGCTGTCTGGGCATTTTGGGCAAAAAATCCGGCCTGTACGCCAAACCAGCCCAGCAAGGAAATGCCGATGATGGCGGAAATCAGGCGCGCCCCGTACTCCCCGAAGGCGTAGCGGGTAATCATCGCAGTCGACAAGCCAGTGGCTGCGCCCATGTAAGCACATACGGCCCCCATGATCCCCAAAAGCAAGGAGCCGAGCATAACCGCCCAGATGGCGTCCCAAAAATTCATTCCAGAGCCAAGCTGCGCGCCGAGCAGCATTGATGAGATATCAATGCCGATGGCGATCCAGACGAGGCTGAGCGGAACCCACCCTTTTCGCAAGGCGAGTGGGACCGGCTCGCGTTCGTAGTCGTTTTTCTTGTTGTTCGCCTCTTCCATGTCATCTAACCCCCAGGTTCGGTATCTGTCTTTTTATGATCCGGCGATTCCACTCCAGAACAGCTTCCAGATGTTTTGCAGCTTGTGCTCAAACTTCGACTCGTCATAGTAGAGCAATTGCAAAAACAGTCCATCCATCAGGCACAAAAAGCCGTCCAACAGATCGTCAAGCGGACGGTCTGCGATTGCGCCCGCCGCGATTCCTTCCGCAAGCAAAGCGCGGATTTCCTGCGTCAGCATCTCCTCTGTCGCGCCGAAGCGTTCTTTCAGCTTGTCCTCAAGCGACGCAGGCGGAAACATCATCGCGCGTTTGTAAAAAATCGTCTCTTCTTCCTGGCTGACGTGATACGTAAAGGCGCCTCGCAAAATCTGGTACAGCCGCTCTTCCACGGTACCGTCCTGCGCTTGTTCAATCGCGCTTTTGACCGAGTGATAATGGTTGGACAAAACATCTTCGAAAATCGATAAAAACAAGTCTTCCTTGCTGCCAAAAAACGCGTACACGGCCGGAGTTGTCACCCCGACTTCTTTTGTAATCGCCGACAGCGGCGTCCCTTCATACCCGCCCTTGGCAAACTGGGTCAGGGCAACTGCCTTGATTTTGTCTCTCGTCGTCATGGATACCCCCCTTTTGTTTGTGTGACACTTTTACTTAATGATCGTTAATTAAGTGAATCTTATAGCGAATCGTCTGACAAGTCAATCCTTTTTCTCGGTGAAAAAACAACGCCTTTGCTCGCGGCGAAACCGATGAGCAAAGGCTTTTGGAAGCTTGTTACAGTTGAGGTAATACTTCGTTTACAACAGGGACGTTCCCCTCTTTGCGGACGATGTTGGCCAAGTAGCCCGCCATCTGTTTCGGACTGTTCGTGAAGGCATCGCGCGTACTGCCCGCCATGTGCGGTGTAATGGTCACATTGTCGAGATGCAACAACGGATCATCCGCTGCCAGCGGCTCATTGTCAAACACGTCCAAAGCGGCTCCGGCAATCCGGCCTGCTTGCAGGCATGCCACCAATGCTTTTTCATCAATCAGCCCGGAGCGCGCCGTATTGATCAGAACTGCATTCGGCTTCATTTGCGCAAGCTCGTGCTCCCCGATAAAATGCTGAGTCTTTTCTGTCAGCCGCAAATGCAAGGAAACGATATCGGCTTGCTGCAACAGTTCGTCGAGCGCCACTTTGCGATACGGAGCCGGCACTTGCTCGATGTACTCATCGTACACGAGAATTTCGCAGCCCATGGCGGTGAGAAATCCGGCGATCAGCTGACCGACATTGCCGTATCCGATCAGGCCGACTTTTTTTGCAAACAGCTCGGGAATCGCCTCGCTGTTCGGAAAAGATTTTCGCCATTCCGCTTGCTTGAGCGCAGCGTGGGAACGGGCGATGTTGCGCACCTCGGAAAGAATCAGGCCAAGCGTAAACTCCGCTACGGCGCGGGCATTTCGGCCTGGCGTATTCAGGACGCTAACGCCGCGCTCTTTTGCAGCCTCAATCGCGACGTTCTCGGTGCCGCCGCGCAAAATTCCGATGACTTTCAGCTTGCTTGCCGCCGCGATCACTTTCGCAGAGACGGGGGCAAATTGAACGACAAGCACGTCATATTGCTCGATTTCGGCAAAGACGCTGTCTGGCATGGTCACCGCTTCCGGCCCGTGCAGCTCCACCGCCAGATTGTCTTTTTGCAATTCTTCCAGCGAGTTGTGCTGCCAGTCCCGCACCTCTACCTGAAAACCGAGCTTTTCCAACTCTTGCAGTCCTTCTCCCATCTCGCGAGAAGGAATAAACCGATCGGCAATCGCCAAAACTTTCATCTCTCTCACTCCTATATCTCTTACGCTCTGCCCAGCGAACCTAGCATGCGAATTTTGTGTTCTACCGTTTGCTCCAGCTCCTGCTTGATCGGAAGGAACATCTCTTCCGGCAACGGGTCGATTCTGGTCATTTCAGCGGCAGCCCGCTTCACGCCTTTTGCCATCGCGATCCGGCAATCGGCGTACAAGTTTACTTTGCTGATCCCGTGTTTGACCACTGCTTGCACTTGGGCATCCGGCGTTCCCGAACCGCCGTGCAGGACGAGCGGAACCGGGCTTGCTTGGTTGATTTCCTGCATTCTTTCCACGTTCAGGTTCGGCTCTGCCGTGTAGACACCGTGCGCCGTCCCGATGGAGACAGCCAAGGCATCGACACCTGTTCGCTCGACAAACTCGGCCACCTGATGCGGCTCTGTCAGTTTCGACTCTGTGCCGTACGCGCCGCCCAGCTCGTTTCCGCCCACATGTCCCAGCTCAGCCTCTACACTGATTCCGTGCGGGCGAGCCAAGTCTGTCACTTGCCTGGTCAGCGCGACATTGTCGGCAAACGGCAGACTCGACCCATCGATCATCACCGAAGTAAAGCCGTAGCGGATCGCTTCCTGGACGAGATCGACGTCCATCGCGTGATCCAGGTGCAAAACGATCGGGATGTTGTAAAAAGGGGCGACTGCCTTGATGTATTCCGCCAGGTAGACGAACCCTTTCGGCTCTCGCAGGTTGTGCTCCAGGCACATCAGGATGACGGGCGATTGCAGCCGCTCCGCCGTATCGAGAATGGTACGCACCATAATATCGCCTACGCAGTCAAAAGCCGGAACGGCGTATTGATTTTTTCGTGCATCGTTTGCTACTTCACGCAGTGTGGTCAACATCTTGCTTCCTCCTATCCTCTCTCGTGCTTCTATCTCATCAACATGCCGCCAGTGGCGTCCATCGTAGCTCCCGTGATGTAGTTCGCTTTCTCGGAGACGAGGAAAGCGGCGATATCCGCGATTTCTTCCGGCTTCGCCACCCGTCCCAGCGGAATCCGGCTGACGTAGTAGTCTTTTTTCTGTTCCAGATCGGCCTTGATCATATCCGTCTCCACAATGCCGAGCGCGAGCGCATTGACATTGATTCCTTGCTTCGCCACCTCGCGGGCAAGCGAAATCGTGAACGCAACCACTCCTGCTTTGCTGGCGGCGTAGTGCGCATGACCTGTCGTCGAGCCGTGGAAAGCAGCCTGCGAAGTCACATTCAAAATTTTTCCTCGGCGGTTTTCAGCGAGCAAATGATTGACGAAGCTTTGGCAGGTGAGAAACACCGACGTCAAATTGACATCCATCGTGTGATTCCATTCTTCCAGGGAAATGTCGGTCACCCAGTTTTTCGGCCATACGCCTGCATTGTTGATCAAAATATCCACGCTGCCAAATGCGGCGGTCGCTTCAGTCATCAGTCGGTCGCAGTCTGCCTTTTGGCCGAGATCGGCCTGGATGGCGATGCACTCGCCGCCTTGTTCCCGGATCAGCTCCACTACCTCATTCGCACTGTCGGCGCTGCGGTTGTAATTGATGATGACTTTTGCGCCCTCTTCCGCCAACGCCAAGGCAATCGCCCGGCCTACGCCCCTTGAAGCTCCGGTAATAATCGCGCTTTTTCCTTTGATGCCAAAATCCATGTCTGCTCCATCCTTCACGAAAGTTTTTTCCACAACGGCTGCAATGCTTCCAGCACTTCCAAATACGCCTGGTACTTTTGCTCGTAGATGTCTCTATGTTGTTCTTGTGGCGTGTACATTTTGCTGACTTTCACCATCGACTCTGCCGCTTGCGAGAACGAATCGAAGTGCTTCGTTGCCACCCCGGCGCAGATGGAAGCGCCAAGCGTTCCCTGCTCTGTGCCTTCGACCACCTCGACAGGCAGCTGCAAAACGTCAGCGAACATTTGCATCCACTCTTCCGACCTCGTGGCCCCTCCCGCCAGGCGCACCGCCTTTGGCCGGGAGCGGTGGACGAGCAGCTTGTCGATATGCTGGCGGTGACCGAACACGACTCCTTCGTACAAGGCTCTGACCATATGCGCTTTGGTGTGCCAGCCATTCAGGCCGATAAAGCACGCTTTGGCGTTGGCGTCCACGTTGGAGCCGAACAAAAACGGAAAGAAGACGATGTGGGAATCTTCCGGCTTCGTGCTGGCTACCATCTGGTTGCACAGCTCATACACGGTAATGCCCTGCTTGAGCGCCGCGTCGTGTTCCTGGCTGAAAAATTCGTTGGTGAACCACTCCAGATTGCTCGCCGAAGTCGGACTGCCCTCCAGCGTCAGCCAATAGCCGGGGATGCAATAGATGGACGTCATGAACAACGCTTTGTCGACGACTGGCTCTTTCGTGATGTATTCGTTGATGCTCCATGTGCCAGCTACGACGCACAATTTGTCCTCATCAGTGACGCCAGAGGCAATCGCTGACGCATCGATGTCGAACAATCCCCCCGCTACAGGTGTCCCTACCGCCAGCCCGGTTTCTTTCGCCGCCTGCTCCGTCACATAGCCGCAAATGTCAGCAGAGTATTTGACGGGCGGCAGCTTGTCCGCGATGCCTTGCAAGCCAAATTCGGCGAGCAGTTCATCGTCGTAGGATACGTCCTTGATGTTGAACAGGTTGGTGCCGGAGATGTCCGTCACCTCTGCATACGCTTCGCCTGTCAGCCGATAGCGGATAAAGTCTTTGCACATCAAAACCCAGCGTGCCTTTTCCAGCGCTTCGCGTCTGTTCGCTTGCAGCCAGCCCAAGAGCGCCACAGGCTGGCCTGCCCAGATCGATTGCATCGTCTTCGGCAGGACGCGTTCCGCCGTTCCGTCCTGATACCACTGCTCGACAAGGTGCTTGGCGCGGGTATCCGTCGAGACGATGCCGTTGCCAACCGGCTTTCCTGCTGCGTCGACGAGGTACAGTCCGTTGCCGTGTCCCGTGACAGCCACGCCCGCCACTTCTTTAGGATCGATGCCCGACTTTGCCAGCACCTCTTTTATGACGGACACATTCGCTTTCCACAGTTCTTCCATGTCTCTCTCGGTATGGCCAGGCTGTGGCATGATCATGACGGTCTTTCTGCTGGAAACCGCCAGCTCCCGTCCGTCCACCGTGTAGACAGCTGCTTTCGTGACTGTTCCTCCGTTGTCAATCCCAATCAAAAATGGTGCCACGTTCTCTCCCCCTTACTGGTTTCATGCAAAAATTGAAGCTAGTTTGATGAGAATCCAGCCGAGCGGAGTCGTTGCTCCCCCGACCAGGTTGGCCAACTCGGTTGTGGCGCTGACACCCTCAGGCAGCGAAACATGGACGAGATTCGCAGCGGTTGTGTACAGCGGCGCAATGCTTGTTCCCGCGTACAGCACGAACGCGACCATGACCAGCCCTGAGACGAACAGACGAACGAGATTCTTTTTCAAATACGGTGCCGCCATCGGGATCAAGAACACGAGCGAAGCCAGATCGACAAAAGGCAGCACTTTGTTGCCAGGCAACAAAATCGCGAGGACCAGCGCCCCGGGAATGAGCAGCAGCCCAGTAGCCAACACAGCCGGGTTGCCGATCAAGAGAGCCGTATCCAAGCCGATGTAAAACTCGCGGTCCGGGAAACGCTGTTTCAAAAACTGTTCCGCCGCCTGCCGCACGATCTCCAGCCCTTCGACCAGCACGTTGATCATCGCAGGCAAGAGAACCATCACCGCCGCTACTTGAATGCCGAGTGTCAAAATTTCCGCAATTCCGAACCCGGCGAGGATGCCGAGCAACACCCCGAGAATCGTACCAAGTGTGAGCGGTTCGCCCATCACGCCGTATTTTTTGGTGATTTCCTCCGGATCGGCCTTGATGTCCCGCAAACCGGGAATTTTTTCGATGATCCAGTTCACCGCGATGCCGATGGGCACGTAAATCGCCGATGTGGCATGAGCAAAGGAGACGCCTTTCAAGTCGAACTCTTTCTGGATTTTCGGCGCCGTAATGTCCGCAATCACAATCGCGATCAGGAAGTGAATGAGTGCAGCGATCGTACCAACTGCGATGCTGTTAGTTGCCGCATACACGACACCGCCTGTCAGCATGAAATGCCAGTAGTTGAAAATGTCGATGTTGACTGTCTTTGTCCATTTCAACATTAGCAACAAAATATTCAAGAGAACAGCACTGAAAACAACGATCGGGACAATCGGCGTCCCCCAGCCAATTGTCGCACCGACAGGCCAGCCCGGGTCAACGACCGTCAGCGACAGGCCAAAGCGACTTACCATCGCTTCTGCTGCCGGGCCCAGCGTTCCCAATAACAGGCCGATTACGAGGTTGATGCCGACAAACCCGATCCCTACCAGCATCGCTGCCTTGAAGCCTTGCCCGACCTTCACCCGAAAGATCATCGCCAAAATAAAGAAAATAATCGGCATCATAACAGATGGGCCCAACTGGATCAAAAACTGAATGACCGCCATTCGGTTGCCTCCTTTGATTTGTTTTTCGCTTTGCCCTTGCACGCTCGTTCGCTGCACCACCCCCTTTCCAAAACAAAAAACCCTACACAGAGTTAGCGCCTTTTCGCACTAACTCTCTGTAGGGTTTCGCATCTACACATAACCCGTTAACGTATTTTGTTGTCGCGTATGTTCCAAAGTTCACGCTTGCTTGTTGTCACACCGTTGATTCCGGCTGCGAACAGCTCGTGAACGACTTCTGCCGAATCGATAAAGCCACCTGCGAGAATCGGGACATTTTTCACGGCGCGGAACTGGTTCACAAACTGCTTGGCAAAAGGACCCGGGAGAATCTCAATCGCATCGAGATCGCTCATTTCCAGTCCTTTCAAACCATTTTCCAGCGAGCGTGAATCGAGGAGAAAAAATCGGTGAATCCCGATCAATCCTACGTTCTTCGCACGGTTGACAATTTTGGCACTCGGGGAAATGAGTCCATCTACCTGAAACAAGTCCTTGAGCAGCTTGATTCCCATTTGATCCTTGTTCAAGCCGCCGATCAGGTCCACGTGCACAATCACTTTTTTCTTGGCTTCGTGGCATTTTTGCGTCAAGCTTTTCAAATTTCCGATATGGACATCCGACAAAAGAATCACCGGAGCGTCGCTTTGCAGCGCGATCTGAAAATGGCGCAAGTCCCTGACAGAAGGAATCGTGACGTGGTTAGGAAAAAAATCAGTCGCCATCTTGAGACCCTCATTTGACATCTTGTTGGTAATTAAAGCGCTTTCGCCATTTATTTAATAACAGAACGAATCGTTTGTCAACTGCTCCTCACCGGAAATTCCGTTTTTTCAGATAAATCTTTTCCCCGTAAAAAAGGCCAACCCGGTGAGCGCGGGTTGACCTGCTGTGCCTCTATTCAAGGTGCTGCGCCTCGCGGGAAGGCATGATGAACATCGTCTCAACATCTGCCGCCGACAACGGGCTGGCGAAGTAATAGCCCTGAATTTTTTTGCAATCGTTTTCCGTCAAAATGTCCAGCTGGTCTTTTGTCTCGATGCCTTCGGCAATGACATCCAGCTTGAGGTTTTGCGCCATCGCAATGATTGTGGACACGATGGCCCGATCGTTGCGGTTTTGGGAGATATCGGTGATGAAGGAGCGGTCGATTTTCAGCTTGTGAATCGGAAATTTTTTCAGGTAGCTGAGCGAGCTGTAGCCTGTCCCGAAGTCGTCCAGGCTGATGCGTGTGCCAAGCTTGTTCAGCTCCTCCAAAATGTGAATGGAGACAGCCGGGTCCATCATCATGCTCTCCGTGATCTCCAGCTCCAAATACTCCGGGGCAAGCCCCGTTTCTTGCAGGATATTTCGGATATACGTCACGAGGTTGGACTGATGAAACTGGTGGGAAGACAGGTTGACCGACACAGGAATGAGCGGTCCGCCTTCGTCATGCCAACGTTTCATCTGGCGGCACGCCTCGCGCAAAACCCATGTTCCCAAGTCGTAGATCAAGCCGGTTTCTTCGGCTAGTGGAATAAACAGGCCAGGCGAGAGCAGTCCTCTTGTCGGGTGATTCCACCTGACGAGCGCTTCCACGCCAATCATCCGGTTGTATTCGGAATGAAACTGCGGCTGGTAGTAGACGACCAGTTCGTCTCGTTCGATCGCTTTGCGCAAATCGCTCTCCAGCTCGATGTGATCCAGCAGTTGGGCGTCGAGGTCATCCGTGTAGAACAGATGGCCGTTTTTCCCTTGTCGCTTGACCTTGTACATCGCCGCATCCGCTTTTTTCAGCAAGGAGACGGCATCTAACCCGTGCTCTGGAAAAAGGGCTGTCCCGATGCTCGCCGAAATGTAGAAGTCGCTGTCCTTCAGATGAAATGGCTGCTTCAATGTGTCGATGATTTTTTGGGCAAGTTCCGATGCTTCCCGGCCGTCTGGCTCGCATTTGCAAAGAATCGTAAACTCGTCGCCACCCATCCTGGCGATCGTGACCTCGCATCCAGCTGCACTCTGCAAAATCCGCTTGCTCACGCCCTGCAAAAACAAGTCTCCGTAGGTGTGCCCCAAAGAATCGTTGATCATCTTGAAGCGATCCACATCGAGCACCATGACGGCAAACGTCTTTTGCTCGGAAGCGCTGCGCTCGATTGCCTCCTCCAGCAGTTGGTTGAACCTTCTGCGATTCGGCAAGCCCGTCAGTTCATCATGGTACGCCAAGTATTCGATTTTTTGCTTGGCTGCGTTTTCTTCTGTAATATCCTTGACGATGATGTGTGTACCGACGATTTCTCCCGCGATTTCCACAGGTACTTTCATCACGCTCAGCTTGATGACATCGCCACCGGGGTAGCTCCACGCTGTTTCAAAGCTGTTCAGATGCTGCGCCGTCGTCTCGTAGAACAAACTTCTGGTCTGCTCTCTCTCTGCTCTCGGAATGTGCAATCCGATCTGGGCGACGTGGCGATTGATATATTGCTCGGTGATCAACCCGGTTATTTTTTGCACCGCCGGATTCATGTCGATGACCATGCCTGTCTTATCCAGAGAAATAATCCCGTACTCATTGTTTTTATACAAAGATCGATACCAGCTCTCGTTTTCCTCGATCTCGGAATCTTTTTGCGAAAAGCGCTTGTTGATGAACACGCCTATAAGCGTGACGCCCAATAGCAAAAACGTAGCAAACACAATGACGTACGCAAGCGTCTCCGGCTGCATCTGCATTTGCACGTGCTCCCGCACAAGCGAGTCTGTGTGGAAGCTGGCGGCGACCATGCCCGTGTAATGCATGCCCGCGATGGCCGCTCCCATGATCAGGGCGCTGCCCAGCTTGTACAAGGACGCGTAGCGCGTCTGATCTTTGCGGAAGTAAAACAGCAGCCAGAGCGCTGCTACCGAAGCCGTACCCGCAATGATGACGGACAGGACGACCCACCAGCTGTCATACGTAATCCCGATGATCATCGCTGCCATTCCGGTGTAGTGCATGCCGGATATCCCCGCAGCCATGAAAGCTCCCGAGATGACGAGTTCCTTTGGCGTCAGCTCGTCTTTGGTCACGGTGTACAAAGCGATGCTGGAAACAAAAATAGCGAGTACGACAGACAAGATGACGTAGGCCATATCGTACATAACATGGATCGGCAAAGTCAGGGCCAGCATGCCGACAAAGTGCATGGACCAGATGCCCAGCCCCATGGATGTTGCTCCGAAAATCAGCCACAGCACGCGATGTTTTCCCCGACTGATTGTCACTCTGCCTGCCAGATCGAGAGCAGAGTAGGAAGCGGTGACGGCGATTAAATAAGATAAAACAACAAGAAAGCTATCATAAGTTCCGTGAAGTTGGTGTTGCACTCTCTTCCCCCCGCTTTCCTCTGATGACTTGCACAGCGTTACGCTATGCCCGCAGCCTCTTGAAGCGTTTCAGCCGAGATGACCACCTGTTGTGTGGCAACCCCAATTTCCTCCATGCTTTGTACCAGAACGCGCATGCCTGCCTCGACGTTTTCAACCTCGCCAAGACTGCGTGCCATCGACTGGACGATGTGCGCAAACGATTCTTCTGTCGCTTCGGATTCCGCCTTGCTCGCCTGCACGAGTTGATGAACCTCCTGAATCGCGCCCACGACCTCTTCGGTATATGTACGGGTTTGGACGATGTAGGAATTGATCTGTTCCACTGACAGCTTCGTTTGCTCGGACAGCTTGCGAACTTCCTGGGCCACCACAGCAAATCCTTTGCCATGCTCTTGCGCCCGTGCCGCTTCAATCGCCGAATTAAGCGCCAGCAAATTGGTTTGCCCTGCGATGTCCTGGACGATTTTGATGACCGTGCCAATCTCGCGTACGGATTGGTTCAACAGCTCCACGCTTTTTTCCATCGTATTCGTCCGGTTGAAAATCGCTTCGATCCGCCCTTCCAGCTCGCCCAGCTTCACTTTGCCCTGCGATGCCAGATGCTGCGTCTCTCTCGATGTCTGCGCTCCCGAGCGAACACTGCGGTTTACTTCGTTGCTGCTGGAGATCAGTTCTTGCATCGAAGCACTCGTCTGCTCGGCAATCGACGTCATCTGCTCGCAAACCGTAAAAATTTTCGCCTTCAGCTCTTCCTTGACCTGTTCATACTGCTTCTGTTTTTGGCGCAAATTTTCTTTTTCGTAAGCTTCCAGGACGATTTGCTGTTCAAAATTGAGGATTTTCGAAATCACTTTGCCAATTCGGACACTTTCCACTCGATTCTCAATATTTTCGTGGACGATATCGAGCAATGTACTTTGCAAGTTTTGAAAGGCCCCCATGTACCACTTCGGCTCCAGGCCGATTCGATAGTGCACTTCTGCTACACGAATCCGCTTTTGCAAAAACTCGCCGTCGATTTGCCCGCTGAACATCTCGATCAGATGCCGCTCCAACGTCTTTTGCAGCCGTTCCAGCGTGCTGTTGTCCAGGATGATTTGTTTCAGTTCTTCGACATTGGTAATCGTCTGGTAGAAAGCGGACACAATCTCGCGAATATGTGCCTGGATCAGTTTCTGGATCGAGCTTGCCAGCCGGATTTCCTCTATGGTCAAATCAATCATTTCCAGCTGCTTCAAGATCGTCGGATCGGTCACGTCAATCTTTGCTTTTGCGCGATCTTGCTGATCAAGCCACCTGGAATGCTCCATCGGCTTTTTCCGGCTTCCCCACAAACTGTGAAAAAACGAAAATGGACATTTGCTCATGCTCTTCTTCATCCCCTATTCCCAATTCAAACCAGCTACAAACATTGCTTCAGATGCAGTCCCCCAACTGCAACCTATTCTTTAGGCAAATAGACCCTCTTTATGATACAACATCCACCTGAAAGATTTTTGAAACCGTCGCACTTTTTTTGGAAAAAACCTATTTTTTCATGGAAACGCAATATTTATAGGCAAAAAATACTAAAAACAAAAATAGAAATAGGTTTTTTTCATCAAAAAATCCGACCTGTAAAAAGTCGGCTCTTCGTTATGATTTTTGTTTCCACTGCGCAAACCACGCTTGAACCGCCGGATGAGCCTGGGCGTCAAACTCAGTTCGTAGCATAGACACGAGCAAGTCGTATTGCTTTTCCACGGAAAAACGATCGCCAAGCTTGGCGTAAAGACGCATCAGTTCATAATAGAGTGCTTCTTCGGAAGGCAAGATTTTTTGGACGTGCAAATAATGCGAAACGGCCTGTGTCAACTGGTTGCGCTCTACGAAAAAGCGAAAAATGTCATGCGCATGCTGAAGAAATTTTCCGCGCAGTCGGATTCGTTCGGTTTCAGCCCACAAGTAATGATGGTCAGCCAAGTAATCTCCGCGGTACTGCTGTAATACGGACAGATGCACGTCCAATGTTTCCGGATCAAGCGGTGGCGCGGTGTTCAGGTTGGCTTCCCACTCCTGCACGTCCAGTCTCGTGCCATTCATCTCCAGCAAGTAGCCTTCGTCACAGTTGACGATCTGAACGCTCATTTTTTCTTCATTGATGACTTTTCTGATCTGATAAACGGTCGTATAAAGCTGCGTAATCCCTTTTTTCCAATCGATTCCCGGCCAAAACTGGTCGAGAAGAACTTGTTTTTTGACAACCGTTCCCCGGTGGTGTAGCAAAAAGGCGAAAATTTCTTGTGCTTTTACGGTTTTCCAGCGCAACGTCAGCGGCTTTTGGCCAGCCAGCTCTAGTTGCAAAGAGCGAAGGCTGTGGATCAATCCGTTTTCCGGATCAGCATTACGAGCTGCAACAGCCTCAAGCGGCGCTTGTTTGCCGAGTCGCTGAATCGTTTTTTGCAAGCGCTCATGTTGAATCGGCTTCAAAATGTAATCCAGCGCATTCAGCTCAAAAGCCTTGATTGCGTATTCGTCGTATGCCGTCACAAAAACGATCGCCATGTGCGGATACAGCTGCAAAATTCGCTCGGCTAACTCGATTCCGTTGACACCTGGCATCTGAATGTCCAGAAACACCGCATCCATTGGTTCCTGGGTGATTCGTTCGAGAGCCAACTGCGGGTTGCGGTATTGTCCCAAAATGTTCAGCCCGCCGATGCGTTCAAGCTCCTGTGCGAGATGGCGAAGGGCAAGCGGCTCGTCATCCACGATGATTACTTTCATACGAAATCCCTACCTTTTCCAGCGGCAGACGAATCAAAATCTCGGTTCCTGTCCCTTGTGCACTGTTGCTCCGCAATCCTTGGCCGAACAGTTGCCTTAATCGCCGCTCGATATTTTTCAAGCCGATTCCACCAGACAATGAATCTGTAAATAAATGTTCGAGGACATCCGCAGCGATGCCAACGCCGTCATCCTCTACCGCGACGCACACATGCTCGTCTGTTCGGTAGACACGAATGAGCACATGTCCCCCTTCAGCCTGCTGCATAATGCCATGGCGAATCGCATTTTCCACCAGCGTTTGCAACGTCAGAGGCGGGATCAAAAAATCAGTCGTGGTGGAGATTTCAATCTGATAGGAGAGCCAATCTTCAAATCTGACCTTCTCGATGTGCAAGTAAGAACGAACCAGCGCCAATTCCCGTTCGAACGGAATGAGCGGCTCCGAGCTTTCAAACCGGAAGCTCTCCCGCAAATATTGCCCAAATTCATTTAACAAGGAAGCCATCCGGTCAGGTTCACTCCGACTCAGCGACGCAATGGAATTAAGCGTATTTTCATCCTGTTTCCCAGAATTTGCATAGCCTCCCGTCCATCCCGCGCTGTCGTCATCCACGACTAAAATTTCCGCTTCCGCCAATGCTCCCTCGCCGCTCGGCGCAACGCTGACACGATCGGCTCGCATCGTTGGCTTCGGCAGCACAGCTTCAACAAGCTTTCGCGAAACCTCTTGCTGTCCTGTATTCGCCAATGGAATAGCCAGGCGGTATACGACATCTTCAGGAGAATCAGCGTGAACCGTTATCACTCCGTCATTCCCTCGCCCTGCAACCGGATGGAAATGTCGGCAAACGGCTCCTTTACGCTCGCCTCAATGATGATTTTCCCGCGAATCACTTTCTTTTGAGCGTGGATCAAAATGCTCATGAGCAGCTGATCCATTCTCTCCTCATCCGCTAAAATGGGCGGAAACCCCAAAGGAATCTTGTTCTCGAACAAGACGCTGTGATCAAAATCGAGGTAGTACAGCCTCTCGATTCCTTCGTTGACCACTGAGCGAAAGTCAATCGGTCGAACTTGCAGCAGCATAGTTTTGTTGCGCAAGCGGGAAAAGTCGAGCAAGTCATTGACCATGCTTCTGATCGTCCAGCCTACAGAAGTGATAATCCGCAGGTCATGCCTCTGGTCAGGCGTCAGTTTGTCGTCCTCATGCAATCGCGCATCTGCAATGCTGATCGTCGCATTGAGCGGCGTTACCATTTGCTCGGAAATGCTCGCCATAAATTCATTTTTGAACTTGTCGACAAGCAGCATTTCCTGTGTGATCTTCTCGGTCTTGCGGTAAGCGAGAATGACTTGTTGCAGGAACAAAAAAGAAATGACTACGAGGAAGCTGAAGTTTTGAAAGAAGTACCAGCCGCCTTGTTCCGTGATTCCAAAAATGATTAGCGCGTTCAACAAAGCTTCCGATGCAAACAGACAAAAAGCCAGAAACTCATACCAGGCCCCCTCCTCTTTGCTTCGCAAGCTCCAAATGAGCAGAACGAGTATGAAAATATACATCAAGGTAGAGACAAGATTCCACGCTGCTATGTACTGCGTCGCCTAGTCAGGCGGAAACACGAGGATCATGCGAATAAATGCGCAGCTTATAAGCAGTACCAACTTTTTGAGCCACTTGTCTACTCGCCGCTGGCAGCGACGATAGACGAATATGAACACACAGTAATTCAGTCCGATCCTGGCAATCCAGCATATCGTCACAGTTGCGTGAAAAGAAAGAAACGGCAGCAAGTAGGAAAGCCATTTGGTGCTATTCACCGATACAACAACCGCTAGAAAAAAGAAAAACAGGGAGAGCCACTCCCAGCTATTTTTCCGATCAAAAAAAATGGAGAAGTCCGAAATACAAGGTAAACAGCAAATATACTACGAGAATGGCAAAATCAAGTGCAGCGATTCGCTGGTGTTCCCCTACGATTGCAGCAACAGGCCCCATGCTGATCGGCTGAATGATGCCTCCGCTTACGGCATGGTCAAAGTTAACGACTTGAACGAAAATATCGAAGCGCTCTTTCTCGATTTTTTCCACGCGACATACGGAACAGCTTGTCCAAAATATTGCGCCGGGTCTGGGACCACAATTCCTTTCGCGCCAATCTCCTGGCCATCAACGATTAACCGATGGGCAGAGCGAATCAGCGGTACGCGAAAAGCGATCTGCCCGGCTTGCTCGGCATCCATCACCACGGTTAACCGATACGTCCCGTAGCCTATGGCGCTGCGGGCATCGTCAGCATTCAAGCTTGGCCCCCAATTTCCGGGGGTCTGAATGTATGGGAAGCTGGCAGGCTGATTTTCCGGTAGCCTCGAAAGGAGCTGGCCCGGATAAAACTCCCACTCTCCCTTGAGCTTGAGCGGCTTTGTTGCGCCTTCCGTCCACCCGCGCAAATCCATGACTCCTTGTTTGGCTACCGGATCGTGATCCCAGTCAAATAACGACAGCATATTGACGCAGATCACTGCTATTACAACGGCACTCAAAATCGCAATCCGCTTTATGTTCATGCCCTGCCCCCTAGCGCTTTACGGCTTGCCCAGACAAAGACTATCGTTTCGGAGCGCGAAACCCTGCTGCTTGCGCCTCTTCTTCTGTGGCAAACCACATTTCCGCCTTCGTTTGCTCGTAGCTGGCCGAGCCGGGAACATGGTAAATTTTCTCGCCTTTGGCGTTGATGTTGCCTTTGATCGCCTTGCCCTCTGGCGGGGTGTCGCTGTCCGCGGACTTGCTCGGCTGCGCTTTGGACTCATCCTTGGCTTTGTCCTTTTTGCCTGCCGCTTTTTTGTCTGCGTCCTTGGCGTCTGCACCCTGCTCGCCTACATCCAGCCCCCACAGCCCGCGGTTGCCTTCCCGCGCTTCCCGCTCTGCGGTCAAAAACAAATCGGCCTGGGCCACATTCGGCGGGATGGTCATAATCCGCGCATACCCTTCCCGCACCAGCTTTTCGTTGACGAACGTCCCGTCTTCCATGTACACGTAAGCGAGCAGCCGCTGGTATTTGTCGTACGGCTCTACATCGAACTTGAGCGTGACCTTTTTGCCAGTCAGCAGCTCTTTCGTGTAATTGCTCGCTTCCTTGCCGTACGGTTCGACGGGATGGTTAGGCTTGACCGTTTCCGGTGTATCGACTCCGATCATCCTCACCTTTTCCCCGCTCGCCAGCTCAAACGTATCTCCATCGACCACGCGTTTGACGGTCGCCGTCATTTCCCCGTTTGCCTTTGGTCCTTCTGCTGTAGAACAAGCCGCAAGCAAAAGCGCTACCGCGAACAGGTACATCACTAGCTTTCGTTTCATTTTGTCTTCTCCTCTTCCGCATTGCTTCTCGTTATGTACTGCTTTCGTAAAAACCGTCTGACACGCGAAAAAACTGACCCAGAACGTGTCAGTTTTACGCGATTGCGATTTTTATGATTTTATAATTCTCCCCCACAATTTTCAAGCAAAGCCCTGCCTGTTCTACTCTTCGATATAATCAGACAGCATATCTCGCTCCAGCGGAACGTAAACCAGGGAAGGGGCCGTCTCGCCCTTGATCCAGACGTAAGCCAATTGCAGGGGATGGCGCTCTACGTACTGTTTGGCGGCTTCGACAGCGCTTGCTTGCTGGTTTGGTTTGTGCGCAGCCTGCTCCTGTTTCGGCGGCGTCTTCTGAAACCCGACAACTTGACCAGTCGCTGCTTGGACCGTAACGGTGTAGACAGGCAAGGCAGCAGCGTCATTTGCTTTGGGCAACGCTTGAAAATAAATGCGGTAAGCCAGTTTGTCCTGTTCGACTTCCATGACTTGCAAGCCCGTCACTTCCGCAGCGAGGTAATGTTGCAGGAACGAAGCCGCTGTCTGTGTCGCTGCCGCAGCATCTTTGGGAGCGGTTGTCCTGTCAGAAGCAGCAGGCAGACTTTTGTACTCCAGTTCCACGACCTCTCCCGTGGAGGAAACGGTTTTTAGCGCGATGCTGCCGCCGTTCTCCAAGCGCCACCGATAGTTGCGCGTGTCCAAAAAGTCGTTCTCCGCCCGCCAGAACGTTTTTTCCACCGTCAAGCCAAACTCGCTCGCCACCAACTGCACAGCCTCGTCTTCCGTCGTCACCTTCCAGCTTGTCCGCTCGGCATCCAGCTTGTACGTTTTGCCGCGCAACGAGTCGTGTGCCTTGTCAATGCCGATCAACTGCCCGCTTTGCGCATCGAGGAAGCCCATCAGAGCCGGATCGTAGCCACTCGTTTGCGTCTCGACAAAATAAGGCGTCAATGCTTGGACGAGAATCGTTTCGGCCTCCGCTTTTTCGATGGCAGCAGCCGGATCAGGGAAAAGCTGCTCGCTCCATTTGCCTCCTTGAATCTGCTTGGCCGCAATTGCCTTCCCGTTGTTGCGCTCATCCAACCCGACCGTGTAATGCTCGTTGAGAAACGGAAGCCCGTTTACTTGACGCACAAAGACGTGCTGGTTTTGCTTCGGATCGGCAAGCGATTCGACCAGCTTGTACTGACGCTGCTCGGCTCCGATCAGCTGTTCCAAATAGGCCGCCGCCTTTTTGGTTGCGCTGCCATCGGCTGTTGCTGCATACGGCTCGGCTGGCGCGACGGTTTGGCTCGTCGGCGGGGCAACCTGCTTTCTCGTTTCTGTTCGTGTCTCTGTTGCCTTTTGCTTAGTTGGCTTCGCCTGCTGTTCCTTTTCCTGAGCAGCTTTCCCGTCCTTTTCTCGTTCCAGCGGAGAAGTCTTCTGTGCAGACGGCGGATTCACGGTTTCGTAGGAGGGCTTCGCCTGCTCCGAATTGCCAGGCAGCTCCTGTTTCACGGAAGGAAACGCCAGAGAAGTGCCCCATACAGCCAGGGCAAAAAAAGCAGCCGTCTGCAGCGTCCAGCTTGCCGTCCTGCTCATTTTGCTGCGCCTGTCCATCTCGCGCGCCTGTTTGGACAACACCCCTTGCAGCCGCTTGATTTCTTCTGTTCGCGGTGCAGGTACATTTCCGCCTAGCCGTTTCATGCGTTCGTGCAGGAACTCGTCATCTTCCCAATACATGCTTTCCCCCCTCACCTGCTGTTCGCACGTTCAACTGTTTTTGAATCAGCTTGATCGCGCGATGATAGTCCACTTTTACTTTTGATTCGGATATGCCGAGAATTTCCGCTGTTTCTTTTATGCTGCACCCTTTGATGGAACGTAAAATAATAGCCAGACGATATTTGGGCGGAAGCGCGAGAATCGCCTGTTTCAGCTCTTGGTCCCGTTCTTTTTCTACAAACAGCTCTTCCGGCAAGCCATCCTTGGCTGGCAACTCGCTGAACCACCAATCCGCAAAAAAACGTTGAAATTTCCGGCGGCGATACAGGTCGATTGCCGCATGTTTCGCTATGGAAAAAATCCATGTTTTCATCCGGACTCTTCCGTCATACCGCGGCAATGCTTGCAACACTCGTATAAAGACTTCCTGGGTGATGTCCTCGGCGTCGCTCTGATTCCCGATAAAATGATAGAGGAAATAGAAGACATCCTGGTAGTACGTGTCGACCAGGTTCGCAATCCGCTCTTCGTACGTTTCGTTCATTGGGTTTCCTCCGTCTCCCCATCCCTAAAAGGTGCGCCTGCCCGCTTCCGCGAAAGGGCAGGCACATGCTCTATCCGTAAACTATTTCCAAGGGATACTGCTTCCTGTCACGGCATCCACATATTCCTGTACACTTTCACTCTTCGCAGACTTGTACACGAGCAGCGGGTTCGGCTGGCGCTTGCCACCCAATACTGGCTCCAGATAGACCAGGCTCAGCGGATGATGTTTCAAATACTCCTTGGCTGCTTGCTCGCGCGGAACGATGTTGGCCGGATCGGGGTAGGCCACATTTGCCGGTTTGGAAAATTCACCGAACAGTCCGATCACTTTGCCCGTTTCTTTGTCGATCGTCACCTGATAAGCATGGTTTAAGACGGGCAAACCGTTTTGCGTGCGGTAAAAAGTGAAGCGGTAAGCGTTCGGGTCTTTCAGATAGGAGCTTGCATCTAACGCTACCGCTTTCGTCTCTTTGTCCAAGTAGACTTGCAGCACCTGCACGGCTGCTTTCCTCGCTGCTTCCACGGTTACTTTCTGCTTTGGCTCCACATATTGGCTCGGTTCCAGACTCACATCGATGACTTGTCCGGTTGCTGCTTTAACGGATACGTTCGCAACGAATGTTCCCTTTTTCCAGACATAGTTTTGCACCTTGCCCTCTGGCGTATCTTCCGCAGCCCGCTCCACGTAAGTAGCGTCCTCTGTGTTGAAGCCGATGATCGTTTTCAGCAATGCCGCTGCTTCCGCTTTGTCTTTTGCCGTCAAAGTCTTGCCCTGCGGCGATACGGGAAGGAGGGCACCAGAAAGATCGGGTTCATAGTAAAACTGCGAGTGCTGCGTCTCTACCGATTGTCCGGTTTTGGCATCGAGCATGCCCGACCAGGACACATGATAGGTCAGCATCATGCTCTTGCCGTCTTTTTGCAAACGATACGCAGGTGTCATCCGCTCGGCAATTGCTTTCTCGGCTTGCGCTACAGAGATGGCCTCTTCTTTCTTCGGCAAGTTTGCGGAAGACAGCGGATTGCTTGCGGCATTCGCCATCAGCCCTGACACTTCGCCGTTTCCGTTCACGCTGACGAGCAAGTTGCGCTCAAAAAACGGAATGCCGTTTACCACGAGCTGATAACTTGGTGTTCCTAGTTCTTCGGACCGTTTGGCGTCGAACTGGTAGCCTTCCGCAGCATCACCGAGCAGCTCGCGCAAAAACACGTCCGCTTTTTTCTTCTGCTCGTCGGGCGACAGCTCTTCGTCGCCTGCATCATCCGCTGCATATTCGAAGCTCTGAATGCTGCCTGTTTGCTTGTTCAAATAAATGGTCATCGCCGCCTCTTTATCTTCTTCCAGCTTTCTGCGCTCGACGACGATGACGTCACTGTCCTCATCCAGACTCACTTTTTCAACGGGCAACTGCTCCATGTACGGCAGAAGCTTTTCCAGTTTCGCGATCGTTTGCTGCGCGACTCCCTGGGCTTGTGCTGCCGAGCTGTCGGCTGACTTCGCGCTCGCTTGAACTGCCCATGCAGGGCTTGCTGCCAAAAGGGTTGCAGCAACAATTGACATGACGGCACTGTTCCATTTTTTCATTTTCCTTGCCTCCTGAATGGTGAATGTTGTTTTTTGTTGCTCACTGGGTTATTCGCATGAGTTTGGAAAAGGTTACAAATTTTCGCAGCTTGCTCGCAAAAGCTTGTCCCAGGCAAATTCTTTGCGCGCTTCCCAGCGTCTGTGCCCGGCAGATGCCAAACCGAAAAAAACGACCTTCCACAAGGTCGTTTTGTCTATACGTACAGACTTAGTCACGATCGGCGCTAAACAAAAACAGCAGAACAACCACGACAATGATAATCCACAGAAACTCATCGTTATCGCGATCAAAAAAGCCATCGAACAGACCCATAGTGGAGTCCTCCTTTCCTTCTCGTTACAGCCTATGCAGAAGGCTAGGCACGTGTCAGCGATTGGAAGAGCCCAAAAGTAAAGGAATGTTTTAGCGCAGTCTGGCGATGAGCAAATGCGTGTAGACGGTCAGTTGCTTCGCCTCGATTTGAAAGCCGAGAGCGTCAAGCTCTGCAAGCAACCGGGAGCGATCGGCGTAAAACCGATCGTGGATTTGCATGATCGCTTCGTCTTTGCCTTCTCTGGTCAGCTCAGCGATGTGCGCCTGCCTGTGCCCTTCATCCACAAACATGAAATCCGCGATCACCAGGCGCCCTGTCGGCTTCAGTACACGGCGGCACTCCGCCAAGGCGAGCAGCTTTTGCTCATCGTCGAGATGGTGCAGCGCGTAGCTCGTCGCCACAAAATCAAAGCGATTTTCCAAAAACGGGAAGGCGAAAAAGGTGCCGAGCTTCGTTTCCATAGCAGGCAGTTTGCTGCGGCAACGGTTCAGCATTTGCGGCGACTGGTCAAAGCCGCTCATGATCGCTCCCTGGCTGACCAGCCGTTTGGCGAGATTGCCTGTACCCGTGCCTGCGTCCAGTCCGATCTCCCCGTGAATCGGGCCAAGTGCGGCGACGACCTCGTCCAGCACTGTCTCGTATGATTGGTGGGCGTTAAAGCTTTGCGATTCGCTGGTGACCCAGTCGTCGTAATAGTTGGCGATCTGGTTGAAATTCCAGCGATCCACCCAGTTGTCGCGGGACTGCCGCAACCGTTTGTTCGCCTCAGCCAGCTCGAACAGCTCGGCTGGATCGATCGTTTGACTGTGTCCGATCCGCTCGATCATCGCTTCTGTCGTCTGGATGACTTTGGCCATTTCCACCCATCGCGTGTACATGAAAGAGCGCTGGAGATCCAGATAATGCAGCAGACTGCCTTCCTGCTCCTTCATTTGCGAGAGCAGCTCGCGTATATCGTCAATCGACATGCCGACCTCGCGCAGCGTGATGATCGTTTGCAATCGCCATACATCTTCTTCGGTAAAATGACGATACCCGGACTCATCTGCTTTGGCTGGCTTGATCAGCTCTTTTTCTTCATAATAACGAATCGCTCTTGGCGTAATTTGCAGCCTGCGCGCCATATCATTGATCAGCATGCATTTCTCTCCCTGTCAGCTTCTTATCGGTATCATATACCTTACCGTTGCGTCAATGTACAGGGAAAAACGAAAAAAACTGCCTGTGCGGCAGCTTTTTCTCAGCTTGCTTCTCTTGTATCCGCCTGTTAGTGGCGGGCAGGCTCGGAAATTTCCTGAAGCGCATCGCTCGCCTCATCGTGGTGTACTTGGCGGATCGCCATGTCCGCAATCGCGACAATCCCGACCAGCTTGCCGTTTTCTACGACAGGCAGGCGACGAATTTGGTGCTCAGCCATGATTTTTGCTGCTTCATCGACCGTCATGCCCGGCTGGCCGAGAACGATGTCCTTGGTCATGACGACCTCTGTCGCCGTCGAGCCTTCATGCTTCTCGGCCAGGCCGCGAATGACGATATCGCGATCCGTAATTACCCCGATCACATCGTTCTTTTCATCGACAACCGGAATGACACCGACGTTCCAGTCGCGCATTTTGCAAGCTACTTCGTACACATTATCCTTAAGCGTCACCGTTGCGACATCTTTGGTCATAATTTCGCGCAGTGTGCGGTTTTCCACTTTCGCCATCTTGTTCTCCTCCTTTTGCTGTTTGCTAATGAACGGTTGTAGTGTGTCCTCTCTGCTCTCATTTCATGCGCTGCAAAAGGGTATGATAAGATCGTGGCGGAACAGAGTTATGCATTGCGCTTCTTCCAAAAACAGACTATCATTAATAAGTGAAAATCTCACCATTTGTAGGAGGAAAAAGAATGGTTATCAAGGACACGGGGATTGGCACGAAAGAAGTTTTTTTCGCTGATCTGGAACATTACATGAGCGAACTCGGCTTTGATCGTGGCGCCTGGGATTACAAGCACGCTACATACGATTATAAAATCCAAGATAAAGGAAACGTTTACTACCTGCGCATCGAAGCAAACGTGACCGAAGGCAAGCTGGAAGATTCCCACGCTGTCCTGAAATTGGATGAGCCGTACATGGGCAAACACCTTTTCCCACACGGATTGGACTACGACTATCCAATGCCTGATTCCGTTGTAAAAACTGCCAAGCTGAAACTGCAAATGCTCGGCGAAAAGCTTTCCTCGCACTAATTTCAAAATGAAAATGTCTTGCGATACAGAGAGGTATCCCCTCTCTGTTTCACGTAGAAGGGGGTATTACCGTGAAGACGAGGGGCGTACCTGACTTCCTGCTCCTGTTTTTAACTGCCCTGATTGTCGGGTTTGGTATTACCATGGTGCTTAGCTCAAGCTCCATTTTCGCCCTGACCAGCTTCACAGCCAATGGCTGCTCCTATTGCAACGGGGACGAGCTGTATTTCGTGAAGCGGCAAATTCGCTTCCTCCTGATCGGTGTCGTCGGCATGCTGGTCGCCATGAATATTCCCTTCTCCTTTTACAAACGCAATTTCCTGCTGATTGCGATGGTGAGCTTCTTCATGCTCGTGCTCGTACTGATTCCGGGAATCGGTGTCAATATCAAGGGAGCGCGGTCCTGGTTCCAAATCGGCTCATCCAACCTGCAACCAGCAGAGTTTGCCAAGCTTGGCCTGATCTTGTACCTGGCGGCCATTCTCTCGAAAAAAGGAGAAGGTGTACGCAAACTCAAGTCAGGTTTGCTGCCGCCGCTCATGGTCACAGGTTTGTTTTTTCTCCTGATTGTCGTGCAGCCCGATCTCGGGTCCGCCGCCATTTTGCTCGGGAGTGCTCTCGTTGTGATGATCTGCGGCGGGGCCAGACTTCGTCATCTGATCGGCCTCGGCGGTCCGGTTGTCACCGTCGCCTTGCTTGCCTACATCACGACGAAGTCTCACGCCTTGAACCGGATCAACTCTTACCTCAATCCTTGGAACGATCCAAGCGGAACCGGGTACAACATCATTCAGTCGTGGATCGCCATCGCTCACGGAGGATTGTCCGGGACTGGCTTCGGGAAGAGCATCCAAAAGTATTTGTACTTGCCCGAGATGCATACCGACTTTATTTTCTCGATCATTACTGAGGAGCTTGGCTTCATCGGCGCTTCCTTGTTTTTGCTGGTTTATTTGCTGTTTTTGTTGCGCGGCATCCATATTTGCCTGCGCGTCAAAGACACGTTTGCCAGCTTGGCCGGAATCGGTGTCGTCACGATGATTGCCTTGCAGGCGATCTTGAATATCGGTGGCGTAACCGGACTGATCCCGCTGACAGGCGTGCCGCTGCCTTTTATCAGCTACGGGGGGTCATCCCTGCTCGTTTGTCTGATCTCGACAGGCTTCTTGCTGAGCGTATCACGTGAGGTCAGCCGCCAAAAGCTGGAAGAACAGATGAAAAAACAGCCGTACTCGATGTAGGGCGCCTATTCGTCTCCAAAGAAAAAACGGCCTGCTGTTGCGCAGGTCGTTTTTATTTGCTAATATCGACGGTCTCCACATGCACGTTGACCGCATCCACAAACAGTCCGGTCAAGCTCTCCACCGCTTCTTTCACCTTTTCTTGCAGCGTGTGGCAAACGTGATGAATTTGCGATCCGTAACGGACCGATACCCGCATGTCAATGATGACCCTGTCCTCCGTTACCGCTACCGTGATTCCTTTTGCACCGCCATTCAGCTTTTTCGCCAAATCTTGATACAAACCGCCGGATCTCACCGAAATCTCCAATACATCCTCTACTGCCACAGCGGCAATGATCGCGATCACTTGATCGGCCACTCTGATCTCGCCCAGTCTTTCAGCCATCAGGATGCCCTCCTCTTTTGACCGAATGATAACGGCTGTTCCCGTGTTATCTGATTTTTCTTTCATTATAAACAAATCATGCTTGGGCTTGGAAGGGGATTTGTTTTTTTCTCTCGGTTAATGTCGGAGCGGTGCAATGAATGTCAAGCAGTGTCAAACGATTGCTGGCGAGCGCTTGCTGCAAAGCCGGCTCCAGCTCCGCAGCGCTGCGCACCGACACGGAGTCAGCCCCGCACGCCTTGGCCCACAGGCAAAAGTCTGGATTTGTCAGCCTCACGCCGAAGGAGCCGTAGCCTTCCTGCTTCATTTTCAACTCCTCCAAGCCGAGCGTCTGGTTGTTGACGACGATCAGCGTGATCGCAAGCTGCTGCTCCACCGCCGTCATCAGCTCCGCGAGGTTCATTTGCAGTCCGCCGTCGCCTGTCACACACACGACTTGTCTGTCGGGAAAAGCGAGCTTGGCCGCAATCGCGGCTGGCAGGCCGAAGCCCATCGTGCGCCACTTCCCGGAAAACAGCGGGTACTGCCTGACTGCGCGAAATGCGCGATTAAACCAGATCGTATGCTCTCCGGTATCGAGCGCCACAATCGCGTCCTCCGCCACCATTCGCCCTACTGTATGCAATAACAACTCCGGCTTCACCGCTTCGTCGGGCGATGACGCCTTGCTGATTTGCTCATTTTCCGCCCAAAGCTGCTCATGCCAGCTCTCTACTCTCTGTTCCCAAGCTTCGCCACGCTGACGATTTTTTAAACGGGCAAGCCACAGCGGCAATACGTCCAGCAGATCGGCAGTGACGGAAAGAAGCTTCGGCTGTGCATGCATAGACGTAGCAGCATGATCGACCTGAATAATCGGCAGATGCTTCGGAATAAACTCTTTTGGAAACCAGCTCGCCCCCAAAATGACGAGCAAATCCGCTTCGTCAAGCGCTTGCAGCACCCCCTCGCTTCCCCCTTCACCCAAGCCGCCCAGCACAAGTCGATGCGACTCCTCGATGGCCCCTTTTGCCCCCAAAGACAAAACAATCCCGGCCCCAAGCTGTTCAGCGAACCGCAAGCAAAGTGCCGCCGACTGCCGCGCGCCAATCCCGAGCAAAACGAGCGGCGCTTTGGCCTGCATGATCTGGTCAGCCGCCGATTCGATCTCTACGCGATCACCCAGCACGCGCGGGATGCGTGGCAATGACGGAAGGATTGTCGCTTGCGTTTTTTCGGCAAACACATTTTTGCAAATGGACAGATGCGCGACGTCTTTTTGCTGCGCGGCGGAAACAAAAGCGCGATGGAGCACCTCGCCCACGGCATCTGGTTCAGTCACCGTCGCCTGATAGCAGCTGATCGGGCGAATCATGTCTTCCTGCGCCACATACTGCTTGTAGCCGCCCCCGAGCTTGGCTGTCTCGACTTGTCCGGTAATGGCGATGACAGGAACGCGGTCTGTATGCGCGTCCGCCAATCCATTGAGCAGATTGACAAATCCCGGCCCCATCGTCGCGGTACATACCGCCGGCTTGCCAGTCAGCTTCGCTTCCGCACTCGCCATCATCGCGGCGGCAGACTCGTGTTTGCATGCGATATATCGCAGCTCTGACTGCTTCCCCAGTGAATCCAGCCAGGCAAAAATGCCATCCCCGGCCACTCCGTAAATGCGTTTGACTCCCCATTCGGCGAGCTGCCTGGAAAGATATTGCGCCACAAGCATCGTTACTCCTCCATTTCTTCGTTAGCGAAAAGTCAATGGTAGTGTACGCATTCTCCAATATTTTACTAGGGCCTCTTGTCGAAAGTTGGAGAACCTAACAATTATCATCAGCTGATAAGCACATTCCCAAAGGAGGATCAAAAATGAAGCAGCCTGTGAAATGGCTGATCGCACTGGCAGCAGTAGCAATCGTCGTCACCACCGCCGTCATGGCTTCCCCGCTGCGTTCTGACGCATTCAGCCAACAAGTCGTCAAAGTCGGCACAGAAGGAAGCGATGTTCGCGAAATGCAATACCGTCTCAAGCATTTAGGGTTTTACACCGGAACGGTTGACGGTATTTTCGGCTGGCGCTCTTACTGGGCACTCCGCAACTTTCAGTATGAGTTTGGTTTGCCCGTAGACGGCGTTTTGGGGCCGAAAACGAAAGTGAAGCTGTACAATGCCACCAAAAACTACAAGCCAACCGCTGCGGATTTGGGCGCGTCGCAGGCGGCTCCAAGCGCACCCGCGCCAAGCAATCCCAAAAAAGAGACGTACCACGCCGCCAACATATCAGCCAACGACTTGCGGCTGATGGCAAATGCGGTATACGGCGAATCTCGCGGCGAGCCTTACATCGGTCAGGTAGCCGTTGCGGCGGTCATCTTGAACCGGACGAAAAACCCCGCCTTCCCGAACACGCCAGCCGGAGTAATCTTCGAGCCTCGCGCGTTCACTGCCGTAGCGGACGGACAAATTTGGCTGACCCCAAACGAGCAGTCCAAAAAAGCGGTCAACGATGCGCTGAAAGGCTGGGACCCAACCGGAGGAGCCATCTACTACTTCAACCCGGACACAGCCACATCCGGCTGGATTTGGAGCCGCCCGCAAATCAAAAAAATCGGCCGGCACATCTTCTGCCGATAAGCCCGAAACACGAAAACAGGCACTACAGTCAACAAGACTGCGTGCCTGTTCCCTTTTGTCCGCGGAAACTGCGTTCATTGCGAACGCTGGGTCTGCATATGCTCTGCCATTTTGACAAAGCGCTCTTCTGATTCCGTCGTGCCGCACACTCCACACTGGATCATGTATGAGTCGCCTTTATACGGCTGATGAAAAATGTCCAGCTCCTCGCTCGACAGTTGCTGAACTACCTCGCCTGTTTGCGGGTCGAGACGCATGTAGCGCGGTACTTGCTCGATGATCGTAAAGCGCATCCGGTTTGACTTGCATGTAGGACAAAGCATCGGCTTGGTCATAAAAGCACCTCCCTGTCTTGTTTCATCGTTTAGTTTCTGTCAGAAGAGGAACTCTATACCTATCTTCCCAATTCCGCGCAGGGACCAACTTTTTGGTACAAAAAGGAAGACAATGCTGGTATGATTCAATAGGTAGGTAAGTAATTTGATTCTGCATCTGAGGTGATCACATGAATTTACGACTTTTCTTTTCGCTCGTCGGAGCATCTGTGCTGCTGGCTGCCTTCGCGCACTACTTCACAGAAAACGAGTTTTTCCAATTTGCTACCTCCGCCCTGGCGATTATTTTTCTCGCTGCCTGGCTCGGCAAATCGACGGAAAGCGTCGCGCATTACGCCGGTGACCGGATCGGCGGGTTTTTGAACGCTACTTTTGGCAACGCCGCAGAACTTATCATTGCTTTTTTCCTCGTCAAGGAAGGCTTGTTCGACATGGTCAAGGCATCGATTACCGGGGCGATTATCGGCAACATGCTCCTCGTGCTCGGACTCAGCGTGTTGCTTGGCGGACTCAAGTACAAGGAGCAAAACTTCAACAGCAGACTCGCTGGTCACAACGCTTCGCTGATGACGCTGGCGATCGTCGCGCTGTTTATCCCTGCCGTCTTCATGAGAGAGCTGCCGCCTGTGAAAATTGAGACGCTCAGCATCGTCATCGCGATTTTGCTGATCATCGCCTACGTTCTCTGGCTGATTTTCTCGATGATTACGCACAGCGACTTTTTGTCCGATATCGAGCCGCACGAAAGCGACGCGGTCTGGTCAAAAGGCGTCTCCATCCTGATGCTCGCCATCTCGACCGTGTTTGTCGCCGTCGTCTCCGAGTGGCTTGTGCACGGCGTCCAGCACGTCTCCCATTCGCTTGGCTGGTCCGAGCTGTTCGTCGGTGCGTTCGTCATCGCCATCATCGGAAACGCCGCCGAGCACAGTGCTGCCCTGTTGCTCGCCATGAAAGGACGGATCGGCGCTGCCGTGGAAATCGCCATCGGCTCCAGCCTGCAAATCGCGCTGTTCGTGGCGCCCACACTCGTTTTGGTCAGCCTGTTGCTCGGCAATCCGATGGACATCGTGTTTACGCCATTTGAACTGGCCGCCATCGGAGTCGCCACGTTCATTACGATCTCGATCACGAAAGACGGAGCGACCAACTGGTTCGAAGGGGTGCTTTTGCTTACGGTGTACATTATTTTGGGTACAGCCTTTTTCTTCGCTTGACGAGAGATCGCGCATAACTTTCGTCGTTCCCCGTAACGGGAATCTAGGAAAAGTCAGCTTCACTGAAAAAAGGAGTGCATGCGGCAGTTGACGCCGTAGCGCTCCTTTTTCGTGAATAGATGTTACCAGATCCCGAGCATTTGCATGAACACCAGCACAATCGCCAGCGGGGAAACGTATTTCAACAGCAGCAGCCAGATGACAAACAATCGTTTGCTGAGCGGGGAATGGTCAGCCCGCAGCTCCTCGATCAGCACTTCCCGCTTCATTTTCAGCGGGACGAAAATCGCGATCAGCAAAGCCCCAAGCGGCATCAAAATGTTGCTGACGAGAAAATCGAACGCGTCGAAAATCGATTTGTCAAACAGCTTGATGTCGCTCCACACGCCAAACGACAAGGCGGAAGGCGCTCCGACGATGAAAATGAGCAGCCCGATGATCCAGGACAGCCGCTTTCTTTTTGCTTCGTTCCCTTTTGTCAGAGACGCGACGATGATCTCCAGCATGGAAAAAGCCGAGGTCAGCGTAGCAAACAAGAACAAGGCGAGGAAGATCAACAGGAAAAAGCCGCCGAACGTAATCTTTTCAAACACGGATGGCAAAACGATAAACAGCAGACCTGGCCCAGCCGTCGGCTCCATGCCGAGCGAGAAAACCGCAGGGAAAATCGCCAGTCCGGCAAACAGGGAGACGAAAAGGTTCAGGCCGACGATCGAGCCTGCGGAACGGACAAGGCTTTCGTTTTTCGCCAAATACGAGCTGTACGTCACCATCACGGATACCCCGACGCTGAGCGAGAAAAACGATTGGCCCAGCGCGTACAAGATCGATTCCGCACTCAGCTTGGAAAAGTCCGGACGGAGGAAGAACGACACGCCCTCCATCGCTCCCGGCAATGTCAAGGAGCGGAACATCAGGACGAGAAAAAGAATAAACAAGGCCGGCATCATGTATTTGTTCGCGGATTCGATTCCGCTCTGCACGCCGCGCGCCACGACCCAGGCTGTAATCAGCATGAACACGAACTGGGCGGCAACAGAACCGAATGGAGCGGAAATGACTTCTCCGAAAAGCTGCTCATACGAAGCGCCCATGAGCTGCCCCGTCACCCCGCGCAGCAAGTAAGTAAGAATCCAGCCCCCGACGACACTGTAAAACGACAGCAGCAAAAAGCACGTCACGACTCCAAGCCGACCGATCCAATGCCACAAAGTACCCGGCGCAATCGCGCGATAGGCGCTGATCGCTTCTTTTTGCGTACTGCGGCCGATGACAAATTCACCGAGCAACAACGGCAAACCGATGACGAGCGTAAAAATCAGAAACAGACAAAAAAATGCTCCTCCCCCGCTCGTCCCTACCATGTACGGGAATTTCCAGATCGCCCCCAGCCCAATCGCCGAGCCAGCCGCGGCCAAAATAAAACCGAGGCGGCTCGTCCATTGCTCTGTTTGATTTTTCATGATCAATCACTCCTCAACTATACATACATCTTGTTCCAATGGAATAAAAAAAACCCGCCCCAAAAAGGGACGAGTTGTTCGTTCTCGCGGTACCACCCTAGTTAGGCATCGCCTTTTTTCCAAAAGACATGCCTCTCCTCGTCATTGATAACGGGTATGACCCGGACTCTCCTACTAGCGGCGCCATGCGTTCAGAGGTCAGCTCCAGAGTGAATTCTACGAAGACTATTCCTGCGGCCGCTCTCAGTCTGTGGCGGCGCTTCCCTGTCAGGCAGCACTTTCGTATACTACTCTCTTTCGTCGCTATTTTCCTATGCAGGGGGTCGGCTAAATATAAAAAAACCCGTCCAAAAAAGGGACGAGTCTGTTCGCGGTACCACCCTGATTAAGCACCAAGAACATAGGACGTTCCCGGCACTTCACTTGCTCATCGTTAACGGAATGACCCGTTTCCTCCTACTTGGCCTGCGCCGTTCAAAGGGCTGCTCTGGAGGGAATTTCACGAGGCTCACTTCAAAGCTGCTTGCAGTCTTCGGCAGCTTCTCCCTGTCAAGCGATGTCATTCGTGTACTGGTCTCCGTCATTGCATTTTAGTTGTTATTGAAATGCTAGTGTTAAATTTAATATATACAACACAAATAGGCAAGACTTTTTTCAAAAAAAAACGAAAAGCGAGGATGATCACCGCTCTCCTCGCCTTACTTTTGGTTGAACAGTTCATGGAGAGTCGCCAGCTTGCGCTCCAGTGAACCCATGATATCACGGCCGATTTCTTCACCAATCAGTCCAAGTCGCACTGCATACTCTACTTCACGGGAAAGCCCGAACATTTGTGTATCAAGCACTTCTTCATACAGTGGGCACTGCGGCATGGTCAGGTTTTCCATCTGCACGTCGATTAGCTTGTAAATCTTGTCTGCGTCCGCTTTAAGCAGTGCTAGCGCTTTCTGTTCCAAGTCAGGAACTTTAATTTCTGTCAAAACCTATCCCTCCGTTTGCCTCCATCCTTATCATACATAGTACGCGATTCTGGGCCATTTGAAAAGGGGAGAAGCTAGATCAACTGCAAGAAGCTAAAAGATACCAAGATTCCATTCTTGTGAGAGAAGCTCAAGCAACTTGACTCCGGCAACCGAATTTCCTTTTTCATCCAGAGCAGGGCCGAACACGCCGATCCCCATCCGTTGCGGCACAGCTGCCATAATGCCGCCAGCCACTCCGCTTTTCGCCGGAATCCCGACATCGATGGCAAACTCCCCGGATGCGTTGTACATCCCGCAAGTCACCATGAAAGTCTTGCATATGCGGGCAACTTCTCGTGGAATGATTCTTTCGCCTGTATGAGGGATAATGCCATCGGCGGCGAGCACCATGCCCAATCTCGCCACATCTTTTGCCGTTACCTCGATGGCGCAATGACGGAAGTACAGATCAAGCGTCTCTTCCACATCCGTGGTCAGCACTCCGCTGTCCTTCAAAAACCAGGCGAGCGCGCGATTGCGGTCAGCCGTCCGCTTTTCCGAGCGGTAAACCGCTTCATTGACAGACAGCCCACGATTCCCCGTGACGCTGCGCAGCAGGCCCAGAATCGCGTCCAGACGCTCTTCTACGCCATTGCCCTGGATCATTCCCGCAACCGCGATCGCCCCGGCGTTGATCATCGGGTTGAGCGGCTTGTGCGGCTTGATCGTCTCCAGCTTGATAATCGAATTGAACGGGTCGCCTGTAGGCTCCTTGCCCACCCGCTCAAATACATGCTTGTGTCCGTTTTGGCACAGGGCGACGACCAGCGAGAAAATTTTCGAAATGCTCTGTAGGGTGAAGGGAACATCCGCGTCTCCCGCTGATACAATCGTCCCGTCCGGCATACAGACGGCCGCGCCCAGCATGCGCGCGTCTACTTTTGCCAATTCGGGTATATATGCTGCTACCTTGCCTTGTCCTGTATATTCGCTGGCCGCTTGTACTTTCTCGGCCAATTGATTGGATGCACTCTCGATGTCCATCTGTTATCCCCTCTATCCATACTCGTGATGCATATGAATAGATTGTAGATTTGAATGCGTCGGCTGTCAAATTGTGGGACGCTATTCCACGATCGCCCGCTTCAGCCGCTCCATCGCTTCCACAACGACAGAGTGAGGGCAAGCAAAGTTGACGCGCTGGAAGCCTTCCCCTTCCTGGCCGAACACAAGGCCGTCCTGAAAGCCGAGCTTGCCTTTCTCCCGAAGCAGGCTGCTCAACTCGGCCTGTTTCAGTCCCAGGCTGCGAAAGTCCATCCAGCCCAAATACGTCGCTTGCGGAACCGGCATGCGAACCGCTGGCACGTGCTCGGCCAAAAAGCGGCTCATATAAGTCGCGTTTTTGTGCAAGTAGGAAAGCAAAGCTTCGAGCCACGGCTCCCCGTAGCGATAGGCAGCAATCGTCGCCTCCATCCCGAACAGGTTCACATTTTCACAGCCCATTCGCGAAGCCGTCACGGCAAAGTCACGCAGCAATTGGCGATTTTCCGTCAACAGGTAGGAAGTAAACAATCCTGCCAGATTGAATGTTTTCGATGCCGCCAAAAACGTGACGCTCTGCCTCGCCAGCTCCGTTGGCAACGAGTAGTACGGAACGTGGCTGCCTTTTTCATAGACCAGATCGGCGTGAATCTCATCCGCCACGACGACGACCCCGTGCTCCACGCAGAGCGTGCCCAATCGCACAAGCTCCTGCCTCGTCCAGACCCGTCCAATCGGATTGTGCGGACTGCACAGAAGCATCAGCTTTACCCGTGGATCGCTCAGCTTGTTCGCCAAATCATCCCAGTCCATCTCATAATGCCCATTTTGCTCCACCAAGGAGCTGCGCACGACTTGCCTGCCGCGATTTTCCACCGCATGAAAAAACGGATGGTACACGGGAGTCTGGATCAGGACGCGCTCCCCTGGTGATGTATATGCCTCTATCGCCACATGAATGCCAGGAATCACACCGGGAATGCCCGTCATCCAGCTCGTCTGCACCTCTACTCCATACCGTCTCTGTATCCACTCCTGCAAGCTTTCATAAAAAGCCGCGCTTTTCAGCGGATACCCGTAGATCGGGTGCATCGCCCGCTGCGTGATCGCTTCCGTCACTTCCTTGGGACATGCGAAGTCCATGTCGGCCACCCACATCGGCAGCACGCCTTCTCCGTTCACTTTTGGATTGTCAATGTCCCATTTTACACTGTCTGTCCCTCTTCGCTCGATTCTCGCATCAAAGTCGTACACGTTGTCTCCTCCCGCATATCCGAAAGCTTCCGGCCATTTTGTCCTTTATTTTTACAACTATGTCCAGCATACCCCCTCTTGGCAAGATTGTCCAAGCGTGAGGCGAAAGCATCGTTTGCCCTTTTTCAAAAAGGTATAGTAAAATGCTAGATGATTGAGAAAGATGACGGAGGTATGCATCATGTCTGATGTTATCGTGTTTAAAGGGGCCGTAACTTACCCCATCACTTTGGACCCGACTGTTTGGGTGTTCGACGATCGCAAGTTTGATTTGAACGCGTACACGGGTGAAGACGACCCTGCTTTGTCCAAACAAATGCAATATTTGCAAGGAACAGGAACACAGTGGGACAAGGAATTGCGCGAAGGCGCCCAGCTGCCGTCCGAGCGCAAAAGCTTGGCCGAGGAGCGCAAAGTGCTGGAAGGCGACTACGGGATTCGGCTCGATCCGTTCATCACTAATGCCGCTCCGCTGCCTGAAGCCACCCATGTTCGGCTTCATCGCGAAAACCAGGAGCCGATCGTCCTGCCGATTTCCGAAGCAAGACGGGCGATTTTGCAGTTTGCCAAGGCCGGAAAACCGATTAAAGGAGACGGGCCTGTTTACTTTTACTTGCCGGAAGTTCTGCTCAACAAGGAAGCGCCGATTACCGGAATCACGGCACTGGAGTTTTTTTCCGCCTGATCCCGCACGGCACTGTTTTTGAAAAAAGAAAGAAAAAGCCATCCTCTAACTGAACAGTCGCTCCCATCAATCAGGAGGACTGCTCATGGCCAAGGATGGCTTTGTCGTTTAGGTCTTATGTGTTGTGGTTGCACTGTGCACTCAGGCGCTGACCTGTGTGATGCGAATGTTTCGTGTCTGCATCTCTTCGCGAAGCAGTTCAATAAAAGCAGAATCTAGCTGAAGGTCGACAGCACGATGATATACTTCTATCAGCATTTGGTCACTCAAGTATTTCACCCTTGCTCACCTCCATCCTGTCGTATGAGTTCATTGTACCAGATGATAGAGTATCGAACAACCGTTCTGATATCCACAAAGCATGTGGAAATGTTGTGAGTAACTTGTGGGCAGCCTGTGTGTAACAAACAAAAACGCGGGATTCCCTATGTGGATTTTTCTTCCACTTTTATCCACAGGTAGTCGAATTTTGTCGAACGATTGAAGGATAGATTTCAGCGCTGCCAACGATAAAAAAACAGCCATCCTTGACGCCGGATGGCTGTTTGCTCTGTTTTTACGCGTTTGCAGTTTCCGATACGTGCAGCACTTGCTTGATGCGATCGATTGCCCAATCGAGATCTTCTTTGCTGATCACGAGCGGCGGAGCAAAACGGATCGTTGTTTCGTGAGTCTCTTTGCACAAGAGGCCCAGTTCTTTCAGCTTCTCGCAATATGGACGAGCCGCTGTAGTCAGTTCCAGTCCGATGAACAGACCGCGACCGCGAATTTCTTTGATGATCGGGTTGTTGATTTCACGCAGTTTTTCCATGAAGTACGTTCCCATTTCCAGGGAGCGTTGCACGAGACCTTCATCGGCAAGTACGTCCATAGCGGCAATCGCTACTGCGCAACCAAGCGGGTTTCCGCCAAAAGTGGAGCCGTGGGAACCTGGCTCGAACACGCTGAGGATTTCTTTGTCAGCAGCTACAGCAGAGATCGGGAATACCCCGCCGCCGAGCGCTTTCCCCATGATGTACATGTCTGGCTTGACGCCTTCCCAATCGCTTGCGAACAGTTTTCCGGTACGGCCAAAGCCTGTTTGGATTTCGTCGCTCACGAGCAGCACGTTGTTTGCTTTACATACAGCTTGTGCTTCCTTCAAGAAGCCTTCTGTCGGAATGATAATGCCCGCTTCGCCCTGAATCGGCTCCAGCATGAATGCTGCGGTGTTTGGTGTAATCGCTTGCTTGAGTGCTTCAATATCGCCGTAAGGGATGATTTTGAAGCCTGGAGTGAACGGTCCGAAGCCGCGTCTGTACTCTTCCGCAGAAGAGAAAGAAGTAATCGTTACGGTACGGCCGTGGAAGTTTCCTTCACAGACGATGATTTCTGCCTGGTTTTCCGGTACTTTTTTCACATCGTAAGCCCAGCGGCGAACAGCTTTGAGAGCGGTTTCTACTGCTTCCGCACCCGTGTTCATCGGGAGGATCATGTCTTTGCCAGTCAATGCGGACAGCTTTTCGTAAAACTCGCCCAGCTGGTCATTGTAAAAAGCGCGGGAAGTCAATGTCACTTTGTCTGCCTGATCTTTCAACGCCTGAATGATGCGTGGATGGCGGTGGCCTTGGTTCAAAGCGGAGTAAGCACTCAGCATATCCAAGTATTTGTTACCTTCTGGATCTTCTACCCAAACACCTTCTGCTTTGGAAATGACGATCGGCAGCGGATGGTAGTTGTGTGCGCCGTATTTTTCGGTTTGATCAATGACAACTTTTGTTTTCGTCATGGTGGTAGCCTCCTTCGGTTTCACTTGCCAATCTTAATCAAGCAAGAATGATGCCAATATAAAAAACGTGCGAAACGGCGCAATGGAATCCGTTTTCAGCAAAATTTTTTTGCATGCGTTTTCCTTATAATTTTGCAGGTGCATAGACATTTTGCACATCGCCTGTTCTATGATATGATACTGTCACGAAGAAAGGCTGGTGACCCATTGTGTCGACTTCAAGGCAAGAATCTTCCCTCGACACGTTTTTGCGCATTTACGAACATATCCTGGACAGAATGAACGAGGGCGTCCACGTGATTGACGCCACCGGCACAACGATTGTGTACAACCAGAAAATGACCGAGCTGGAGTCGATGGCCCGCCAAGACGTTCTGCATAAGCCTCTGTCGGAAGTGTTCCAATTCCACAGTGGTCAGGAGAGCACGCTGCTCACCTGCTTGCGAACAGGAAATAGCATACGCAATACGCGGCAAACGTATTTCAATGACAAGCAAAAAGAAATTACGACGATCAACAACACGTACCCGATCATCGAAAACGGGCAAATCATCGGCGCGATGGAGATTGCCAACGATGTGACGAAGATGGAACGGCTGATCAGGGAAAACCTGCTTGCCAAAAACGGCTCCCGCTACACCTTTGAGCAGATTATCGGCAAAAGCGGCCCGATTCTCGATGTGATTGAAAACGCCAAACGCGCGGCGCGCACCTCCTCCTCGGTCCTCGTCGTCGGCGAAACCGGAGCCGGAAAAGAACTGTTCGTGCAAAGCATTCACAACGCCAGTCTGCGCTCATCCGGCCCGCTTATTTCGCAAAACTGCGCAGCGCTTCCCGACAGCCTCATTGAAGGCTTGCTGTTCGGCACGGCACGCGGCGCTTTTACCGGAGCCGTGGAAAGACCCGGTTTGTTCGAACAGGCAGAGGGCGGCACTTTGTTTCTGGACGAAATCAACTCGCTTAGTATGCCTCTGCAAGCAAAATTGTTGCGCGCCCTCCAGGAGAAGTCGATCCGGCGCATCGGCGACACGAAAGACCGGGCCATTGACGTGCGGATCATCGCCGCCATCAACGAAGACCCTGTCGAGGCCATCGCCAATTCGCACCTGCGAAAAGATTTGTACTACCGTCTCGGCGTCGTCACGCTGTTTTTGCCCCCGCTGCGGGAACGCAAAGAAGATATTCCCATGCTCGTCTCGCATTTTATCGAAAAGTACAACGAGCTGTTTCAAATGGAAGTCGCGGGTGTCTCGGCGGATGTCCTGCAATTTTTCCAGGAGCATGACTGGCCGGGTAATGTCCGCGAGTTGCAGCATCTCATCGAAGGCGCGATGAATTTGATGGTGGACGAGACGATGATCCGCTACGAGCATCTGCCGCTGCATTTTTTGCGCCGCTCCCCTGCAAGCGCCGTCGTGATCGAACAAGCGCCGCCCCGTTCGCTCCCTTTTATCGAAGAAGGAAAATCATTGAAAGAAACGATGCAGGAGTTCGAAACCGCCTATATTCACCACGTCGTCGATCGTTACCACGGCAATATTTCCCGGGCGGCCAAGGAGCTGCAAATCAGTCGGCAAAGCTTGCAATATCGCTTGCGCAAACTGGGAATCAAAGGATAAAAAACAGCTTCATTTTTTCATGACGCCAAATTTCTTGGCGTTTTTTCATTTTTTTTGCACAAGTGTGCCGATTTGTTTTGCACTTTTCTCCATAAACTACCTGAAAAAGTCGATTTGCTTGGGCCGTTTCATTTGGTATCATTCTTGCAGAGCATATATCGCGCCTGAAAACGCATTCATCGAATCAATATTTCTCGCGTGAAGGAGAGGGTTATATGACACCAAGCAGCAACGAACAGAACAATGAACTAAAACGCAGTATGAACAGTAGGCACCTCTTCATGATTTCTCTTGGAGGCGTAATCGGAACCGGACTGTTTCTCGGTTCAGGCTATACTCTCAGCCAGGCTGGCCCTATTGGTACGATCCTTTCTTTTCTGGTGGGCGGATTCATCATGTACCTCACCATGCTCTGCCTCGGCGAATTGACCGTCGCCATGCCTGTTGCCGGTTCGTTCCAGACCTACATGACCCGGTTCGTAAGTCCGTCCCTCGGTTTTGGAGTAGGTTGGCTGTACTGGCTCGGTTGGGCGGTAACGGTTGCCCTGGAGCTTTTGTCGTCCGGTCTGTTGATGCAACGTTGGTTTCCAGACTCGCCTGTCTGGATGTGGTGCGCCATCTTCGGTGTCCTTTTGTTCCTGTTGAATGCGCTTTCTGCTCGTGCGTTCGGTGAGTCCGAGTTTTGGTTTTCCAGCATTAAAGTAAGCGCTATCATCCTGTTTATCATTTTGGGTGGCGCGGCCATGTTCGGCTTGATCGACATGAAAAATGGACAACCTGCTCCGATGTTCTCCAACTTCACCAGCACCTCACTGCTTCCCCACGGAATTACCGGGTTGCTGATGACGATGATCACGGTGAACTTCTCCTTCCAGGGTACCGAATTGATCGGTATCGCGGCAGGCGAGAGCAAAGAACCGGAAAAAACGATTCCGAAATCGATTCGCGCTACAGTTTGGCGCACGCTCGTCTTCTTCATTTTGGCGATTGCGATTGTGGCAGGGATGATCCCTCACCAGCAAGCCGGCGTTATCGAAAGCCCGTTTGTCGTCGTATTCGACAGCATTGGAATCCCTTATGCGGCAGACATCATGAACTTCGTCGTATTGACTGCCCTGCTGTCCGTAGCAAACTCCGGCTTGTACGCCGCAACCCGGATGCTCTACTCCTTGTCCAACGAGAAAATGGCTTCCCGCAAACTGGCGATTGTAAACCGCAAAGGTATTCCGATGAATGCGCTCATGATTACCTTCGCGATCTCCTTGCTCTCGCTGTTGTCTGGCTTTTTCGCGGAAGATACCGTGTTTATGGTGCTTTTGTCTATCGCTGGTCTGGGTGCGCAAGTGGGCTGGATCTCCATTTCGGCTTCGCAGCTCGCTTTCCGTCGCCATTATCTGAAAAACGGCGGCAAACTGGAAGACCTGAAATTCCGCACGCCTTGGTATCCGGTCCTTCCGTTGGTTTCGTTGATCTTGAACTTGACCGTTCTCGTGAGCCTGGCCTTCGATCCGGAGCAGCGAATTGCCCTTTACTGCGGGGTGCCGTTCATGATTATCGCGATCCTCATTTACCAATACCGCTTCAAAAACCGACTGGAGCCACAACCGAAAAACGATCTTGGCTCTTATCGCAAAGCGGACAATCTATAAGAAAGCAAAAAGAAAAGCTTGCACTCCCATTTTCGGGAAGCAAGCTTTTCGCTTTATACGCAAACTTGTTTGGCCATGCTACAGAGAGATTCGCACGATTTCCGTTATGACTACCATGGCAAAAACGGCAAATCCAAGGGAACTCGTCACCAGCAACATCCGCTTCAATTTTTTCATATCTTCCATATAAAATTCCCTCACTTTCGTTAACGCCCAGCATTTCGTTTCCTACCGATATATACGCACAAGGAATGGTAAATGTTTCAATTTGCGCCCAACATTTTTTCGTGTTTTCTCGTCAAAAAGTTTACGGCTGCGCGATTTTTGTCAAATCGTTGCCGAGTTTGTACGTATCGCGCTCCATCAGGTGAAGCATCCAGGCAACGAGCAGCCCGACAACGAGGCAGATCGTCCAAGAAAGCCACGTCGCTTCCAGCCTAAGCCCCACATCGTACACCCAGCCGCCTGCGATCTGGCCGAGCGAGCCTCCGATGGCGATCGAGTAGCCGTTGAAGCCGTAGTAAGCCCCTACCAAATCTTTTGGCGCAAAACGCGGAACGACGTCTACCAGATTGGGCACGGCGATCATCGTCCCCAGTGCGAACAGGAATACATCGATGAGCAACATCCACAGAGAGTCGGCAAACGTAAACAGGAACAGTCCTGCCCCCATGACGAGGGTGCCGATCCCGATCAAGGTGAGCCTGTGCGGGTAGCCTTCCAGCCATTGCGTCACTTTCATTTGAAAAAGGATGACGAACAAAGACATGGCAGACAAAACAATTCCGACCGAAGTTTTGCTATGTGTCACATGCTCCACGAGCAATGGTATCGTCAAAAATACTTGCATGTTCAAATAGTAGTAACCCATCAAAATCAAGGTAAAGCGCACAAAGCGCTTGTCCCGAATCACCGTGAACATGCTCTCCCAAATACTGTGCCGCGTGTTGGTAGCGCTGATCGGGGCCAGAAAAAAGAACGAGACGACCGCGTTCAAGGCAAAAACCGCTCCGGCAAACAGGGACAGGTAGGTAAAATCGACAGCCGACAGCGCTGTACCGACGATTTGCGAACCGACCACCGCAATATTTCCGAGCACATTGCGAAAGGCGAACACTTCTTTGCGGATAGAATCAGGGGTTAAAATCGCAAACGCCGCCGAGCCAGCCGGGTCAAACAACGCCCCACCCAAGCCTGACAAAATCGCTGCGATAAAAAAATGCCAAGTCTCGGTGCAAAAAGCAAACAGGGCAAAGCCGACAGCCCGCACTGCCATACCCAAAACCATCGCGCCCTTGTAGCCGAAGGCATCGGCAATGACTCCGCCCATAAACGCAAAGCCTTGCTGGGAAAATTGTCGCACGCTAAGTACCAGACCGGCCATCGCCAGCGTCCATCCGATACTGCCTGTCAAATACAAGGTCAAATAAGGAATCAGGGCGTAAAAGCCGAGATTCATCATAAAGGATGTCGCCAACAGCAGTTTGACCGAAAACGGTGTTTCTCTCCACATTTCCCGCTTCATTCGATACCCTCGCTCTCCCGTTTGCTCTCATGATTTAGGGATATCCCCAGCTTAAAGAACAGGGTATAATTTGGGAAACGAACGTTTTTGTATATGGTTATCAAATATTTAGATAAGAGGGAAACACACGCTATGGACTTCGAACAACTGCGCGCTTTCTACACATTGGCACAGACCAAAAACTTCACCAAGGCTGCGGAGATGCTCCATCTTGTCCAGTCTACGGTGACGATGCGAATCAAGCAACTGGAAGAAAAAGTCGGAAAGCCTCTCTTCATCCGTGACAAGCGAAGTGTTGAAATTACCCAGGCAGGCTTGACGCTTTTGCCTTATGCCGAGCGCATACTCAAACTGTCCCACGAAGCGCTCAACGAAGTCGCTTCTCTCCAGCCCTACGAGGACTACTTGTCGATTGGCAGCCTGAACGCCATCTGGACCTCTACCCTCGAACCGATCTTGAAAGAGTACCATTGCCGCTATCCGCAAATTGCCATCAGCACCAGAACCGGGCATTCCTCGGACGTCATCCAGTATTTGCTCGACAACGTGATCCAGATCGGGATCGTGTACGTGCCGCCCTCCTTGCCGAACTTTGAAGTCATTCCTACCTGGGATGATGAAATCGTCCTGGTCTGCTGTCCAGAGAGCAGCGTCGCCCAAGCGACTCACGTGGATTCGCGCGAGCTTCGCAACCTGCCGCTGCTCTACATGAACTGGGGACCGCCTTTTAACGAATGGATCAGGCAAACATTGCCGCGCAACTACGTGCCCAAGCTGACTGTCGACAAGGCGGAGCTTGCCATCGATTTGATCAAGGAAGGGCTTGGCGTCAGCTTGCTCACCCGCTCTGCGGTCAAAGCAGAGCTGGCTGCCGGGACGCTGAAGGAACTGCCGATCACTGGCAACAAGCCGCCCAAGCGCTCAGCCTATATCGTCCTGCCGAAAGACAAAAAAAATAAACCCAGCGTAGAAAAATGGCTGAGTCTGATGAGTGAATTGGGATACTCAACAACGTAGCGCAACTAGCGCGATTGCGGTATGGGGCCGACGACGACATCTCGTCTCCCCAGCCTTTTTTCATAGCCCCAGCGAACGCAGAAATACCAGCACATCGACAGGCAAAACCCGGTCAGCACATCGCTCAAAAAGTGCACGCCCAAGTACACGCGGCTCGCGGCAAGCAGCACAACGAAGACAAACACGACAGGCTGTACGTATGCCGACCAACTTTTTTCCTCGTACCAGCGGGCGATCAGCAAGGCGAGCATCAAGTAAAAGCCGGGCGCGATCATGGCGTGGCCGCTTGGGAAAGAAAACGAATCCGGCAGATCGATCAGATTGAATCCAACTGGTCGAGGACGGGCAAAAATCAGCTTCAAAATCTCGTTGACGACTTCACTGACCCCGAGCGACAGCAGGATGACGACAGACTCAAGCCTGCGTTTTTTGAGGAAAAGGGCGACGATCAGCACGACGCCAAACGGCGCAAGGAAAGTCGCGTTCCCAAAGTGGGTAAGCAGCTGGAAAAAGCTCGTCAAGCCAGCGGAGCGAACAGCGGCTGCCAACGAAAAGGCTGCCTGATCCATCCCCGCTACCTGACCGGTTATGTATTGGCGAAACATCCATGCCCCCAGCACCGCGAACACGATGCCGCAAAAAATCAATCCTCTTTCTTTACTCGTTCCCATCCTGTTGTTCTCCTCTCTCTAGCAATGAACGCAGTGCCGTCAAAAAGCGCTGGTCATCTTCACGCGTACGGGCCGCAGGGCCGCGCGTTCTTCCTCCCCCGCGACGAAAGCGGGCTTTCTCGTTTCGCTCCTCCAAATGAAAAGCCATCCGTTCCGGTTCAAAAATCAGGCCATGCGGCGTCAGCGGCTGCGCACGCTTGCCAAGAATCAGAGCCGCCAGTCCAATATCTTGCGTCACGACGACATCATTCGGGCGGGTTTCATTGGCGAGCTTCATGTCGACCGCCTGCGGGCCGGCATCGACTGTCACGTGATGCTCGGAACCGATCTGATGATTGTAGCTGGCAAACGTGAGGCACTGCCACCCGAACTCCTTGCACAACTGTTGCGCGATCACCAGCGCCTGGCGCGGACAAGCATCGGCATCGATCAGGACGCGTCCTTTTTGCATCCAACCATTCCTTTCAAGCGCTTTTCTCTCCCCGATTCCGCTCATTTTTGGTATGATGGAACTGGAGAGGAGTGAACTTACCTTTGCGCAATTACTTTACTTTCGATGAACGTTTAGGCATTCGCCTTCCTGCATTGGATATGCAATGGGAGGAGTATTCACATACGGAACGTGCGGACATTTTGATGGAGTGGGAAGAAATTCGCGCAACCATCCCCGATCGGATTCACCGGGTGGAAGCTGTGATCATCGAGAAAACCAAGCAGATGTCCGAGGAGGAAAATTTCGCGCGCTCTTGTGAGCTGAACAGCGAAATTCATGAATTGGCGAGCGTCATTAATGATCTTAATATATGGTTTCGCGTCCAGCAAGATCATGACACCAAAATTCATCAATAATCCTCGAAACAACACGGCGAGGAACACATTCGAGACGTTTTTCCCACAAAAAAAGCTCTGTGGCTGCAAGAAAGCCATGGAGCTTTTTTCCATTTCGCTGTCTTTCATCTACTTTGCCTTGTTCCGCTTGCGGCCGATTTCCAGCGCCATCAGCCCGGAGACGTGTGGAGCTGCCATCGAGGTGCCGTTCAGCTTTTTAAACTGGTTGCCCGGCCACGTCGATAAAATTTCCACACCAGGCGCTTTCGTATTCGCTCCCCTTCCGCGCGAGCTGAACGAAGCCAGCCTGCCCGACTGATCGATTGCGCTCACTCCGAGAACGCCTTTGTACTTGGCAGGGTACTCGACCTCTCCCCCGCTGTTTCCCGCCGAGGCTACCATGACGATGCCGTGCTCTTTCGCCTTTTCCACAGCTCGCGCCAACGCCTCGCTGTATTGCGGCATGCCGAAGCTCATGTTGATCACGTCCATTTTGTTGGCAATCGACCAGTGCAATGCCTGCAAAATCGTCGACAGCGACGCTTTGCCCTCGTGGTCGAAGGCGCGTACGTCGTACAGATGCGCCTCGGGAGAGACACCGACGATTCCGCGCTGGTTCATCTCGGCCACAATGATTCCGGCTACATGCGTCCCATGTCCGTTTTGCTTGCCGCGCACAAAATGGACGCCCCCTTTGATCCGATCCTTCAAGTCAAAATGGTCGCGGGAAATCCCCGTATCAATGACCGCCACCTTCACCCCTTCGCCCCGGCCTTTTCGCCACAGCTTTTGCGCGCCGACATAGCGGACGCCCCACGGGATTTCGTCTTCGCCCTCTGTTTCTGTTTGTGTTACTGTTTGTGCTTGGGCATGGACGCTTACGGTCACATTCTCTTCCACCATGGCTTGATACCTGCGAAAATGTTCGCAGTGCTGCTCGTATATGTTGTCCTTGATGCACAGGCAAGCCCAGTCATCGAAGCATCGCCAAGGAAGTCTCTCTGTTTTGGTCATCACTTTTTTCTGCAAATCGCTCAGGATGTCGTGAAAGGACGTCTCCCGCTGAAAGCTGATGATTTTCAACCCACTAGCCTCCTGTCATGCACAGCGTTGCCACATCCTATGTCACATCTGCCTCTGTCTGCTTGGGCATCTGCACACCGCCCGCCAAAATAGGCGATTCCCCCAGTCCATCTGTCCAAGCAAACAGATGCCTTCTCCCATATAACTGCTTAGGGCAGGCTCAAAGCCAATCTTGAGAGGAGAGAGTGCTGTATGGGTAAAAAGAAGGGCAAAGGCACAGGCGATCTCTTGAAAAAAATCAACAAGAAAAGCAAGAAAAAATGGAAAATGAGCGACATCAAGTCGTTGGCGAAAGGAATCACGAAAAAAGATTTGAAGGACGACAAGAAGCTCGGCGATCTGATTAAAAAAGTGAGCAAAGCCGTAGGCGTCAAACTGTCCGACAAACAAATCTCCAGTGTCAAAAAGCAGGTTCATGAAAAGCTCGACTAAGGCGAGCGAAACAGCAAAAAGGGAGAGCAGCTACGCTCTCCCTTTTGCTATTGCCAACCTTTTTGCGGTCGGTGTGTTACCTCGTTAGTCGCAAGCGCAAGCAACGATTGTCAGCAATACGAACAACACCAGAATCAAAGCAAAATCGTCGAATCCTCCGTTGAACAGACTCATTCGCTTTCCCTCCTTTGTCAGCAACTAATCATAATGTATGTGCGAATAGCCAATCTTGATTGGACGCTCGCCCAGACATTGCCCATTTTTCAGGATAAGAGTGTAGCTGCTGTGAGGGAAAACCGCGTCAGATCAACTCGCGCGACGCTCGATTGGCTCCATCAGGCCATACTGTTTTTTCATAACCGACTGCCAAAAAGGAATCGTCCGCTGAATCATCGGCCCCGTCAAAACGGCAATGAGCACCGTTCCGATCGACACTGGGCCACCCAGCGCCGCCCCGGCAATCAACACCGTTACTTCGATAATCAGCCGAACCTTTTGAATGCTCCAGCCCAACCGCTCGTTCATGGCAAGCATGAAGCTGTCGCGCGGCCCTGCCCCCAGGCGCGGAGACAAGTACATGCCGATGCCGATGGTCATGACGACTACGCCGAGCAAAAACACCAGCAAGCGCAGCCAGAATGACTCGAACTCCGGCACGATGTTGAGCCATAAAATCAAGTCCAGGAAGCTTCCGAAGCAGATCATGTTCAGAAACATGCCAAAGGTCGGCTTGATTTTAGCTACCAGATAGGATGACAAAATGACCACTACGCCGACGATCTGCGACCAGATGCCAATGGTTAAACCAAATGTTTTTTGCAAGCCGATGTGAAACGTATCCCAGGGCGCCACCCCGAGATTCGCCTTGATCGCGAGCACGCAGCCGAATGCCCCGATGAACAATCCGAGCACAAACATGGCGTAGCGCACGGCAATCGACTTGCTGACCCGTGTACCGGACACCGTCGTTCACCTTTCCTCTCCCGTTGCCATTTTTCTCTCACTGAATGGTGAAGTCTCACATCCATGCGTTCATAATTTATTCATTATAACAAGGAAGATCGGTTTCTCCCACCGTTTTTCGCACTCGCTTCACTTCGACGCTGCCCAAATCTTCGGCGAGCGTCGTCATGGGAAAGATCGCCTGCGCCTCTTTTAACAGATCATCCATGGAAAAGTCGCCGTCCTCATCCTCGTAGCGCGGACTGAAATGGGTCAGGCAAAGCGCTTTTACACCTGCACGCTTCGCCAGCTCAGCCGCTTCTTTCGCCGTGGAGTGTCCGCTGCGCACCGCCAGCTCCTTGTCGTGATCGGCATACGTGGCTTCGTGCACGAGCAAGTCGGCATTCGCCGCAAGCTCCTCGACGCTTTGGCACGGCTCCGTGTCGCCGCTGAAGACGATTTTGCGGCCTTGCTGCGGCGCTCCGACAAAATCTTTGCCATCCAGCACGCGACCGTCGGCAAGCGTCACCTGCTCGCCGCGCTTCAAGGCTCCGAAGAGCGGCCCGGACGGAACTCCCGCCTCTTTCGCTCGCTCGACGAGAAAAGCTCCCGGTTTGTCTTTTTCCAGGACGCCGTAGGCAAAAGACGTCACCCGATGGTTCGCTTTCCGGCACGAAACGACGACTTCCTCATCCTCGTAAATGACGCCTTCGCTGACCACTTTCAGCTCCAGCGGATATTGCAAATGCACCGGACTTACATCCATGATCGCCCGAAAATAGCGGTCAATCCCCGGCGGTCCGTAAAGCGTGAGCGGCGATGCTTCGCCATTGCGCAGCGAGCGGGAAGCGAGCAACCCGATCAAGCCGTACAAGTGGTCGCCATGCAAATGCGTGATGAAAATTTTGTCCAGCTGACTGATTTTCATGGGAGAGCGCAAAAGCTGATGCTGCGTGCCTTCCCCACAGTCAAACAGCCACCATTTTCCTGCCTGTAAAAAGCGAAGCCCGATTCCGCTCACGTTGCGGCGCGTGGTGGGCGCTCCTGATCCCGTACCTAAAAATGTCACAATCACAATGATTGCCCCTCTCTTTGTGCAGAGCTTCCCGCAAGCGTGCCTGTCACCATCTGTAGGCATTCACCCTTTTTTGTCTGGGCGCATACCTTACAACAAACAACAGCCTAGCAAGGAGGTACTCCTGATAATGAAACGATTTGTCGCGCTGGGGCTGGCTGCCTGTCTGGCTCTGATCGCCGTTTTGACCGGCTGCTCCAGCACTCCTGAAAAAATAAGAATTGGCGAAGTAACCCGCTCGCTTTTTTACGCCCCCCAATACGTCGCGCTGGAAAAAGGCTTTTTCAAGGAAGAGGGGCTCGATGTGGAGCTTTCCACTATTCCCGGCGGCGACAAGGTCATGTCGGCGCTCTTGTCTGGCGGGATCGACGTAGCGCTCGTCGGCTCGGAGACGAGTATTTACGTCTCCCAGCAAGGAGCAGCAGACGTCGTCGTCAACTTCGCCCAGTTGACCCAGACGGACGGCACCTTCCTCGTCGCCCGCAACAAAACCGACCAGTTTTCGTTTGACCAACTGAAAGGCAGCGTCTTCCTCGGTCAGCGCAAAGGAGGAATGCCGCAAATGGTCGGAGAGTATGTCCTGAAAAAACATCAAATCAATCCGCAGTCCGACCTGGAGCTGATCCAGAATATCGAATTTAAAAATATCGCTTCTTCTTTCGCTTCAGGCACAGGCGAGTACGTTCAACTGTTCGAACCGGAAGCGTCGCGGTTTGAGCAGGAAGGGATCGGGCATGTCGTCGCCTCCTTCGGCAAGGAAAGCGGCACCGTTCCCTACACCGTCTACATGACGAAGCAAAGCAATATCGACAGCAATGCGGCAACTATCCAAAAGTTTACCAATGCGATCTACAAAGGGCAACAGTGGGTTGCAAGCCACAGCGCCAAGGAGACGGCTGCGGTCATCGGCAAATATTTTGAACAGATCGATCCGACCATCCTGGAAAAAGCCGTGCAACGCTATCTGGAGCAAGGCTCTTACGCCACCGATCCGATCCTGGACGAAGCGGAATGGAATCAGCTGCAAGACATCATGGATGCCGCTGGCGAACTGAAACAACGGGCCGATTACAGCAAGCTGGTCAACACCACCTTCGCCAAACAATCCAAGGAAGGGAATTAATCCGTCATGAACCAGACTCCTTCTGCGCCAGCCAAGATTGAACTTTCCCACGTGACCCACCTCTATTTATCCACAACCAGGGCGTTCATGGCGGTCCAGGACATCAACCTGCGCGTGGAGGAAGGCGAGTTCATCTGTATGGTTGGCCCTAGTGGTTGTGGCAAGACGACATTGCTCTCGCTCATGGCGGGACTGGAATTGCCGACTGCGGGAAAAGTGTCCATTGATGGGACACCCGTTCGCGGAACTTCCCGCCAGGTCGGCTACATGCTTCAGCAAGATTACTTGTTCAACTGGCGCTCGATCGAAGACAACGTCTTTCTCGGCCTGGACATCCAGGGAATCCGCTCCAGGGAGACAGAGCAATACGCCTTGCATCTGCTCGATGAAATGGAGCTGTCTGACGTGCGCAAAGCTTCGCCCATGCAGCTGTCCGGCGGCATGAGGCAGCGTGTCGCGCTCGTTCGCACCCTGGCTTGCCAGCCTGACGTGCTGCTTTTAGACGAACCTTTTTCCGCACTGGACTACCAGACGAAGCTGAAACTGGAAGACTTGATCTTCTCGACGCTGCGCAGACACAAAAAAACCGCCATCCTGGTCACGCACGATTTGTCGGAGTCGATCGCCATGGGAGACCGCATCTACATCTTTTCGCGCAACCCTGGCCGCGTCAGCAGCGAAATCGCAATCCCGCCCGCCATCCGCGACTCCCTGCCCTTCGACGCCAGAAATCAGGATGGCTTCCAGGACCTGTTCCATCGCGTCTGGAAGGAGATGGAGGTAGTATCTGATGCAGCAAAAGGAAATTGAAAGCATCCATCGCCACTATTTGAAGCAGGAAGCAAAAAACCGCTACTGGGTGTTTTTCACCCAATGCATGCTGTTTCTGCTGTTTCTCGCCCTGTGGGAAGTGCTTGCGCGCACCAACACGATCAATGCGCTTATTTTCAGCTACCCGTCGAAAATTTGGGCGCAATTCTGGTCGCAGCTGCTCGACGGAAGCCTGCTGCCGCACGTCGGCATGACCGTCTGGGAGACGATTATCGGCTTTTTGCTCGGAACGTTGCTCGGGGCTGTGATCGCAACGCTCATCTGGTGGTCGCCCTTTCTCTCCCGCGTCCTCGATCCGTACCTGGTCATCGCCAACAGCATGCCAAAAGTCGCGCTCGGCCCTGTTTTCATCGTCGGCTTCGGCCCCGGACTCATGTCCGTCATCGCCATGGGCTGCGCGATCTCCATCATCATTACCACGATCAACGTCTACTCCGGCTTTCGCGAAGTCAACCAAAACTACGTCAAAGTCGTGCAGACGCTCGGCGGCAACAAACGGCACATTTTCCGCCTGGTCATCCTCCCCGCCACCTTCCCGACCTTGCTCGCCACGCTGAAAGTAAACGTCGGCCTCTCCTGGGTCGGAGTCATCGTCGGGGAGTTTCTCGTTTCTCAACAAGGCTTGGGCTATCTGATCATCTATGGATTCCAAGTGTTCAATTTTACCCTGGTCATGATGAGTCTCGCCATCATCGCGGTCGTCGCCACCTTGATGTACCAAGGCGTGGCGTTTTTGGAACGGCGGCTCACCAGCCAGTTTAAATAGATGCCTTTTCGCAACACAGCGCGACCATCGTCCGGGGATGGTCGCGCTGTGTTTTGACTGACAGACGTTTTGCGGTGCAAAAGCTGTGCTATACTTATGGTCAAAAAAGTCCAGAAAGCAGGAAAATCATTTATGGGTACATCAGATGTACAAGCTCCCGCTCTTACTTATCAGTTGATGACTATGTGCATGATCCGCGACGGCGACAGGGTACTTTTGCTCAATCGCCCCAGTTCCAAAGGCTTCCCCGGCTACATCGCCCCCGGGGGCAAGGTGGATTTTCCCGAGAGCCTGACGGAAGCGGCCATTCGCGAAGTGTATGAAGAAACAGGGCTTCGCGTCACAGACCTTGCCTTCAAGGGCGTGGATGAGTATGTCGTTCCGGCGACAGGCTTTCGCTACATCGTTTTCAACTATTTGGCAACCCGCTTTGAAGGCGAGCTGTTGACACATCCTCCCGAGGGAGAGCTGCATTGGATTTCGCTCGACGAGATTGACCAGGTGCCGATGCAACCGTGGTTTCGCCGTCGTTTCCCGCTCTTTTTCGAGCCGGGAACATTTGAAATCTCCATCGTCTGGGATGAAGAAAAACAAGAACCGATTGCCGAGAAAATCAAGCAGCTCGGGTAAACCGTCCGGGACGTGCCGCCTGTTTACTTACTCCGGCGCTACGATCTCCACCTTGATCCGATCCGGGTCTTCGCAAAACAGCGCGTAATGTTCCGGGCCGCCCGCATGTGGATGGCGATCCTCGTAGAGCAGCGGCACGCCTCGCCGCCGCAGTTCCTCGCGAATCGACTCCACCTGCTCCCGGCTGCGCGCGTGAAAAGCGAGATGATTCAATCCGACGCGACAGCGGTGATACGGCACATCGCGAAACCGCTCCTCCGCCTGCACGAACACCAGATACGTGTTGCCATGCTTCCAACTGACCCCGCTCGCCCATTGCTGGTAGCGTTCATAGCCTAGCTGCTGCTCCAACAGCCAGCCCCAAAATTCCGCGGACCGCTTCAAATCTGTGACGTACAACTCGACATGATGCAGCATCGCCCAGCCTCCTTTGCCCCAGTTACCTGTCTTTTATCGTGAAAACACGTGAAAGCCGCTTCCTGGCTTCAAGCCTAAGCACAATTCTGATCGCCTTCCGGTCCGGCATAGCCTTTTTATCCGCATACGCATAGAAAAAACGCCCGACCAATCGCATGCCGGGCGTTATGTACGCGTCTCATCTTACTTCCAGAACTTCCACCAGCTCTTTTTCTCCGTCTGATCGCCAGCGTGGTTGCCTGCTTCCACTTTTTGCTTCGCTGCTTCTTCTGCTTCCAACGCGCCAGGCACCCGTGCGAGGAAATGATCGACCATCGGCTTGTAGTTGTCCGGCAAATGATCCTGCATGTTGCGCAGCATCGCAATCGCCCGCTCCTTTTGGTCGGTAGCCAGCAAAGCGTTGGCGTAGTTGAAGCCCGCATACGGATACGGGAACTGCGGCGTCCAAAACTTTTCGCAAATCTGGATCAGCTGATAGACATAGCCTGCCTGGCCCAGCTCGCCCGTTACCGTCATGACCACTTCAAAGCGGTCTTTCGCCCCCTCGATGGCAATCGTGTACCACTTCATCGCGTTCAGGAGGTCGGTCTCGGTCAGAGCAAGACGCGCCAAGTGCAGCTGCGGTCTCCACGCTCCCTCCTTGACGGAGAGCGCTTCCAATCGGGTTCTCAGCTCCTCGCGCTTGCCATTTTGCAAAAAGCTTTCCACGTACATGTTCAATCCGTTTTCCTGGTTCGGATCTTTGTGCAGTCCGGTATTCAGGATTTCGAACGCTTTGTCCTCTTCCCCTTCATACGCGTAAATTTTCGCCAGGTTGGTACAAGCCGTTCCCGACGCCGGGAATCGTTCCAGGCAATCGTTCAAAATCGTTTTCGCTCTCTCAAATTCTCTCGCCTGCATGTGAACGACTGCACGGAAAATGAGCGCGGACTCGATCGGCCCGTACAATTCGAGCAGCCTGTCCGCCGCAATCGCCGCTTGCTCGTGAAATTGCTCCTTCACCAACTCCATCGCGAAGTCACGAAGCTTTTCCTTTTGGTCCCAATACATATCCAGATTGTGTGGAATCACTTTTTTCTGATAGTCCTCTCTGGACATCTCGATCGTATGGCCAAATTCATTGGTAAACGTCACAAATTCAGACATGAAACAGCCTCGCTTTCATTTCCTTCACAATAGTATCAAGGGACAAGCCCTGTCTTGCAAAGAAGAACGATTTTCCCCAAAAGGAAAACCGCGATTGGTTATATCCAGGCTTTCAGGTTTACTTTACGGATAAAATCCTCCATTGATTCCTTCGCTGGTTCGTCATTTGCCTCATCTGCATCCGACATGCCCATCAGTTGCCTGAAGAGAGCCTCGTTGCGGGTAGCCAAAGCGTAATCAAGCAAGGCTTCCTGCGAGACGCGCTGCGCTTCCTCCTCCAGCAATTGTTCTTCCAGGGCGATGTCCTCTTCCACCACAGGAAAGTGCTTATCTATTTTGGGTATGCGAATGACCCATGCAAACGCACTGTCCGGGTTGCGGTCGCGCGCGATCAAATACCCGTATTCGCCAATCGGCAAACCTTGCTCGAAGGAGTCGGCAACAATGACGACGCGTTGTCCAAGCTTGAACATGAGCGTCCACTCCCAATAAAGATTAATTCTAATCATACTAAATTGTATGTGTACTTGGGAAGAGAAAACCCTCGCGATGGGCAAAAGCACAAAAAGTTTGTTGCGTACACGAAAATAAGGTACACTTTACCTATATAGGCTTTTTTATGGATTACGGTTACGAGGTGTTCGCAAATGAATGAAATGTCTACAGGGTTTTCCCTGTTCATTGTTGGCTGGACGATTGTGCTTGTAGGACTGATGGGGATTGGCGGCTACTTCATGTTTCGCAAGTTCCTCAAGTCCATGCCCAAAAAGGACGGCAAGTCCGATCTCGACTGGCAGGACTATTACATCGACAAAACGCGCGCAATGTGGACGGAAGACGGCCTGGTGCTTCTCAACGAACTGGTCGACCCGGTTCCGCAGTTGTTCCGTGATGTAGCCAGACGTTCGATCGCAGCCAAAATCGGGCAGATCGCCCTTGAAGAGAAGGCGACTGTAATCACCACCGACCTGATCGTCAAAGGCTATATCGTGGCTACCCCCAAACGCGACCACAAATGGCTCATCGCCCATTTGCAATCCAAGCAGATTGACTACACGCCGTACGAAAAATATTTGAACGCGGAGGGCTAAACAGCTTGCACGCTCATGCCCGAAGGCTCGTTCTCTTCGCTTGAAACTTCTTGTCTTCCCGTCCGTAACATAACTTATACGGATAACCGGCCCGCGAAAACGCGTGAAGCTTGCTTACCGCACTTTTCGCGAAAACCAGGTTGGACAAAAGGAGACGATGTTGATGTCAGTCATACTTACCATTTTGGCGATCGGTTTCGTGCTGTTCCTCGCCGCGATCATTATTGTGATCGTCCTGCTGAAAAAAGGGGCCAAATTCATCTGGAAAATGGGCGGACACGGCTATCGCAAGTACAGCAGCAGCGATTACCGACATCGCGGGCCGTTGTGGAAGTTCGGTCACAAGTCGTACGGACATCACTACTATCGTCGTCGCAAACACTCCAGCCACAGCGGTTTTTTCAGCAGTTGATCCTCTCGCCAAAAATCAGGGCAGCCCGACTTGTCTAAAGTCTGGCTGCCCTTTGTACGTTCTGCATAGCGTCTGCGGATGCTTGTTTGGATAGAGGCGGCGCATGCTTGGCTGAAAAACTGCCTTATCCCTGCCCGGCTGCTTCGTTTTCCGCCTTGGCAGCCGTCTTCTTTCCCGATACCCCACCGGACACGAGAAAAGCCATGACGTCCGCGCTGTCCATGTCCAGCGGCTGTACTTGCTCGCTTGGAAAAAGCAGCAGATTGCCAGCAAAGTTGTACGACTGCGGAAGGTAGACGGCGACGTGATCGGCAAGCCCGTATGTATCCATGCTTTCTTTTGTGATGAAGCCGATGACTTTCGCCCCAGTGTCTTTGGACAATGTGACCAAGACAGGTTTGTCGAAGCTTTTTTTATCCCCGACAAAGGCGCCGATCAAATCTTTGATCGAGGTGTAGATCAGCTTGATGAATGGCACTTTTTCAAACAGTCTGTCCACGATGGACAGCACCCCGCGAGTCAGCACATTCGACGCGAGAAATCCGACAACCGTAATCCCCACAATCGTGATCAGCACGCCTATGCCCGGGAAGTGCAGAGGGAAATTGTTGCGGGCCAGGTTGTAAAACCAGCTGTCGACCGTCGCAAAAATGTAGTACAAAATATAGATCGTCACAGCCAGTGGGATGACGTACAGCAATCCTTCCAAAAAGTAGCGGATAACACGCTTCATTCCGTTGCCCCTCTCTGCCAACACTTTTTAGAAATATTGTACCCCATCGGATAGCCATCTGCTATGATGAAGAAAAATCAGAAAGCAGGGTGAACGATGCAAGCACTTGTCACGCCACAATGGCTCCGCGATCATAGGAACGACGAACGAATTGTTATCGCCGATTGCCGCTTTGCCCTTTCCGCTTCCGAACAAGGAGCCGAAGAGTACGCAACAGACCACATCCCGGGAGCGCTCTATTTTCATCTGAATCGCGACTTGTCCGGCCCGAAACAGGAACACGGCGGACGCCATCCTCTTCCTGATCCGGCTGCTCTCGCCGCGCTCTTTTCCCAGGCTGGAATCGATGAGCACACAACCGTCATTGCTTACGACGACCAAGAAATGGCGATGGCGGGACGCCTTTGGTGGCTATTGCGCTACCTCGGTCACGATCGTGTCGCTGTGCTCGATGGCGGATACGCAGCCTGGAAAAAGGCTGGCTACGAAGTGACTGCGGAAGTGCCGACGCCGCAAGCACGTACTTTCGTCCCGCAACTGCGCCCGGACATGCTGGTCAGCGTCGAAGGCGTAAAAAATCGCAAGCCGGGAGCGGTGCTGCTCGACTCCCGCGCAGGCGAACGCTATCGCGGCGAGCAAGAGCCGCTCGATCCGAAAGCAGGACATATCCCCGGCGCCCGCCACTTCTTTTACAAGGACAACCTCAACACAGACATGACCATGCTGCCAGCCGAGCAGCTTCGCAACCGCATCGCCGGCTTCGCCGAACAAGAAATCATCGTCTACTGCGGCTCAGGCGTGACCGCTTGCTCCAACCTGCTCGCCCTGCACCATGCTGGCCGCACAGATGCGAAACTGTACGCAGGAAGCTGGAGCGACTGGGTTTCGTACAGCGATAATCCGGTTGCTACGGGGGAAGAGTAAGAGTTTTACTAGGAAGACAGTTAGACGCGATAGTAGGGCTGTAACAGGTTAGCGGTATGCGGCCTGTTACGGCTTTTTTGGCGTTTTGGAGGCAGATGCTAAAACAGGAGATTCAGCAAAAATTAAAGGTGTAAGGGTGAAATTATGGAGACAAATTCTAAACCGCCCCAAACAAAATGGTATGCAGTCAAAGTCTTATTTGAATCGGTTCACTCTGGAGGTTCCGATCAGCCAAAAAATGAAGTCAATGCTGAGAACAACATGAAACTTTTTGAAGAAAGTATTATTCTCGCAAAAGATACGAATATGGAAAAGGCCATTGAAATTGCGGAAAAGTTTGCCAAAAAGGCTGAACATGAGTCTTTGAATAGCTTTGGTGAAACAGTTAAGCATCAGTTTGTAAGACAGCTGCATGCATTTGAGCTAAATGATGATGAAATCACGATTGGAACTGAAATTTATTCAAGATTTATCCATGTTGGTCAAGAGACTTCAGCTAGTGATGTCATCAAGCGCTATTACCCAGAAGTTTTAGATGAAGACGGCGATTCTGAGTAGAAAATGCAAAGCAGTAACCGTAACTCCTGTTAATATGGATTGCCTGAGCAACCAGCGTGAGACGGTGTTCGACCGTAGCGCGCTGGTTTTTTCTGGAAAACAAAGTCCGCGGGAGCTACAATTGCACTGGTCCTATCCCGTCAAGAATGACCGTGCCCGAAAGCCCCTTTCAGTTCAAGCAACCTTTTTGTTGCCTCCACCACCTCTTCCCGCTCTTGACCAGACAGCGATAATTGCTCTGCCTCCTGCATCAAAACCCGCGCGAGATTTATCTCGTCCATTGAGGCCGCGATATCGGCTCGCAGCACATAAGCTTTGTAGCGCAGGCTTGCCGAAGCTTCTTCTGCTTTTGAAAATACAAGATCCAGTACCTTGGCCGCCTCTGCGGGTTCGTCTTTGGCATACGCCAATCGATATGCCGTTTCGAACGCATTGGCAAACCTGGACGGCTGCGCCATCACGGTTTGCTCAGTTTGGACTGGCGCGGCAGATGCATGCTTCTGACCGATTAACAAGCGGTTTCCGGCAGGGTCGATGAGGTTAAATCGGCGGTCTTCCGCGAGATTATTCGGTTTGGTAATTCTCGGAAAACCTCTGGAAGGAACCTTGCCATACGCATTTTTCAAGTTTTCACAAAACTCTTTGTGCACGGCATCCACATCGCGGACGTGTACATAGCACATGCTGTACGAGTTGGATGGGTCCAATTGCTTCCATACAAAAAAATGCAATTCCACAATTCGGTGACGGACGCAAGCGTATAAGTTTGGCTTGGCTTGCCTGTAAGTCAGTTCAAAACCTAGCGCCTGATAAAACTCCAACTGTTCGTCTATCGATCTGCAAGGGAAAATAGGAATTGTTACGCTCTCCCGATTGGTTGACACGCTACCACCCTCCACGCCCAAAGAAATACTGTGCTAAGTGAAATCAATCGACCTCCTTAATCGTACTATATTTATGCAAATGGTAAGGTTTTGCGGAAGTCAGCCTTGTGCTGCAAGCAACATCCGTCGCGAAGTTTAAACATTGATTGAAGGTTTAAAGGAGGTGGGCTATACGCGTGCTGATTCCCGGGTTAGGGATCGCATTTTGTTCGCGAAGGGATGCCGCGCATCATACAAGGGGATAAGCTTGAGGTTTCTGAGGTTAATCAACAAAGCGCACATTGGCCTTCAGCCCGCGCGTCAAAAAGAGTGGGGGGTTCGCTTCTATCGTTCCTCTGACATTCGCAATTCGCATTGCGCCCGCACGATCATCCCCGCATGTTTGTTTAGGTACTATTCAAGCATTTGGTTTCATGGGAGAATAAGAAGCTGGAGCGACGGGCGTTCCAACGATCTGCCTGTCGCCAAAGACGCTACAACTGCCGAAGGAGTCACATCATGATCCGATTTATCCGCCTCCTGCTCCACTTCGGATACCAGGAGGCCATGTCTTGTCTGTTTCCCGTGTTCATCTTCGCCTCGCTCGCGATCTCCAAGTTCGTCGCCATCCCTGGCCTGCCCAGATACGACCTGCTTTTGCTGCTCTGTCTGGCCTTCCAGGTGTTCATGGTCAAAAGCAGACTGGAGTCGCGGGACGAGTTGAAGGTCATCACGGTTTTTCACCTGATCGGACTGTGCCTGGAAATTTACAAAGTGCACATGGGCTCGTGGAGCTATCCGGAAGAAGGGTACAGCAAAGTGTTTGGCGTCCCGCTCTACAGCGGATTCATGTACGCGAGCGTGGCGAGCTATTTGTGCCAGGCGTGGCGACGGCTGGACGTCAGTCTGACAAACTGGCCGCGGCCGTTTTTGGTCACTTCGCTCGGTGCGGCGATCTACTTGAATTTTTTCACCCATCATTACATCTGGGATCTTCGCTGGGTGTTGATGGTGCTCATGTTCGTCGTGTTCTGGCGCTCGAAGGTCTACTTCCGCGTCACCCATGAGCGTTTTTCCATGCCCGTCCCGCTCGGCTACTTTCTGATCGGCTTTTTCATCTGGATCGCAGAAAACATCGCCACGTTTTTCGGCGCCTGGGCGTACCCGAACCAGCGCTCCGGCTGGGAGCTGGTCCATCTGAGCAAAATCAGCTCGTGGTTTTTGCTCGTGATCGTCAGCTTCATCATTGTGGCGGAGTTGAAGCATGTGAAGGCTAGGCGGGGTGGCGGGAAGCCCGATCGCTAAAACGGAAAGCTCATAAGCGTAAATGGCAGTAACAAGCCCATGTTCATTTGGGCGACCGCAACTGCTCACCTGTTTTTTTATGAAAATGGCGAAATGTATGCTCAGAAAAAGACAACGACAACCTCGTTGTCTTTTGTCATGAAAGGCATGAAACTTTTCCTGCTGCTTTGTCTGTTCGGCGGTCCATCCGTCAAAAAGCTCCGCTTGCGGCAAAACGTCGATCAGGTTCCAAGCCATGAGCGTTCCCCGCCCCAGTTGACAGTTGATGAAGCCTCGTCCATTTTTGACCTGCGTCCACCTTACAACAAAAAAACCCAAACCCCCGCTCGCCTGCCGCGTGCAAAAGGTTTGGGTTTTGAACTGGCTTACTTCACCACATTTTCCAGCACGTTCTCGATCATTTGCCGATTGGCGATAACTCCCGTGTACAGCCAGCTGGACTCTGTGGAGAAATCGTAGACCTGCCCTTTTTGAACGGCAGGGATGTTCGCCCAAACCGGCTCCTTCAAAAATTCATCCTTGGAAGCGCCTTTGCTGTTCACGATGAACAAGTAGTCCGCATCCATCTGAGCCAGCTTCTCTTGAGACAGAGCGTTCCAGTTCGCGTCGCCGGATTTGGAAATCTCCTGGACGACGGCTGGCACCGTAAACCCGAGGTCTTTATACAGCACATCGCCACTGGACAAATCTTGGCGCGCTACATAAATGTTTTTGGCTGTCACCCACAGGGCCGCAGCCGTTTTGTCGCCGATCGCCTGCTTGAGCTTTTGTTTCGATTCCGCAACGTAGGCATCGTAGTCCGCGAGCACTTTTTTCGCCTCTTCGCTCTTGTTCAGGACTTCCCCCACGACCAGCAGCTCTTTGCGCCAATCGCTGTTTTTCTCTTTTCCGATCGTATATGTCGGCGATATTTTGGCGTACTGGCTGTACTTGTCTCCCGCTACGAGGTCTTCATTGTCCATGATGATCAGATCCGGGTTGTAGCTCATGACCACTTCTGGCGGCAAATCATGCGGGATTGCCGGAATACCGGCCAAGTCTTTTTGCAAATATCCTTGAACATCGCCCTTCCCTACCGACCATTGGGCAACCGGCTTGACTCCGAGTGCCACCAGATGATCTTCCAGGTAGGTCGCAATAATGCGCTGCGGATGTGACGGCACCGTAACCTTGTTGCCCATGCCATCGGTCAACTCGCGCTGTGTCGCGCCAGTTTGCTCCTGCACGCTCCCTGTCTGTGGTGTCGGGCTGGCTGTACCGGAGCACGCGCTCACGAACAGTGCTAGACTGACCATGAAAAGAGTTGCCATGTGGCGCGTCGATTTTTTGTTCATGTGGATGATCCCCCCAAAGCTTCGCTGATAACGATTATCGTTAACACTATAGCTTTCCCTATGCGCGTCCACAATACACAATCCGGGCTTTCCATATAGACGATCTGGACCTGGGGCATGTCCGGAAAAGCTGGTAGGTGTCATGCCCGTATGCTTTTTGAACAGCCGACTGAAATAGAGCACGTCGTGGTACCCGACAGAAGCCGCCACCTCTTGCATCGTCGCATCTGTCTGGGAAAGCAGTTCCTTCGCCTTTTCCATCCGTAGCGAGATCACATAGTCGATCGGGCTGTGGCCCGTCTCTTCCTTGACCAGTCGAGTCAAATATCTGGCACTGTAACAAAAATGCTCCGCGAGGCTCTCCAGCGAAATTCTCTCGGTATAATGCTCCTCCAAATAGCGAACGACCTGTTTGGCGAGCGGCTCTTGTTCTTGTTGAAACCCGTGCCGCAGAAGCTGCTGCATGACCTCATGGACGAATTGCAAAAACGTGCCTTTTGCCCGAAGCCGCTCCTGTGCTGCCCATTCGCGGGCCATCGTCGCGACGAGATGATACAGTTTGGTCGGCTCATGCGGCACGAGCGCATACGGCAGATGAAACGGCTCTTCCCCGCCATTGCTCAACAGAGCTTGGTCGACGGAGCGCGGCAGCATCATTTTGGCTTTGTACAAGATCAAATAAAAGACGAACAGCTCATCCGTCAGCTTCACGTCGAGCACCATTCCTTTGCCGCCGTGAAGCAACAAAAAGCGATCCGCCGCATATTCGCGTCCATCCAGCCGCACCGTAGCCTGTCCTTTGCAAGCGTATAAATAACTGGAGGCCGGAAGCCGGTAGCTGTTCCACGACTCTTGCGCCTGCAACACAAAATGCCGAACGTCGATCACCTGAACAGCCGCATGCGTCCAATGCGCGAACCAATCATGGATTTTCTTCTTTTCCTCTTCCTTCATCCGAGCACCCCTGCCTGTTTTGCGTGAAATGAACAGCATTGATTTGTTTGATTTTTATGAGAATGATTATCGGGAAAACACATCGGTATTATAAGGGAATTTGTTGGGGGGAGCAACATGTGGAAAATTCCAGGTGGGATATATCTATTTCTTTAATTAAAATGGTTCAGGTCATTGAGAGCTTGGGCAACGAAAAAGAGGGAGAATGCCCCTCTTTTTCATCTAACGCTTGATCTGTATAGCCTACGTTGCAATGTAAAAACGGTGTTACGCGTATTTCATGAATTACCTTAGAAAATCTATTATTTTTATATCTTTCAACATTTGTTTTAACTTCTTCATTTTCCATATACCACTCATGCATTTTCGATCCGAAATTCATATTGCCCAAACTGATCTCTGAGCTTCTCTTCGTACGGCAGCCACTCCGAATCACTCCAGATCGGTATCCCTGTGAGTTGCGACAGCTTGTCTGCGGCCTGTTCCGGACTTGTCAGCTTGATGAACGAATCAAAATCCTCCACACGCATCCCCAACGCTTCTCGCATGTAGTCATCATGAAGACGCTCTTCTTTCAGCCCGTACTCGTCCCGCGTCCACGGTTCACAAAAGATTTTTTCCGCTTGAATCTCTCCGTTCTCGTAAAACGACAACTCGAATATTTCCTCATTGATGTATCCGGCGGTCATTACTGGTTCCTCGATCAGCTGGGACAACGCTTTGCCGATCTTCTTCACCGTGCCCCAGACAAAATAATCGTGGAGCACGCTGATCCAGTTGTCGTTGCTTTTGCTTATGTGCATGACAACTTTGGGCTTTTGCGCCTCCGTGTCTGGCTGATTACTTTTCCATTCGCCAACAGACCGCTCTGAAACATCCGCAGCCGCTTCATTTTGCGTAGATGAATAACCTAATACCTCGGCGCGCTCTTCGCTTAGCTTTTTTAGCGCTTCGACAGCCTTCTCAAAGTTCCCCGACTTGATATGCAAATTTGCGAACGATCTGCCCACAGGTTTGCCTCCTCGCACTTTTTTGCCATTGCAGTACATTGCTGCTACATGCTCATCGCCTAAAAGCAGACTCTCGGTTGTCTGATATTTCCATTATTAAGGAACATTCGTGCTGAGTCTATCTACTTTTCACCTGGATGTTGGAAATGAATTTGGCAAAGGTTTGTTGTTCATACTTGTTTCGTGCAACCCACCCGGTCAGGAACTTCGACATCATCAATAGGCGTTGTCGACTCATTTACCAGGCTAGGCCATATTCCACATCCCACACAAAAAAGAGTCCCCCCGTTTGCACCAGGAAAACTCTCTCTACGTCTATATATCGCTGGGCTTTTCCTATTGCAGGTCGCCAGCATGAATGCTCGATTGTCCTTACACTGACATCGCTTTTCCTAAACAAACCAAGTCTGTTCGTTACACGGAAAGCGAAAAGCAACTGCATGTACTAATCAATGTATGACTTTAAAAATCCCTCAAGCCGCGCCTTGACGGCTGGCCACTCCCTGTCGAGTATGCTGTAGTAAATCGTGTCTCTTACATACCCGTCAGGCAAAATCATATGGTTGCGCAAAATGCCCTCTTTGACTGCGCCAAGCCGCTCAATTGCTTTTTGGGACCTGACATTCCGACTGTCCGTCTTCAGTTGAACCCGAATGGCTCCCGCCGTTTCAAAGCAATATTTTAACAGCAAGTATTTGGCTTCCGTATTGATGGAAGTCCTCCACATCGCAGGAGTCAGCCAGGTCGAACCGATCTCCAGGCTTTTGTTTGGAATAGAGATATCGTAAAATCTGGTGCTGCCTACTGCCTTTTGCGTCTTTTGTTCGACGATAACAAACGGAAACGCATTCTTTTGTTCCAAAGCTTTCGAGACATACTCTTTTGCGTCTTCCAGTGACTGGATTCGCCCTTGTGTCAGCCCCCATATATCCGGGAACCGACCCGCCTCATACAAATCCTCGGCATGCCTCAGTTCCAGAGGAGCCAGCGTTACATTGACACCAGTTAGCACCAATGGGGTTGTCATATTCATCCCAAATCTCATCCTTTCAGAGCTTTTTTGCTGAACAGACTCAACCAATACCGATCACAGAGCCAGCCTCCATCTGATGTATGTATTAGTACCAAGATTTTATATAGGGCTACTAGGTTTTAGTGGCATGAGCGTGCTGTTTTCTGCTCATCATCATATCACATCATGGAAAAAAGTGGACAAAATTTGACAGCGCGAACAAACTTCGATCTCGTGCAAAAGCTCACTCTATTTTCACACAGTTACCAATTCCTATAATTTACAAAGAAAATGCATAGTGTTAAAATTCAAAAGGATAAAAAAGGAAAATGCAGGGAAACCAGGTTAGAAGGTGGAACGAGATGGACGAAAGTGTAGGCACTCTTCAATTTACTACCATCGGTGATATCATAAAAAAGCATAGGGAACAGGCTAGTCTCAGTATCACACAGCTATCAAACCTCTCGGGGGTACACAAGGGCGTCATTTCCAAAATCGAATTGGGAGATACCAAACGACCAGAGTTGAGAACAATCAAAGCGATTTCACATGTGTTGGAAATCCCTTATCAAAAAATTGTTGCGCACTATATTGACGTCGAGAAACGAGTAGAAACCTTAAAGGAACTGCTTTTGGAGGCCGTACAATTCGCGAACGAGCCATTAGTCTCAAAAGTTGCCGTAAAGCTTCTTGAATCTCCCCAAGAAGATACATATAACGCAATAGAACAGCTATATCTTCTGACGAAAAACTTGACAGAAACAGCTTTTCAATTGTTGCTATACAAGATCATCGCTCAATACGCAAGAGAGCGTGGCGTGCCTCCATACGTTGCAAAAAGCCTGCTGCAAATATATTTGATCGAGCGACTTGATTTAAAACAAATGGAGGATTCATTCAAAGCTGGCGAGGAAATTCTGTATTACGTGGACTTCCTGTCTCAAGAAGAAAAAATCATCTATTATTTCAGAATGGGGCTTCAAGCTTTTGCCATCAAGAAGTACAAGCAGTGTATTGAACTTTGCGAAGCAGGTCTGGCTTTGGAGACGACTGAAACAGAACTAAAAGCCAGGGCCTATTTGGCAATGATCAACTCATACTATTTCTTGGACAATTTTGACGCAGTAGAAAAGCATTTAGATGTCTTTGAAAAGTTTCGATATGATTTTGTTACAGACGCAACCAAGACGACCCGTGGTATTGTTAAAGCAAGACTAAAAAAATACGATACAGCCATTCCGCTACTTCGACGTTGCTTGGATGAGGTTAGCAAGGATATAAAGATTCACGTTGTAACCGAACTGCTTGATGTTTATTTTCAAACAGAAGACATGGACTCCATAGCAGAACTGCTCGCACGGGAGGAAGAGTTTTTGCCTGATTCTCCGCAAACACCCTATAAACATGTCTCGATTGGAATCTATCATCAACACAAAGGGAATTACATGGTGAGAATGGGGCAGCTTGACGCCGGGATGAACAGCTACGTTACCAGTTTGCAAGCATATGGAACAGTTAATGCCGAAGAAGAAATTGTCAAATGTATGGCAGATATTTTTTCCTATTTCTCCAACAATTCCAAGTCTATGGATTTACATTTTGTAGATATGATTCACCAAGTATATAATAATTATATTGGTAAAAACCGTAAATAAAAGGAGGCTAGTAACATGAAAAAAGCAATTGCTATGATATTCTTATCTTTAACTCTGTTTGTTTCTGCCCACTATCTGCCTGGTGACCAAGTGAACTCCCCGTCAAACACGGTAGTTCAACGAGTAGTTGACCCTGGCTATTAATCTAGAAGTAAAAAATCGCTTCAACTAAGAACGCTCAATGAGCGTTCTTTTTGCTTTTCATGTAAATTCAAGTCGAAATATGTAGAACTTCTCAAGGCTTTTATTTTTATTAACATGCATGCGACAGCCTTTACAATAAGGACATTCAGATTGCAAATATGCCAAAGGAGTGAGCGTGCAAAAGACTAGCTAACTGGACAACGGTTTCTTTGCTATGACATTTCTTGCAAAGGTTTTCAACCAATTAGAATAAAAACCCAATATTTTGCTAGGAAGGGTATCGTTTTGGAAAAGGAAAAACTTGAACTGATTATAGAACAATTGCGACAACAATTATGCCAGATAGTAAAAGAAAAAGGTTTATCCGATGCTTCCGTGGTTGAGCTAAGCCAAAAACTCGACATTTATATCGTTCAATATCAACTTAAACACGGAGAAGAAAAAAATGGCGAGTTCTGAATCGGGAACACGATTATGTGGAGTAATGAACGAACTCAGCGTATATATTCATAGAGCCAGCCCTCATCAGATGTACATATTGCAGTACCAAGGTGTTACGTATGAAGATTTTTTTCTGAATATTCATTCCCTGTTGAGACTGGCTTTATGATGAAGCGCAAAACGCATCATGAATTATAGGGTTACAGAAAGACGTTTCCTACTCCGAAACACCCTCCACATTCTCCCTCATCAACGACCAGTAAATCATTTCTCCGTCTCTAGCTGTCTCTTGAAAATTCAATTTTTCCAAAATCCTCGCAGAGTCAGCATTATGTATAAGGCATCTGGCTGTGATCGCTTTCACCTCTGCTTGTGAAAATGCCCACTTTACCAACCCTTTCGCTGCCTCCACTCCAAAGCCTTGCTTCCGCTCCTGCCTAATAATGCCATAGCCGATATCGACTTCTCCCAGCTCATTCGGTCTTCCTTTAAAACCCGCATCTCCAATAATCGTGTTTCCGTCTTTTTTCACGATCATCCAGGATTCGAACCCTGTTGGTTCCCCGACAAGCTCCAGATTTTTAATGATCTTTGGCAACGTTTCGATGGCATCCTCATCCGGCCAGCCGTCGCCCAGGCGATAGCCGTCCACTAAAAGCTCATCAAAGTTTCCCCGCAAGATCGACTCCGCGCTGCTTTTCGTAAACGGTGTTAAAACAAGTCTTTCCGTCGTGATTCGTTTGTCTTTCATCTGGTGTTTAGCTCCTTTTTTCACTTTTGGCGCTTATCATAAAAATGATCGTCCGCTCATCATCATAGCACGCCATGGAAAATAGTCGATTAACGGAGTCTTAATTTTCAAAATCGGACCGACTGAAAACGTGAACACCCTTCTCCCGATTCCCCTTTTCCCCCTGCACAAAAAAAGAGTCTCCCTGCCCCCCCTCCAGGAAAACTCTCCGCTCCCTACCTTGTCACCCCGCTCAACAACAGCCGATGCAACCCGCTGATCAGACACACCCCCGCCGTGACAAAAAAAGCGATGAAGTACGAGTGATGCCAGTTGCCCAAAAGACCTGCCACCACGGGACTGAGGACAGCCCCGACCGACAACACGGCAGAGTAAATGCTGAACACGCTGCCGTACATTTCGCGCGGAGTGTGGATCGTCAAGGTCGTGGCAAAAGCCGGGAACAGCATTCCGAAGCATGCGCCGAGGCAGAACATCATCACCTGAATCGGAATCGCCAGACCCATCGCCAGCATGTACATCAAGAGGCTGAGGATGCCAAGCCCCGCAAATGACCGCGTTTCGATCGCTACCTTGTGCAGCCAAAACTGGCTGAGGATCGCGAGCGCTCCCAATCCTTTCAGGCTGAACAAAATTCCCGTAACGGCTGGCGACATCCCTTGCTTTTGCACGAGCAGCGGCACTTCGTAAATGATCGTCCCTTGCGCGTAGATGATGGCAAACCCGCCGAGAAAAGCCGGATACAGCATCCGATTTTCCATGATCGCGAGCAGACTCTGTTTGCCTGATATGTTCGGCTTGGAGGGCGCTACCTGGTCGCTGCCGCTGTCCACTACTCTTGAAGGAAGGACGAGCCAGGAAAAAACGCCTGCCACGATCATGATGTAACCCAAAATGACGAACGACTGGCCGTAGCCGAACTGTACCGCAAAAAAGCTCCCGACCGCTGGCGAGACGATCCCGGCTGTCGTGAGCACAAGTCCTTTTTTGCCCATGATTTCGCCCTGTTCCAGCGCGGTTTTGCCTGTCTCCCCCAGCATGGCGGAACAGGCGGGCGAGACGAACGCCATGACGAAGCCAAGCATCAGGCGAAACGAAAAAAATGCCCCGGCATGCGTCACGAGTCCTTGTCCAATCAGCATTACCCCAGCCAGGATCAGGCCTCCGGCAATAAACCATTTCTTCGGAAAACGGTCGAGAAAAGGGCCTGCGATGAGATTGCCGCTCAGATTGCTGATGGCATAACCGCCCAGCACGAAGCCGATCATCGCAGCGGATACGCCCAATATATTCAAGTACGGCGCCAGCAGCGGCGTTTGCGCGTGCATGTCAAAGGCAACGAGAAACAACACGACCAACAGCAGAACCCTCAAAGCATTCCCATCCTCTCATCCCGCCAGTCTTTGTCCCAGTATATGAGGGGAGTCGTCCAAGTAGGATAGGAAAAGCTTTCTGAATTGCCAAAAACAAGCAGCTTTTCTCGCTTGCATCCTGTATGATGGAAAAAAATGAAAAGGCTGGTGAGTCAAGCTATGATCGTTTTGCAAACAGAGCGTCTTGTTCTGCGGCGCGCGCACGCGGAAGATGATGCGGCCTTTATTTTCGGGCTTTTGAACGAGCCATCCTGGTTGCAGTACATCGGTGATCGCGGCGTCCGCACGTTGGCAGATGCGCAGCAGTACATCGTCAACAGCTTGCAGGCAAGCTACGAAAGCTACGGCTTTGGCTTGTTTGTCGTCGCAGAAAAAGCAACAGGCACTCCGGTAGGCTTGTGTGGCCTCATAAAAAGAGATTTTCTGGAGGATGTCGATATCGGCTATGCTCTCTGTCCTCCCTATTGGGGAAAAGGGTACGCCTTCGAAGCGGCCTCCGCTGTTTTGGACTACGGACGCGAGGCGTTCGGGCTGAAACGGATCGTCGCGATCACGGACAAGGCGAATGATGCATCCGGCAAATTGCTGGAGAAGCTGGGCTTGCGCTGGGAAGGCTACGTTCGCAAGCAGCCCGATCAGGAAGAGCTGAAGTTCTTCTCCATTGATTTCCCCTCCTAAGACTTTAGGCAAAAAAGCCGTTAGCAAGCCCGTCTTTAAGCGAGCAAATCTTTCAGTCAAGCGCGCCGGAACACGAAAAACAGGACCCCGCAATTCCTGCGAAGTCCTGTTCTACTCTCCTGCCACTTACGATTGAACAGCTTTCAACCCGAGCGAGCTTTCATGGAATTTGATGGACGAATGCTTATCCATCGCTACCCGAAGCTGGTACTCGCTTTCGAACAGCATGACCGGACGTCCGTAGCGGTCTGTCACGGTTTTGTTCTTCACGGCATCGAGCGCCGCTTTGTCGCCTTCGAGCCAGCGGGCAATCTGATACGGCATTCTCGTCAGCATAATATCGACGCCATACTCTGCTTTGAGTCGGTATTCCAGCACCTCAAACTGCAAGACGCCGACTACGCCGAGAATCAGTTCTTCCATTGGATAGGTGCGGAACAATTGTACCGTCCCTTCCTCTGTCAGCTGCATGATGCCTTTTTGGAACTGCTTGTGCTTCATCGCGTCTTTCACCATGACTTTGGAGAAAAACTCAGGCGAGAAGTGCGGCATTTCCTCGTACTCGAACGACTGGCCGACACAGAGCGTGTCTCCGATCTGGAAAATGCCCGGATCGAACAAGCCGATGACATCGCCTGCGAACGACTCCTCGACGATCTCGCGGTCTTGCGCCATGAACTGCACAGGCTGCGCCAGCTTGATGTCTTTGCCCAGACGCACGTGCTTCACGGCCATGCCGCGCTCGAACTTTCCGGAGCAAATGCGCAAGAAAGCGATACGGTCGCGGTGAGCCGGGTTCATGTTGGCCTGGATTTTGAAAATAAAGCCGGAGAACGGATTGGTGTACGGATCGATCATGCCGGCATTGCTCTTTTTCGCGGAAGGCGCTGGCGCCATTTGCAGGAAGTTGTCCAGGAAAGTCTGCACGCCGAAGTTGTTGATCGCGCTTCCGAAGAACACAGGTGTCAGCTGTCCTTGGGCAATCAGTTCGGGATCGAACTCATCCCCTGCTACGTCGAGCAGAGAAATTTCGTCCTGCAGTTGCTGCCACAGCTCCTGACCGACGCGGTCGCCGATCAGCGGGTCTTCGGCTCCCTCTACCGGGAAAAACGAGATATCTTCATGCTGCGTGTTGGTCTGATACAGCTCGACGCGGGATTTCATGCGGTCGTACACTCCGCTGAAGTAGCTTCCCATGCCGATCGGCCAGTTCATCGGGTACGAACGGATGCCCAGTACGCGCTCGATTTCTTCCAACAGCTCAAACGGGTCTTTCCCGTGACGGTCCAGCTTGTTGACGAATGTAAAAATCGGAATGCCGCGCATCCGACAGACCTTGAACAGCTTGATCGTCTGCGCCTCCACCCCTTTTGCCACGTCGATGATCATGACGGCAGCGTCGGCAGCAGTCAGGGTGCGGTACGTGTCTTCACTGAAGTCCTGGTGACCAGGAGTGTCCAAAATATTGATGTGGTGCCCGTTGTATTCGAAGTCCATCGCACTGGACGTAACGGAGATTCCGCGCTTTTTCTCGATCTCCATCCAGTCGGAGGTAGCGTGCTTGGAGTTTTTCCGGCCTTTGACCACCCCTGCTTCGCGAATGGCTCCGCCGTAGTAAAGCAGCTTTTCCGTCATCGTCGTTTTACCCGCATCCGGGTGGGAGATGATGGCAAAGGTGCGTCGTTTTGCTATCTCATTTTCCCATTGGGGATTGGTTTGACTCATCAATCATTCTCCTGTCATCGCGAATAAGTAGCCAGATTGTTTTCCTATACGATTATACCGACAAATGCGTGCTGCATCCACCTAGTAATTTTTCTTCAAACCGTTATAATATTTAGTAGTAAAAATTTTTTGACTGCATGATGTACATACTTGACCAATTAGCGTTTTCATACTTACACAGGAGGGACCCCATGACAACCAATCTGGAAACACACGCGGCTGATTTTCGCGCCTATGTGAAAAAAATGACCAGCTACAACCAGGCACTCGCTGTTCTGCAATGGGACAAAGCAACGCAAGCGCCACGCAAAGGGATGGATGCCCGCTCCGAGATTATCGGCGTGCTCGCTGGCGAACAGTTCAAGCTGGCGACATCCAAAGAAATGGAAGCGTTTTTAACCGAGCTCGGCGAACCTTCCGCACTGGAAGCGCTCGATGAGATCACGCGTCACAGCGTGCTCGAATGCAAAAAAGAATTTGACCGCAACAAGCAGATTCCGGCTGAGAAATACCAGGAATTTGTCGTTTTGACCTCCCAGGCGGAAACGGTATGGGAAGAAGCCCGCGCCAACAACGACTTCTCGATGTTCCAGCCGTACCTGGAAAAAATCGTGAACTTCCAGCTGGAGTTTATCGAATATTGGGGACACGACGGCAAAAACAAGTACAACACCTTGCTCGACCTGTACGAGCCGGGCATGACAGTCGATCAACTCGATCCGATCTTCGCTACCCTGCGCGAGAAAACCGTCAAGCTGGTCAAAGCAATCGCGGAATCGCCGAACAAGCCGGACACCGCTTTCTTGAACAAAAACTTCCCGATTGCCGAGCAGGAGGCGTTCAGCCGCTTCATTTTGGAAAAAATCGGCTACGACTTCAAGGCGGGCCGCATGGACAAGAGCGCCCATCCATTCTGCACCACCTTCAATCCGGGCGACGTGCGCATTACGACTCGCTACGACGAAAACGACTTCAACTCGGCGCTGTTCAGCTGCATCCACGAAGCGGGTCACGCCATGTACGAACAAAACATCAATCCTGAGCTTTTGTTCACGCCGCTCTGCGACGGTACTTCGATGGGCATTCACGAGTCCCAGTCCCGCTTCTGGGAAAACATGATCGGACGCAGCCTGCCGTTCTGGAACCACTTTTTCGCTGATTTGCAAAAAGCATTCCCGGCCCAATTCGAAGGCGTATCCGTGGAAGACCTCTACCGGGCGATCAACTCTGTCACTCCGTCCTTCATCCGTACAGAGGCTGACGAGCTGACGTACAACTTGCACGTCATGATTCGCTACGAGATCGAAAAAGGCTTGATCAACCAAACGATTCAGGTTGCCGATCTGCCGAAAATCTGGAACGAAAAAATGCAGGAATACTTGGGCGTGGAACCGCCTACCGACACACTCGGCGTTCTCCAGGACGTGCACTGGTCCGGCGGCAGCTTCGGCTACTTCCCGACTTACTCGCTCGGCAACGTGTACGCGGCCCAATTCGCCCACGTCATGAAGCAGGAAATCAGCGGCTTCGAAGACTTGCTGGCAAACGGCGACTTCGCTCCGATCCGCGCTTGGTTGAAAGAAAAAATTCACCAGCACGGAAAAATGAAAAGCCCGCGTGAACTCGTGCAAGCGATCACGGGCGAAGGCACCAACGCGACCTACCTGATGGAATACTTGGAGAAAAAATATACCGACATCTACAAACTGTAATGTGTAGATGGTTGTACCCACAGCGTTCCCAATCCGGGAGCGCTTTTTTCACGGATCGCTTGAAATCGCTTCCTTTTTGTTCACCTTCTATCCACGATTTCTTCACGCCTTATTCACACCTGCCCAGCCACAAACTCACAAAAGAGGAGTATGATAAGCGTGTAAAACATTTCCACCAAGTGAGGGGTAATCCTTATGATTCAACAATTGTCGCGCTGGTTGTGGGGCAAAGAAGAACACGAAGCCGTTCCTTTCGAGACAAAAAAATACGTCCGCAATGAAATGGAACAATTCATCACGAATGAGCCGGAGCACATGCTGCCGTACGCTCAGCTGTAAGATCGAACCTAATCACACTTTTACCGATAAGCTGCCAGCGTTTGGCAGCTTTTTTTGCCTGTTTCTGTAAGCGCTCTCCTCTGTGCTACAATCAAATCAAGGAAAACAATCGGAGGGATCATCTTGGTGGAATTTACGGAAAAATGGCTGCCTACTTACATCCGCCGCGATTTGACAGTGTTGTTTTGCGGCATCAATCCCGGGCGCGTATCGGCCACAGCCGGATTCCACTACGCGAACCCGGCGAATTTGTTTTGGCGCGGCTTGTTCGAGGGCGGGCTTACCGCAAGACAACTGCTGCCGGAAGAAACCTCGCTGCTGTTGGATTACAACTACGGCATTACCGATCTCGTCACGCGCCCTACCCGCTCCTCTTCTGATCTCACGCGCGAAGATTTTGACACAGGCGCAGAGCAGTTCGTGCACATGATCCAAACGTACCGCCCGCGCGTCATCTGCTTTAACGGAATTACGGCTTTTCGCCATGCAACAGGCCAGAAAAAAGCCGCTGTCGCGCTGGGTCTGCAACCAGAGAAGGCATTCGCTACCAATGATTGGGCAGGCAGCTACTTGTTCGTCATCCCGTCCACGAGTGGAGCCAACGCCTCATTCACACGCGCGGAACGCATCGCCAAATTCGCCGAGCTGAGCGACTTTTTGCGCCAAAAAGACTGGCATCCGCTTCCCTTGCCGCCCAACTGAAGCGCCATGAGTGTCATCCGCTTGGGCCGCCGCGTATGATAATCGTACGTTTCTTTTGCAAGGGAGGCGCAAAACGGATGGACGACCTCATCGGCAAAATCGAGCAAAAGTACGCGCTGAAAGTATTGCAGCAGGAAACACTTCGCGAGACGCCCAAGTCGCTCGTCGTCTTTCTCGATACCTCGATCGGCAAGTTTATCGGCAAAATTTCGTACTTACCGAAAGAACGCCAGCACTTCATTTTGAACGCCGAAGCGCATTTGCGCAAAAAAGGCATTCTCATCCCCGGCATCCAGCGCACGAAAAGCAACCAGCGCTCGATTGTGTACAAAGACAACTTGTTTGTGCTGCACCAATGGTTTTCCTGGCCGAAAATCGCCTACAGCTCACCGAAAAAGCTGGAACAGGTCGGAGCCGCACTAGGGCGCTTCCATCTGCAATCGCTCGGTTTTACTTCCAAGCATGGCGAGCTGTACAACGGGGCGAAAAAATGGTCGGAGGAATACAAGGCGGACCTGGCTGCACTGGAAAAATGGGAGCAGCGCCACATGAGCAAAAAGAATCCGAAATCGACGACGATTGTGGAATACTTGCCTTATTTTCGCCAGGCAGGGCTTGCGGCGCGAGAACAGTTGAAATCATCCGCCTACTTTTCCAGCTGGAAAAAGCTTGCCCTGCGCAAGCATTTCCTCTGCCACGGAGATTTCAACAACGGCAATTTGCTCACGCGCAACCAGCAAATCGCGATTATCGACTGGGAAGACGTCCGCTACGATTTTCCTTCCAAAGACATCAGTCGCGTCCTCTCGCTCGCCATGCGCAAGGCAGGAAGCTGGAACGAGCCGTTGTTTACGTCTTTGTTGCGGGCCTACTTGCAGGAAAATCCGCTGTCTGCCGAGCAGCTGCATTTGCTGTTTGTCGATCTGACCTTCCCACATATCATGGAACGGTTTTTGCGCATGAAGCAGTATGAGGAGATGGAAGTGGCCGAGATTCAGAAGTTTTGCACGCGTGAGGCGATCAAGACCGCCTATATGCTGGATGAACTAAAAGCCCTCGCGTAAAGACGAAAGGCAGCTGCCTGTCTTGCGCGAGGGCCTATTGGGCTTTTTTCCTGTTTGGGCTGGTCTGGTCTTCTACGGTTGCGCCGTTTTGACCAGGGCGCTTTGCTGCCGCACGTACGCAATCAGGTCAGCAGCCATATCGTAATAGTTGAAAGGCGTAATCAGGTAAATCCCGTTGAAATAGCGGACAGCCGTGTCGAGCAGTTCTTTGGCGATGGCGATGCCTTCCTGCCTGGCCGCTGGTCCCTGTACTTTTTTCATCCGTTCCAAGGCTTCCGCCGAAAGCTTGATGCCAGGCACTTCATTGTGCAGGAACTCGGCATTTCTTGAACTGGTCAGCGGCATGATGCCGATAAAAACCGGGATGCCGATGTGCTTGGTCGCCTCGTGTACAAGGCGAATCGATTCGACGTCATACACAGGTTGGGTCATGATGTAATCAGCCCCTGCCTCGACTTTCTTTTCCAGCCGGGCGACAGCCGCTGCCATGTTGCGCACGTTCGGGTTGAAGGCTGCGCCCACGATGAACTGGGCTTTTTGCTTGAGCGGTCGTCCCGAGAACGAGACGCCTTCGTTCAACTGCTTCACCATGCGGATCAAATCGAACGAAGTGACATCAAACACCGAGCTTGCCCCCGGCAAATCGCCGAAGCGGGACGGGTCGCCCGTGATGACGAGAATTTGGTCGATGCCAAGCGCGTGCAGCCCCATCAGATGGGATTGCTGCCCGATCAAGTTGCGGTCACGGCAGGCAATATGCAAAAGCGGATCGATCCCGTGTCTCGTTTTCATCAGCGCTCCGAGCGCCATGTTGCTCATCCGCACCGTCGCAAGCGAATTGTCTGCCAGCGTGATCGCGTCTGCCCCTGCTTTGTGCAGCTCGCAGCAGCCGTCCAGAAACTGTTCGGCGTCGAGATCGCGCGGCGGATCAAATTCGACGATGATCGTTGTAGCTGTTTTCACCCGTTCCACGATGCTTGGCTTCTCGCGCTCGTGAATGCTTTGTACCGTTATGTGCGGACGCTCCGCCAACGCAATCGTTGGATTCACGCGTGCTTGCGGCTTTTGCCCTGCGAGCGCATCTGCTATCGCCTTCACGTGTGCAGGGGTCGTTCCGCAGCAGCCGCCGATCAGGCGCACTCCCTGGTCGCGCAGGCGCAGGGCGCTTTCGGCAAAATAGTCGGGAGACGACTTGAAGGCGTACTCCCCGTCCGTCATTCCCAGCCGTCCCGCATTGGGGAACGCTGACAGAAGCGAATCATCCGGGAAGATCGTGCTTTCAAAAGAGCGCAAAATTTCAGCCGGACCCAAGCGGCAGTTCAGACCGATGACGTCTGCTCCTGCCTGTTTCAGTTGCGGAAAAGCATCCGTCAGCGAGTAGCCGTCGCGCGTGCGTCCGACTTCCAATGTCGCCAGTTGCGCAATGACGGGCACATCTGTCAGCGGACGAATGACCTCGATGGCGAGCAGCAGTTCCTCCAGATCGAGGAACGTTTCCAAAATCAGCGCGTCTACGCCTGCGTGCAACAGCGCGATCGCCTGTTCCTCGTACTGGTCCCGATACTCATCCAGTACCTTTTTCTTCACCCGTCCAGCCAAAATCGAGCCGATGCTGCCTGCCACGTACGCATCGTCCTTGGCGGCTTCGCGGGCAATCGCCACGGCAAGGCGGTTGATCCGCGCCACTTTGTGCTCCAAACCGTAGCGGCTGAGCGCATCCCGGTTCGCGGAAAATGTATTTGTCTCCAAAAGGCGCGCTCCTGCCTGATAGTACGACGCATGAACTTCGTGCACCACTCGCGGATTGGACAAACACAACTCTTCAAAGCTGACGCCAACCGGGGCGCCCAGCGCATGCAGCTGGGTCGCCATGGCTCCGTCTCCGACCAGCAGGTGCTCCTGCAAATACTCCCGTAAGTCTTGCTTGCTCGTCGTCAACTCAATCCCTTCTCTCCCATTTTCATTAGACGATCTATACTTCAAACACCGACGGACCTGCGTTAAAGTAACGCGCTTCCGGGTGGGCAAATACCATCGCGGATACAGAAGCTTCCGGCTCCATCATGAAGCCTTCTGTCAACTGGATGCCGATGTCTTCCGGCCGCAGCAGGCGGAACAGTTGCGCCTGGTCTTCCAAGTTCGGGCAAGCCGGATAGCCGAACGACACGCGAATGCCTCGATAGCGGGCACCGAAGCGCTCCAGCATGGTCATTTCCGCCGGATCAGGAATCCCCCATACATCGCGCATTACGTGGTGAATCCGCTCCGCAAAAGCTTCCGCCAGCTCCAGAGCCAATGCTTGCAAAACGTGCGAGCGCAAGTAGTCGCCGCGTTCCTTCAGTTCAGTCGAGCGCTCGCGAATGCCGCCGCCTGCTGTCACCGTCAAAAATCCGACGTAATCCATCTCCTTGCTCTCGACCGGACGCAAGAAATCGGACAGGCACAGATGCGGCTCTTCCGGCTGACGCGGGAACGAGAATCGTTCCAGCACTTTGCTGTGGTCGTTTGGATCGTAGACGATAATATCGTTGCCGTCCGCTTGCGCCGGGAAAAACTGATAGGCACCGTGCGCCTTGATCGTTCCCTGCTGCTTCGCTTCATTCAACAGCTCCTCGACTATCCCGTACAGTTCCAACGCCTTTTCGTCGCCCGCTTCCAGCAATTTTTCCACGTTTCCACGCACACCGAGATGCTTGCCGAGCAGCATGCGCAAATTCAGGTACGGTTGCAAATGGCTGATCGGGTACTGGCGCAGCACGTGTCGCTCGCAGTCTGGCGGCAACTGAATCGGAACGGTTCTGCTAATCGCCGAACGGGCAGGCAGCGGAGCTTTTTTCTCTTGTACCACCACGGGTTGCGCCGTTGCCGCCGCTTCAGCGAGTTCTTGCTGCTCAGCGACCAGACGCTCCCGCTCGTTCGGGTTTTGCAAACGGTTGACGAGGTCGAGTCCGTCCATCGCATCCTTGGCGTACAACACGATTCCGTGGTATTCCGGCGCGATCCGGTTGGAAGTGAATTTGCGCGTCAAAGCCGCACCTCCGACCATCATCGGCACATCGATTCCCGCTGCTTTCAAGTCTTGCGCGGTAATGACCATTTGCTGGGCGGATTTGACCAAAAGACCGGACAAACCGATCGCATCCGGCTTCTCTTCCCGGCAAGCGGCAATCAGTTGCTCAGGCGGCACCTTGATCCCCAGGTTCACCACGTTGTAGCCGTTGTTTGCCAAAATGATTTCCACCAGATTTTTGCCGATGTCGTGCACGTCGCCTTTGACTGTCGCCAGCAAAATCTTGCCTTTGGCCGCCGCATCGCTCTTTTCCATAAACGGCTCCAAAAACGAGACGGACGCTTTCATGACTTCCGCGCTTTGCAGCACTTCCGCTACGATCAGCTGGTTTCCGTTAAACAGGCGGCCGACCTCTTCCATTCCTGACATCAACGGGCCGTTAATAATTTCAAGCGGCGCATACTTTTCCAGAGCCAGCTTCAAATCGTCAGTCAAGCCATCCTTGGAGCCTTCGACGACATATCGGGCGAGGCGCTCTTCCAAAGTCAGCGTGGAAGCTTCCACCCGCACTTCTTTTTTCTTCTGGCGGTAAAATTCGGTGAATGCAGCCAGTGTTTCGTCGTTTGTCTCGAACAGCAGCGCTTCCGCCAGCTTGCGCTCATCCTCGGGAATCGACGCGTAGCGCTCCAGCTTTTCTGTATTGACGATGGCAAAATCGAGTCCGGCAACCGTCGTGTGGTACAAAAACACGGCGTTGAGCACTTCGCGGCCCGCTGCTGGCAGCCCGAAAGACACGTTGCTGACCCCGAGAATCGTTTTGCACAGCGGCATCGCTTCTTTAATGAGGCGAATCCCCTCAACCGTCTCCTTGGCAGAACCGATGTACTGCTCATCCCCTGTACCGACCGGGAACACCAGCGGGTCGAAAATGATGTCTTGCGGGGCAATTCCGTACTGGTTGACCAAAATATCGTACGAGCGCTTCGCCACTTCCAGCTTCTTCTCGCGCGTGACAGCCATGCCCGCTTCCTCGATCGTTCCGACGACTACAGCCGCTCCGAACTTTTTGATCAGCGGCGCTACTTCTTCAAAGCGCTCCAGGCCGTCTTCCAGGTTGATCGAGTTGAGAATCGCTTTTCCCTGGGAATAGCGCAGGCCCAGCTCCATTACTTTTGCATCCGTCGAGTCGATCATCAGCGGAGCCTTGACCTTTTTCACGACGAATTGCAGGAATTTTTCCATATCGGCGTATTCATCCCGATCCGGGTCAGCCAAACAAATATCGATGACGTGAGCGCCGCGTTTTACTTGTGCCCGGGCGATATCTGACGCTTCCTCGTATTGGCCTGCGGCGATCAAGTCGCGGAATTTTTTCGAACCGATGACGTTTGTGCGCTCCCCTACCAACAGCGGGCGACTGTCATCTTCCACGTACACGACTTCGATGCCGGATACCGCGCTGACAGCCTGATCGACAGCCTGACGTGGCTTGCAGTCTTTCAATGCTTCTGCCATCGCCCTGATATGATCGGGCGTCGTTCCGCAGCAGCCGCCCGCCACGTTCAGCCAGCCTTGTTCTGCAAAAGCGCGCATTTTTGTCGCAAGCCCTTGCGGCGTCTCATGGTAATGTCCGTTTTCATCCGGCAAGCCCGCATTGGGGTAACAGCTCACTCCGCATTGAGCCAGTCCGGACAGCGTGCGCAGATGGTCGCGCATGAACTCGGGGCCAGTCGCACAGTTCAGCCCAACGGACACGGGCTTCAAATGCTCAAGCGAGATATAAAACGCCTCGATGTTTTGACCGGCAAGAGTCGTGCCCATCGGTTCAATCGTCCCGGACAGCATGACGGGCAACTCCACATCCAGCTCTGCGAACGCTTTGCGGATGCCGATTCCCCCCGCCTTGACGTTCAGCGTATCCTGCGATGTTTCCAGCAGCAGCACGTCGGCTCCGCCAATGATCAGTCCTTTTGCCTGACGATAGTAGGACTCCACCAGCTCCTCGAAGGTGACGCCGCCTGTCAAAGCGAGCGTTTTCGTCGTCGGTCCCATTGCCCCTGCCACGTATCGCGGCCACTCGGTTGTGCTATAGGCATCTACGGCTTCCTTCGCCAGGCGGGCCGCAGCGATGTTTAACTCCAAATCCTTGTCGGCGACATCGTACTCGGCCAACACGACGGAGGTGGCTCCGAATGTATTCGTCTCGACGATGTCCGCTCCCGCCTCCAAATATTTTTCGTGGATGGATCGAATGACGTCTGGTCGCGTCAAGTTCAAAAGCTCGTTGCAACCATCGTAGGCTTCGCCGCCAAAATCATCGGCGGTCAAGTTCGCCTGTTGCAGCATCGTGCCCATCGCACCGTCCAGAATCAGAATTTTCCGGGAAAGCTGTTCGCGAAAAGTGGGTTTCATTGACGTACTCCTTTTCTCCCTTGCGGCGTTTATTCTCGGCAGTTTTTTTGCACAAAAAAATCCTCTTCTTTGAAAGAAGAGGATTTGTCCGCGGATACAATTGCGCCTGAACCATCCTCTCATCTTTCAAAGCCGTAGCTTTGCTGGAATTGGCACCGGATTTTAACCGGTTGCCGAGGCTTCATCAGGCCAGTCCCTCTGCCTCTCTTGATAAGAGTTGTACCATGGTATTCATTTTTGACTTTCAGGTTTCATGTTTGACAGTATCTTAACACCGCGTCCTGTCTACGTCAATTGAGAATTTGTCTATTATTTACTGCTTTTCTTCCCGACTGCGCCCATTTTTGTGCTTACCGGGCATCCGCCCACGCCAATCTGTGCGATCGTGTATAGACTGTAGCATAACGGAAAGGAGGGGGAACAAACGTGAGTACATCTTACTGCGGAAATGGCATCTTTGGAGACTGCTTCGCACTGGTGCTCGTACTGTTTATCCTGCTGGTCATTGTTGGGTGTTCGTGTGACGACTGCTAGGTAAATGACAAGAAGAGGCTATCCCCCCGCCTTCCAGCTGGCTTGCGGGATAGCCTCTTTTTCTTGTCCTTACGGCTCGATTACAGCCTCGCCGCTTTTGGCATCGATGGTAATGAAACTGCTTGCCAGCTCTTCCTCGCTCCACGGAATGTACGCGAGTCTCGGCCGATCCAGCCAATCGTTTTCCTGATCTTTTAACAGGTAAACAAGCCTGAGTGGCATGACGCGCAAAAACGACTCGGCAGCCTTTTGTTTGGAAACGACCTCGGCTGACGAAGGAAGCTCTGTCAACTTGTGAGTCTCTCGCCAATTCCGGAAGCTGTTTACCTTCCCGGTCGAAGGGTCTACCGACACCTCGTAAGCGGCATCTGGCCCCTTGTCCAACACCGGAATCCCATCCTTGCTCATGACATAGCGGAATACCCAGTTGCCTGACGAAACCGGATTGGCTGCGCCAGGTTCCATCACTTGTGCAAGCTGCACTTCTTTTACGCCCGGATCGGCGTATTTGGCCAAAAAGAACACGGCTGCCTGCTCGGCCTGTTCGCGCTTCACGGTCACTTGCGTATTTGTGCGGGGAACGCGCAACCCAACTACCTGGCTCGTCTTCGCGTCGATCGTCACTTCATGCCAGCGGTCTTTGCTATCTGCCCAGTTAAATGATTTGTTCTTTTGATGATCATCTACGGATTCCCGATAGGACATGCCTTCGATATTGACGCCAAATTCCGTTTGCAAAAGCGCCTTCGCCTCTTCCTTCGTACGCACGATGACAGGCTGTTCGTGTGTCTCGAACGCATCTGCCTGCGGCTGCTCCCGCTGCAGTTGATCGTAGGCAAAGCCGTTGTTTCCCGTACCGTAGTTGATCTTGCCGCTATGCGCATCAATGTACCAATCAAGGAAAACCGGCCTTCCTTGTTGGAAAAAGGAAACCGCTGCCCTGTATTCCAGTGTCGGCTGTTTCAGCGCCTTCCCTTCGGACATGTGCTGCACGTATACAAGCTTCATATTTGCGGCCAGCTCGTTTTCGGCGGCGCTTTTCGCCACAGCTTCCGCAGCATCCGGGAATGAAGACGGGGAATACGCTCTCGTCGGTTTGCTGAACATCAGAAGACGTCCGGAGCTGCCCAGCTCAATATCCAGCACATCTTCCATGACAGGTAACCCGTTATGATAGCGCATGAATTTTTCCGCGCTATTCGATTCCACATGGCGATAGTTCGCGCTGTCAGCTCCAAGCAATCGGCCGAGAAGCTGCTTCGCTTGCTTTAACGCCTCTGCTTCATTTGGCTTTTGCGCTTCTTCGTTGCGGTCCCGCTGAATCCGGTACAGATCGATGTCTTGCCCGTTGCCGATTTCGCTCACCATCGCTGTCTGGCCTTCGTCGTTCACTTTGCCCAAAACCAGCGCCCAACCATCTCGAGTCAGCTGTTTGTTGTAGACAACCGGGAACGGATTCAGTTCAGGCACGGAGGCGGCGAATTTGGCAAACAGCTTCTGTTCCTGCTCGTTCAACCTGCCGAAAAAGGCGACGCGCTCCTTTTTGTCCACCTGGACAGTCAAGACATCGTACGGGACAGGCTTGCCGTTTTCCAACCGCTGATAGCTGACGTTCATCCACGTTCCGTTGCGCCAATCCTCATCCGCATAAACTTCTGTCGCCTGATGCGCGTAAGCCTTCGCTTCTTCACCGAGCGCGGTCTGCAAAAATGCTTGCGCGACTTTCTCTGCTTGCGCGGGCGCAATCGTTGTTTTCTCGCCGTCATTGCTCGCGTCCAGCAAGTAGCTTTCGATCCGCCCCGTCCGGGTGTCATACGCGACTTGTCCGATTGCCCTGTCCTTTTGCAGCAAGGTCACAAGCGCAACCCCATCCAGCGTCTCGCCTTTGCGCAGTGTGACGCCGCCAAGCTCAGGGACTGCCTTTTGCAGCGGAGCCAGCGCTTGTTCCGGTGAAACGGCCTGCTCCGCGGTTTTGTCCGTTTGATGCGCCGCCGCTGCGCTCGTTCCATTTTTTTGCGGCGACATGGACGGCAGAAAGCCCTCTCGCACCCCTAGCACGGTCAATGCCAGACAAGCCGCAAGCGATCCCGCCATGACCACGCGATTGCGATTTTTCTGCTTTTTCTTCCCGACTTCCATCCGAATCCTCTCTTCCATTTCCCGGGTAAACTTCACTCCCGAAGCTGCCGCTTTCCCTGCTTCGCGTACAGCTTCACGCAGCCCCTGATCTAGTTCCATTCCAATCCCTCCTTTTCACACAATGCCCGAAAATGTTTGCGCGCCCGATGCAGCTGCGTCCGTACCGCATCCTCGGAAATATCCAGCACTTGTGCTACTTCCTTAATTGACAAATCTTCATAGTAATGAAGTACCATGACCTTTCGATACAAAGGCGACAGCAGCATGACTTTCTCGGCGATATGTACCTGATCCAGTTGCTTGAAAACGGACGATTCCACGTTCCCTTCCGCCACTTGTTCCGGCACGGTTTCTTTCGGGGAGACAAACGTAGAAAAAATTTGCCGGAACGACCACGATCGCAAATACTTGCGCGATTCATTGATCGCAATCCGGTACAGCCATGTTTTCAAACTGCTCTCATGGCGAAACTGATCCAGCGACCGATAGGCTTTCAGGAACACTTCCTGTGTGATGTCTTCCGCGATTCCGCGATCTTTGACGATCATGTAGGCGAGCAGGACGATTTTGTCACCGTAGTCATTCATCAAAGTCGACAGCAGCGCATCCTTGGTCGGCTGCAAAGACCGCTCTGCCTCGTTCACGCGTGCCGCGTTAGCCTTTGCACTGGCATTCAGATTGACATTCACTTTGCTTCACCTCCTCTTGCAAACGATATCCATTTGATCCAGCAGCCTGCTTTTTGTGACAGAAATCGCGATTTATTTTTTCTGGCCTCTGTTTTCAGCGGAAAAGACGACACCTGCGCGCACTGCGTTCGTTGTCAGAGCGGAACGCTTTTGCTATCATGAGGCTTACCTAATCCCCAGAAAGGAACGATTGACGATGAACACTTTGCTCGCTTGTGAAAAAGACGAGTTTTTGTCCTGTATAGAGACGGTAAAGGAACTGGAAACATCCGAGTTTGAAACATATTCCATCGTAAAGCATACCGAAACAGGTGAACACTATTTGCGCTACTTTTTGTCGCATATCAACCTGTCCGAAGGCGGCAGAAGGGACAATTACGATCACTTTTTGCCACTCGACTCCGACGACGTTCTCGGTCTGATGTTTGGCGATCAGGATTACCACTTCCCGGAAAACTGGCGCTCTTCCTACCTGCGCAGCGGCAACGACAATCGGCTGATCCCTTTTGATCCATCCGAGAATTACGATCTGGAAGAAGAAGCGGCTGCCGAGCTGGCCATGGTGGAAAAACTGGAGCAGTACAAGGCGCAATGGATGCATGCCGAAAACTTGACGGCGGAAGAAAGAGAAAAGCTGACGCAGGAGTATTTCGCGGCACTCGACAAGATTTTGAAAAAACCGGAAGAGTAAGTTGCACAAAAGCACCAAAAACGGCTATAATGCTAGGTAAACAAGCGAATCGTTGATGAGGACAGTACCCTTGGACTTACGGCTGTAGCGAATCGGGGATGGTGGAAGCCCGATGCCTGACCAAGTGCGGAAGCGCCCCTCGGAGATGCGGCCTGAACATCTGACGCTATAGATGTAAGCGTCTGGATTGTGTAGGGTTTTGCCGGGTCTGCCCGTTACAGCAGCGCAAAGCGGTTTTTGCCTCAACCAAATCATGCAGGCAAAAACAACAAGAGTGGCACCGCGGGAGCACAACCTCTCGTCTCTTTTTACAGGAGACGTAGAGGTTTTTTTATTTTTCAAGCGTTCCGTTCCAAAGCTTTTCCCATTTGAAAGGAGAATTACCATGAGTTACAAACATCAAGTGGCGGAAAAAATCGCCGCGGCCCTCACCGGACTCGGTGTGAACGATTTCTCGCAAGAAACGGTGTACAACATGCTGGAAACACCGCCAAACCCGGCTATGGGAGATATCGCTTTCCCATGTTTCCAATTGGCAAAAGCACTGCGCAAAGCTCCGCCGATGATCGCGACAGAGCTTGCGGAAAAAATAGAAGGTGCGCCGCTGCGCTCGGCACAAGCAGTCGGCCCTTACGTCAACTTGTTTCTCGATCAGCAAAACGTGGCGGAGCAAGTCATTGGCACCATCCTGGCACAAGGCAGCGCATACGGAAGCAGCGAAGCAGGCCAAGGCCGCAAAGTGCCGATCGACCTCTCCTCCCCTAACATCGCCAAGCCGTTTTCCATGGGGCACTTGCGTTCGACCGTCATCGGAAACGCGATTGCGAACATCATGGAAAAACGCGGCTACCAGCCTGTGCGCATCAACCACTTGGGTGACTGGGGCACACAGTTCGGCAAGCTGATCGTCGCCTATCGCCTGTGGGGTGACGAGGAGAAAGTCAAAGCGGAGCCGATCAAGGAGCTGCTCAGCCTGTACGTGCGTTTCCACGAAGAAGTTGAAAACGACTCTACCTTGGAAGACCAGGGCCGCGAATGGTTCAAAAAGCTGGAAGATGGCGACGCCGAGGCGCAGCATCTGTGGAAATGGTTCCGCGACGAATCACTCAAGGAGTTCATGAAAATTTACGAGCTGATGAACGTCTCCTTCGACTCCACACAAGGGGAAGCTTTCTACAACGACAAAATGGATCGCGTCGTCACCCTGCTCGAAGAAAAAGGCTTGCTGACCGAATCGGACGGCGCCATGGTTGTCAGTCTCGATGAGTACAACATGCCGCCATGCCTGATCAAAAAGTCGGACGGCGCTACTTTGTACGCCACGCGCGATCTGGCAGCCGCCCTGTACCGTCATGAGACGTACGACTTCGCAAAAGCGCTCTATGTCGTAGGAAACGAGCAGCGCCTCCACTTCCAGCAGCTCTACAAAGTGTTGGAAAAAATGGGCTACGCCTGGTCCGCCGACATGCATCACATCCCATTCGGCATGATGCTCAAAGACGGCAAGAAAATGTCCACGCGTAAAGGAAAGGTCGTCCTGCTCGAAGAAGTTTTGGCGCAGGCGATTGCCGATGTGCAAAAAGTGATTGAGGAGAAAAATCCTTCCCTCGCGAACAAGGACGAAGTTTCCCGCCAAGTCGGGGTCGGTGCCGTCATTTTCCACGACCTGAAAAACTACCGTCTGAACGACATCAACTTCTCCTGGGAAGAAATGCTCACCTTTGAAGGCGAGACAGGGCCGTACGTGCAATACACGCACGCGCGCGCTTGCTCGCTTCTGCGCAAAGGAGAGTACAAGCCGCAAACGGCTGCCACCCTCGTACCAGATGCATTGGACAGCAAGGAAGCGTGGGCAGTCATCACTTTGCTGAACAGCTTCCCGGAAGTGATTGAACGGGCCAGCGACAATTTCGATCCGTCGCAAATCGGCAAGTACGTCATCGACCTTGCCCAATCGTTCAACAAGTTCTACGCCAACGTGCGCATTTTGGCCGAGGAAGAAGACGTCAAAGCGTCCCGCCTCCAGCTCGTAGCTGCGGTAGTCGCTGTCCTGAAAGAAGGATTGCGCCTGCTCGGACTGGCTGCTCCAGAGGAAATGTAACTGTCGCAAGATCACGAAAGCCGGCTGCCTCCTGCTCTCAGGAAACGCCGGCTTTCCTTTTTGGAAAACAGCAGCCACGGCTCGCTTGTCGATATCTCACCACCTAAATCGTTCCATTTTTTGTCATGCTTTGCGATAATAAAAAGAAAAACGTCATCGGTGGTGAGTGGATGTGAGCAGAACGATACAGTTTGGCCCGTCGGAGTGCACATTGGCGCTCAGCGGCTGGCGCGCGGTGATCGCATTCGAGAACCGCATTACCATGCCGTATCGATTCATCAAGCATGTTCAAGTCGATTCCTTTACTCCCGAGCCGGGAACGCTGCGCATGCCGGGAACGGAGATTCCTTTTTCCAGCACATATGCGGGCAGATTCCTCTACGGAAACGATTGGTACTTCCTTTCCTTCGAGCGGACGAATCATCTGCTTTTGCTTGATTTGGAAGGACATGCGAAATACCGGAAAATTGTCGTGCAGGTGGAGAACCCCACCGAGATCGCCGTTACGCTGCAACAACATCTGCTCGCTCAACACGAATGAAGACAGACAACCGTTGTGAAGCAGATTCTTTTTGAAAAACGCCCTACAGAAAGTGAGATTGTTATGAAAAAAATTGTTTTGATCGCCGCAAGCTTGCTGCTCATGCTCAGCGTCCTGACTGGCTTTGACACCCCTGCCCCTGCTGCAAGCTCCCTGCAAAGCTCTTTGCAAAAATATGCCGTTCCTGTAGCGAAAATGGAGCTGCCCGCGAAGACGATTATCGGCTTTGGCGAAGCTACGCACGGAAACAAGCAGTTCACTACGCTCACGCTGGACGTATTCCGGCATGTAGTCGAGAAGCAAGGCTATCGCGTGTTTGCCATCGAAGGTGATTTTGGCGGCGCCCAGAAGGTCAACGACTTCCTTTTGGGCGGACATGTAACCGCAAACGATGCGGCAAAGGCGATCGGCTTCGCCATCTACAACACGCAAGAAATGGCCGATCTGCTGTCCTGGATGCGCACTTACAACGAAAAGCAGCCTGCCGACCAAAAAATCCATTTTTACGGATTTGACATGCAGCGCTACGATCACAACAAGACAAGGCTTTTCGCCTACTTGCAAAAAGTCGACCCTGCGCTTGCTTCTGAATCGGCAAAGGCACTCGCCAAGCTGACCGATCAAACCGTGTCCGACGAAAAGCTCGCAAAGGAGAGCCTTGCTTCGACTCGCCACATGCTCGAACGAATCAAGCAAAACAAAACCGCCTACATCGCCAAAAGCTCGGAAAAAGACTACGAGCTGGCTGTCGCCTATGCCGAATCGATCATGCAAAATGCCACTTTGCACGGAACGAACGTCCCTTACGGCAGCACGCGCGACCGCTTCATGGCCGACCGGGTCAACTGGATTCTCGCGTTTGAAAAGAAATTTTACGGACGCCAGCAACTGTTTATCGCCGGACATAACGGACACATCGAAAAAACGTCGACAACGGCTGGCATCACCGCCTCCATGGGCGCCCATCTGGCGAAAACGTGGGGCGACCAGTATTACGCGATCGGCAGCGAATTTTACGAAAGCTCGTTTCTGGCCAAAGACGCGTCAACCAATGAACGCAAGCTGTTCCATGTCAAAAACAGCGGGGAGCAGCGACTAGCCGTTCTGTTCGCGAAGACCGGAATGGCGGATGGCTTTTTGGATTTTGCCAAGACCCGCCAGGACACAGCCTTTTCCGCCTACGTGAATCGCGCCCAGCCGATCAGCGCCATCGGCGACATGTTTGCCAGCTGGTATGGCAGCATCGAGAAAATGTACACGCTGCAAATGGTTCCGGCAAAAGCGTTTGATGCGCTGGTGTTCGTGCGGACGGCGACGCCTTCTGTCATGCTCGCAGAGTGACAGCGTCCGAGCGAGCCGTTGAATGCTTGATCTACCTGACTCTACGTCAGTCGCATGTGCACACATGAGTAGACTGCAAAGCGCCGCTCCCGACACCACCGCAAAAGCCCCACCAGAATGCCGCTAAATCGAAGCGGCTCTCTGACGGGGCTTTTTTATGTGCTGTGCTTGTTTCGCTTACATGCTTGGCCTTACGAAGACAGCGTCATGTTTTCGTAGATGACGGACAGACCCATCCCGCCTGCCATGCAGAGCGTGACCATGCCGTACTTGACGCGGCTGCGCACCATTTCGTTCATCAGCGTCACGGTCAGCTTGGCGCCTGTCGCTCCGACCGGGTGACCGAGTGCGATCGCTCCTCCGTTGACATTGACCTTCGCCGGGTCCAGCTCCAGCCCTTTGATGACGGACAGCGCTTGTGCGGCAAACGCCTCGTTCAGCTCGATCAGCCCGATGTCATCCAGCGTCAGACCTGCTTTCTCCAGCGCTTTTTGCGTCGCCGGGACAGGCCCGATTCCCATTACGCCCGGCTCCACTCCTGCGCTGGCAAACGTCTTGATTTTGACCAGCGGCTTAAGACCCGCTTCCTCCGCTTTTTCCCGCGACATCATCAAGACGGCTGCTGCTCCGTCGTTCATCGGACATGCGTTGCCCGCCGTAACCGTGCCGTCTTTTTGGAAGACGCTTTTCAGCTTCGCCAAATCGTCCAGATTAATATCCGCACGCACCGACTCATCCTGGTCAAAGACGCGCGTCCCTTTGCGCTCCTTGATTGCAATCGGCACGATCTCGCTGGCAAATTTGCCTGCGGCGATGGCGGCTGCGGCTTTTTTATGGCTGTCAAAAGCGAACTGATCCTGCTCTTCGCGGGAAATCCCGTACTGGAGCGCGAGCCGCTCCGCTGTGATCCCCATGTGCTCGCCTTCCAGAGAACAGATCAAGCCGTCCGCCAAGAGAGCGTCTTCCATCGTCAAGTTGCCGAATTTGCTGCCCCAACGGTTTTTCACCAAGTACGGGACATTGCTCATGTTTTCCACGCCGCCGGCAACGACGACATCTTCCTGCCCGGCCATGATCGCGAGTGCGCCGCTTGTGATCGCCTTCAAGCCCGATCCGCACGCCTTGATCACGACATGCCCGTACACCTGGCGCGGAAATCCGGCGAGCTGCGAACTGATCCTAGCCGCGTTCAGACCGCCGCCGTGCACGTAACCGTTGCCAAAAATCACTTCATTGACTTCCTGCTTGGAAAAGCCAGACTTTTCCATCAAGCCTTCCAATACTTGCCGTCCCAGCTCCGTTGCCGGCACGTCGCGCAAGCTTTTGCCGAAAGCGCCAACTGCGCTGCGCGCCCCGGCGACAATGACTACTTCTCTCATCGCTACGCTCCCTTTCGCTTTTGCCTCGTTACCTTACAAAACCCGATTCAAAAACTCGCGTGTCCGCTCTTCTTTCGGATTGTTGAAAATTTCTTCCGGGCGCGCCATCTCCACGATTTTCCCCTGGTTCATAAAAGCGACCCAGTCCGCTACTTCTTTGGCGAATCCCATTTCATGCGTCACAATAATCATCGTCATCCCGTCCTGGGCGAGCTGCTTCATCGTTTCCAGCACTTCGCCGACCAGCTCGGGATCGAGCGCGGATGTCGGCTCGTCGAACAGCATGATCTCCGGCTTCATCGCCAGCGAACGGGCGATCGCCACCCGCTGCTTCTGACCGCCTGACAGCGAGGATGGATAGACGTCTGCTTTTTCTGACAATCCTACCTTCTGCAAAAGCTGCAACGCTTCCTGCTTCGTTTGCTCCTTGTCCGCTTTTTTCGCGATCAGCGGCGCTTCCATGACGTTTTCCAACACAGTTTTGTGCGGGAACAGATTGAAGTGCTGGAAGACCATGCCGACCTTTTGCCGCACTTTGGTCAAATCGTCCTTTTTCGGATCGATGCTCTTTCCTTCAATCAAGATATCTCCGCCATTCTTGATTTCCAAAAAGTTGATGCAGCGAATCAATGTACTCTTGCCGGAGCCGCTCGCCCCGATCAAGACGACGACCTCGCCTTTTGCCACCTCTAACGTGACGTCTTTCAACACTTCTACCTGTCCAAAGCTCTTCTTCAAGTTTTGCACGCGAATCATGACTTGCTTGTCTTCCATTGTTTTCGCCCCTTTGCTCTACACGTCACCTTTGGCCAACCGCTTTTCCATCCGATGGACGACATACGTGAAAATCATGACAATCACCAAATAGTACAAGGCGACGATCAAAAAGTACGTCATCTCGTCAAAGGTTTCTGCTGACAGACGGCGAGCCAGCGAAAACAGCTCATCCATCGCGATAAATGCCGCCAGCGACGATTCCTTCAGCGACAAAATAAACTGGTTGCCGAGCGGCGGAATCGAACGCTTCATCGCTTGTGGCAAAATGATTCTGCGCATCGTTTGAGACGAGGACATCCCGAGCGACAAGCCTGCTTCCATCTGGCCCTTGTCAATCGACTGGATGGAGCCGCGGAAAATTTCTGCGATGTACGCCCCGCTGTGAATCGCCAGAGCCAAAGCCGCTGACCAAAATTGACCGAGATCGATCATCTTGTAAAAACCGAAATAGAGGACAAAAATTTGCACAATCAGCGGCGTGCCGCGAATGACCATGATATACACGTTGGCGATGATTTGCCCAAGCTTGAACTTGGACACTTTCAACAGGGCGACGAACAGCCCGATAATCGAACCTACGATGACGGAAGCAACCGTCAGCTCAAACGTCAGCAGCAGCGGCTTCCAAAAAAACGGCAGTGTGCGAAAAAACTCTTCGGTCAAATGTGAAATACTGGGCACTCGATGCCACCCCTCGCTGATAAAATGTTCCTGTCACCCGCAGCTTTGCGCCCGCAGATGACAGGCAGTCGAACCGATGCGTCAAACTACTCGTTTTTGCTGATATCGCGTTGGAAATACTTTTCGCTCAACTGTTTGTAAGTGCCGTCTTCATGCATTTGCTTCAGCACCTCGTTGATTTTGTTCAAGAGTTCTGTGTTTCCTTTGCGCACGGCAATTCCATGCTGAACCTCTGACAGCGGCGCTCCGCTTTTCTTGATCTTCAAGCCTTGGCCAATCGCGATTTCCCCAACCACGCTATCGGTAATGACGACATCGTGCTTTCCTTGCTCCAGGGCACGCAGCGCAGTCACGTCGCTGTCGTACGTCTTGATGTTGTCGGTGTACTCGCGCGCCATTTTTTCGTGCGTAGTGCCCAGGGCAACCGCAACTTCCTTGCCTTTCAACTCTTCCAGTGTGGAAGTTGTGCCGTCCGGACGAGTGAACAGTTGACCACCGGACAAATAATATGGATCAGCAAAATCAATTTGCTGTTTGCGTTCTTCTGTAATGGCATGACTGGCAATCGCTGCGTCGTAACGCCCTTCTTTTACCCCGGCAATGATGCCGGAAAAAGGCGATGTAACCGCTTTCGGTGTAAGATTCAGCCGCTTGGCGATTTCGTTGCCGATCTCGATATCGAATCCGGTCAACTGCCCGTCTTTGAAATAGCTGAACGGCTGGTATTCACCGGAAGCCGCGAAAGTGAACACGCCCGCTTCTTTCGTCATCGAGGAACCCGCAGCTGCGCTGCCTTGTCCTCCGGTATTGCCAGTCGACGCTTCTTGTCCACACCCTGCTACGAGAAGTGACAAGGAAAACAATACTCCTGCAACGGCTTTGAGTGATTTTTTCATAGTAATTAGCCCCCTTATGATGTCTGTCAAACTGTTTCATTACTCCACCATTTGCAAATGTTCGGAAATCAAAAGCGGCGCTCCGGTATGGTAAATGACATCCTGCAATGAATACGGATACATCACCTCCGTCAGCATCAACCCTTCTGGCGTTACCTCAATGACCGCCCGCTCCGTGACAATCAGGTCGACACAGCCCTTGGCTGTCAGCGGAAACGTGCATTCCCTGCGAATTTTCGGCTCCCCGGAAAGCGTCACATGGCTCATCAGCACAATCACTTTTTTGGCGTAAAACGCCAGCTCGGCACCACCGCCGATCCCGTGAACCCTCGTCCCGGGAACGATCCAGTTCGCCAAATCTCCGCGGCGATTTACTTGCAGCGCCCCGATAAAAGCCACATCCAGCTTTCGGCGCCGGATCATGCCGTAGGCGACGGTGCTGTCAAAGTAGGAAGCCCCCGGAACGATTGTGACTGGCGCTCCCCCCGCGTTGGAAATATGCTGATCCTCTTCGCCCTGGATCGGCGTAGGCCCGACTCCGAGAATGCCGTTCACAGAATGGAACATGACGTGCCACTCGTTCGGGATAAAATCAGCGACCAGCTCGGGAATCCCGATCCCCAGATTCACGGCCATTCCCGGCACGATTTCCTTTGCGGCCCGGCGCGCAATCATGTTGCGTTGATCCATTGTCAGTCGCATCAGCTGTTCCCCCCGCTGCGATTCACCATGTAATCGACAAAAATGCCTGGCGTCACGATTTTTTCCGGGTCCAGCTCGCCTGCCGGAACGATTTCTTCCACTTCAGCGATCGTGATTTCCGCCGCCATCGCCACCAGCGGGTTCAAATTTCTCGCCGACTTGTCGTAGATGAGGTTGCCGTACGTGTCCGCCTGTTTTGCGTAGACGATGCCCACATCCGCCGTCAGCGCCGGCTCCATCCAACAGGGCTTTCCCTCGAACAGCACCGCTTCCCGGCCGTCTGTCGCTTCTCCCCACATGCGCGCATCGACGAGAATCCCGGGTATGCCCACGCCCCCGGCGCGAATTTTTTCGGCAAAAATGCCTTGGGGGCAAAATGTTACCGCAAGACGTCCGTCCATCATCTGCTGACCTGCTTCGGGATTGGAGCCGATATGGGTCGTCAGCAGCTTTTTGACCCGTCCGTGGCTGATCAGCTTGCCAATCCCCACATCGGGGTATCCGGCGTCAATCCCGATCAAGGTCAGGTCGCGCACTCCCTTTTGCAGAAGCGCATCAATCAGCAAGGCCGGAGAACCGATCGTCCCAAAGCCGCCGTACATCAGCCGTGCTCCGTCTTGTACACATTCCATTGCTTGGTCGCGCGTCACCAGTTTTGATAGCATAGCATGGCCATTCCTTATCTCTCTTGATTATTGGGCAAAGTCGCTTTCGTCTTCTTCGTTGTAGCAAGTCTCGTGCCAATGCCGCAAATGCTGAATCGTAGCGAAAATTGCCGAAACTATGTTTTTTCTGACGAATCGAATCAGACTCACTTTTGAATCGAAATCAAGAAAAACAGGCTTGTTTACGCCGAATTGATATCGACTCACATTTTTTCAAATCCGACTCACTATACAACGGACGGTTTCATCCTGTACAATCAGTTCAAAAATGGGGGGAGCGAATCGCCAATGGAAAAAGATGCGGAGATTTTGGCCCTGTCGTCTGTCGATCGCTTCATCGACATATTGAACTCGCTGGCGGACGGCATTTTCATCTCGGATGCGCAAGGCACGACTCTCTGGTTGAATAAAGCGAGCGAAAACTTGTGCGGCATGCCCAAAGCAGAATTGATCGGACAAAACGTGGCGGATCTGGAGGAGATGGGCATTTTCAGCCCGTCTGTGACACGTCTCGTCCTCGAATCCGGCAAGCCGACGACGACAATCCAGCTGGTGAACAGCAGAGGAAAATTTCTCGTGACGGGGCATATCATCCCTGATGAAGCTGGCAATCCGGAGCTGATCGTCGCCCATTCCCGCGACATCACAGAAGCGGCGCGGGCCAGCTCGCAGCTCGAAGAAACCGTGGCCCTGCTCAAGCGCTACAGCGAGGAGCTGCAACTGATGAAGCGCGAGGCGAATCAAAGCTCGTCGCAGACGCTGATCGGCAACAGCCGCTCCTATCTGGCGCTGATGGAGCTGATCAAAAAAGTCGCCTTGGCTGATACGACTGTCCTGATCACAGGGGAAACCGGCGTGGGCAAAAGCCATCTCGCCGAGCAAATCCACCAGCTGAGCGAGCGCAGCACCGGACCTTTTATCCATGTGAACTGCAGTGCCATCCCGGAAACGTTGATCGAGTCGGAGCTGTTCGGCTACCACAAAGGGGCGTTTACCGGAGCCAACCATTCAGGCAAAATCGGCTTGGTCAAAATGGCGGACAAAGGCACGCTGTTTCTCGACGAGATCAGCGAGCTGCCCTATCACCTGCAATCGAAGCTGCTCCTGCTTTTGCAAAACAAAACATTCATGCCGATCGGCGGCACGAAAACCTACACGGCCGACATCCGCATCATCGCCGCCACGAACACGAACTTGCAGGAGCTGGTGCGCCTCGGCAAGTTCCGGCACGACCTGTACTACCGACTGAACATTTTGCCGATCAACGTGCCGCCATTGCGCGAGCGCAAAGACGATATATTCCCGCTCTTGCACCACAACCTGCAAAAATTCAACGCCAAGCATAACCAGAAGCGGCGGTTTACGTCAGATGTGCTGGATGTGCTGCACCAGTACGACTGGCCGGGAAATGTGCGCGAGCTGGAAAACTTGGTGGAGCGCATCGTCATCACCTCCAAGCTCGACGAGATTTCTGTCACCGATTTGCCGGAAGAACAGCGCAGTATTCGCGAGCTGGAGGAAGGCATCCTCACGTTAGGCTCGCTGTCCCTGACGGAGCGCATGGAAAAAATCGAAGTGGAGTTTATTATGCAGGCACTGCGCATTCACAAAACAACCCGCAAGACGGCTGCCGCTTTGGGGATTACACAGTCGCTGCTGATGCGGCGGATCAAGAAATACGGGATTGCCTTGGAAGACGAGGAGGACGCTTGAGAAAAGCGGCCGTGGACAAGCCGAAACCTGCTGCAAGTCGCTGGTAAAAGGGCTGACCACTTGCACTCGCGAAAAAAGCATGCCGGACATTCCGTTCACAGCTAAACGGTTGTCTGCGGGCTGTCAGCTGTTCGCAGCCCATCCACGGAACAGCAAAAAAGCGCTCAACACGTGAGCGCTCTTTTCTGTGACCTTTTCGTCTGACTTATTCCTCGATTTTCTTGGCGGTTTTGCCAAACCACGTCTTCGCAACCAGCTCCACCACTTGCTTCGGCAGCGATTGTGGCGCTTGCACTTCATTGCCCGCCGCATCCACGCTCCGGTAGAGCAAAGCGGTGTCGTCAGCCGGATCGGACTTCGTTTGCAGCGTCAAATCCCCGATTTGTCCCGCGTTTGTCCATTCCTCGATCATCAGCTGGTATTCGCCTGGTGCCAGCTCGATATAGTCGTCCTCTGTCACATCGATGACAGCGAACCCGTCGTGCTGGATATCGGCATCGTATGTATTCCCGTTCGCTGTCTCGTAAAGCGCCAGCTCCTCAGGGTTGTTCAACACTTCTTTCAGCGAAGCAAAGTCAGCAATCGTCACTTTGATCCGTTTTGCCATTGGTAACTCCTCCCTCATTGACCACACATCACATCATTTCACACTGTATCACAATATGGTCAAGCCTGCCACTCACCCGCCAACTGACGCACATGTCTGATTTCTTCCCGGTGCCCGCCGTCTGTCCCTCTCGCTGTCTCCAGGACAATCGGCAAGCCGTGCAGCTCAGGCGTGCGCAGAAACTCCGCGAAAGCCTCGTCACCAATCATCCCTTTTCCGATTGGGGCGTGCCGATCCCGAAACGAGCCGCTCGGATAGACCGAATCGTTCAAATGCACCGCGCGCAGATGGGAAAAGTAGTCCAGCTCGCGCATCCGCTCGGCAACCTCGCGCCAGTTTTCCCCGTTCCACAGCCCGCTGGCAAACGCGTGGCACGTATCGAGACAAAACCCGACCTTTTCTGGTTCCGCGAGCAATTGCCGCACTTGCGTCAATTCTTCCAGCGTAATGCCCATCCGGTTTCCCTGCCCCGCGTTGTTCTCAATCAACAGTTTGGCCTGCCCGCTCCAGCCAGCGAGAATCTCGTTCATCATCTGAATCATGCGTCTGTATCCGGCAAGCACATCCGGCCCTTTGTCCTGTCCGAAATGGACGACGACGCCGAGCGCCCCGCACGCCTCCGCAATCTCCAGATCGTTGCGCACCGAAGCGACCGTTACCTCGTACAAATCGGCCGTCTCGACACACAGATTGACGAGATAAGCGGTATGGGCAATCGCCAGCATGCCGTGCTGTTCGCAAAACGCCCGGCAAGCCGCGGTATCGCGGGAAGCAAACGACTTGACTCCCAGACTGCGCGGGTTTTTCGGGAAAAACTGAAAAGAAGCGCCCCCCTCCTTGTGCGCCGTTCTGGCAGCCTCTTCGTAACCGTTGCGAATGCTGACGTGACACCCGATTTGCATCGCTCTTCCCCCCTCGTACGCTCCCTTCATTTTTCCCTGGCTCCTGCTTTCTCACACGTCCTTTCCGGCAAACAACCCTTGCACTTCTTGCGCATTTCCGCTACACTTTTATTAAACCGAACGTTCAGTCTATAAAAAGGAGTTTACTGCATCATGTCCAGACGCCGCCTAGATGGGGAGAAAACGAAACAACATATCGCCGAAAAAGCAACCGAGCTGTTTTCGCAAAAAGGCTACCTGGCGACTTCCATTGAAGATATTTGCCAGGCGACTGGTGCGAGCAAAGGCAGCCTTTACTACCACTTCAAAAGCAAGGAATATTTGTTTTTGTATTTGCTGGAGAAGCAGTACACGGAATGGTCAGGGCTGTGGCAAGAAAAAGAAAAACAGCACGCCACCTCTGTCGAAAAGCTGTATGCCCTGGCTGCTTTTTTGCTGGAAGACTTTTTGTCCCACCCGCTTCGCCGAGCAGGAGAAGAGTTTGCCGGAAGCCAGCTTGCCGATCCGGCCATCATGGAACAGGTCCTGACGATGCTGTCTTCTTCCTACACGCTGTACATCCCGATCTTTGAGGAGGGCATCGCGCGCGGGGAATTTGCCGATGGCGACCCTCGGGAATTGGCGATGATTTTGGAAGGGTACATAACGGGCCTGATCAATGTCGGCTTGAATATGGGCGAAGAAAACCTTTTTGACCTGATGAAAAGAGGAATTGATATTTTGCTGCATGGTATCGCCGCCAAGTAGCTTTTTTTTCAGGTTTATTTAGACCGAACGTTCGGTTTAATTTCTTGCGGGAGTGGTTGAAATGAAATCGATTTGGGGAAACCGGATCTTTTTGACCGTTTTTGTCACCGATACTTTGGAAAATATCGGGATTTGGATCAGGAATATGGCTTTGCTGTACTACGTCATGGAAACGAGCGGCAACAATCCGACCGCCGTGTCACTGTTAACCGCGATCGAGCTTGTGCCGATCTTGTTGTTTTCGATCATCGGCGGGGCGCTTGCGGACCGCTGGAATCCGAAGCGGACGATGATGACGGGCAACTTGTTAAGTGCCTTGTCCGTGCTGCTGATCGTGTATTTGCTCTGGCACGGGATGTGGGTTGCCGTCTTTTTCGCTACTTTCATCTCGGCAGTCGTGTCCCAGTTTTCCCAGCCGTCGTCTGCCAAGCTGTTAAAAAGACACATTCCGGAAGAACACGTCGGAGTGGCCGTCTCCATCTCGCAAAGCATGAGCGCACTCTTTTTGCTTGGCGGCCCGGTCATCGGCAGTTTTTTTTACGAACAATGGGGCATCTACCCTTCGCTGATAGCCATGGCAGCTCTGTTTCTGCTCTCCACGCTCATTTTGAGCCTGCTTCCTAACGCTGCAACAGCTCCAGAAGAACAGAACGGCACACTTTTCTCCGAGATCAAGGCAGGTTTCGCCTACGTCAAAAACCACCCGTCCTTGCGCGGAATTGCGCTTGCCTTTGCCTGCCTCGGCCTGGCCTCTGGGTTGATCAACCCACTCGAAGTGTTCCTGGTCACGGAGCGGCTCCAGCTGCCGAAAGAATCGGTCCAATGGTTTGTCGCCCTGGAAGGGTTGGGCATGCTTGTGGGCGGCGTATTCGCCTCCTTGTCCGTGCAACGCTTGAACAGCCGTTTTGTCATCACAGGCGGCTTGATCTTCTTCGCGCTTTCCATCGTGGTGGAAGCCTTGTCTGTCTGGGTTGTCGTGACAGCTTCCATGCGCTTTTTCACCGGAATCGGGATGGCTTTTCTGGAAATCGTGATCGGCATGCGCATGATCAAGTTCGTCGACGAGGCGTACGTTGGTCGGGTAAACGGAACGATTACCCCGCTGCTCGTCGGATTGATGATGATCGGTTCGTTCGCAGCCGGCCCGCTCATGCAGATGACCTCGCTGATCAGCGTGTTTGTAATCGCAGGTGCCATCGTCCTCGTCGCTGCCTGGGGATGCTCGCGGATTCCGTGGGAAACCGCCTCGGATGCCGCCGCCCTGGAAAGCAAAGAAGCTGCCCGCAGTGCGGACAGCTTGCCAGTTCATAAATGAGCTTATGATTTGACGATCAACAGCGGTGTTTTGGTGCGGTGGATCGTTTTGAAGGTGACGCTGCCGAGCAAAGTGCCCGCGATGCCGCCCAGGCCATGGTGGCCGAGTACGATCAGGCCAACGTTTTCCTCTTCGGCTGTTTGACGAATCGCTGTTGCAGGATCGCCAATCACGACTTTGCTCTCATAAGGGATTTGCGCTGCTTCCAGCACTTCTTCGCAAGTGCGAACGGTTTCTTTTCCCCAGTTTTCCAGAGTCGCTGTGTCTTCCCAGCCTACACCGTACACACCAGCGTAAGCAACAGGAGGAGTGACGACACTCAGGAGCAGGTAAGAAACGCCAGGAATGCCCTCGCTCAAAGCGATTGCTTTTTGCGCCGCGTTTTTCGCTTGCTCCGAGCCGTCCACCGTGATCAAAACTTTTTGCCAGGGGAAGCTGTCGGCATCTGTCTCCTCGGCAATGAGGAACACAGGCAACTGCGCATCGTGAATGGTTGGGTAGCTGACGCTTTGCAGCAAGAATCCGGTAATCCGGCCATATCCGTGCGTACCCATCACGATCGCGGCATACTCGCCGTTCGTAGCGTGCTTGGAGATGACTTCATGCGGCTCTCCGAACTCGATTTCCAGCTCGTAAGGAACGCCTGCCTCTTCTACGATCGTGAGGAACTTTTTCAAATCTTCTTTTGCTTCGTCCAATTGAAAATCTTCCACGCTCTGTTGTCCGAGCTTTCTTACGACATTGCGTGAAGGAAATGGAGGAATGGCATGAAGCAAGGTCAATTCATGCTTATTTTTGGCGTACGCAAGAGCGAAGCGAACCGCCTGGATCGACTGTGCAGAAAAATCTACTGGTACTAGAATACGGGACATAAGGACACGTCCTTTCCTCTTCTTCGTCGCAAAAAGTCGATTCTTACGACTTTTTGCCTGCTTTCATTGTAGACTTGCTCCCTAGTTATGTATGTAGGGGAATTCCCTGATCTTGGCATTCCAAAAACCCTTAGGACTGGCTGTGCGCTATTCCATCACCCCTGTAATAAAAATGGTAGGCTCTGCGCCGAGATCGATGTCACAAATCTCGTGATCCTCTGCCATCCGCCGATTGGCCTGCTGCTCTCGCCGGATGACCCGGACGACAGGGCGGGCTGGCAAGCCGCGGTTTTGGTCGATGACGACGCCGACTTCGCCTGTACTCAGCTTGAGTGACGTTCCGGTCGGATACATGGCAATCGAGCGCAGAAAATGAACGACCATTTTGTGATCGAAACGCTTTTCCGCCAATCCCATGACCTGCTCGCATGCTTCATAGGCCGCCATCGTCTCCTCTTCTTCGGAAAAAGGCGAAATGAGATTGTCGTAGTAATTGCAAATCGAGACGATTTTGGCGAAATCGTGAATCTCGTCTCCGCTGAGGCCGCGGGGCACGCCTGTCCCGTCGACCCATTCGTGGTGCTGCAAGGGAACGTGCGCAGACACGATGCTCATCTCGTGTTTTTTGCGCAATATGTCAAACCCTAGCCATGTATGATGATTGGTCTTGTTGTTTTTCTTGTAGGCAGGCGCTTCCTTGTCGACCGACAGTTTGCCGATGTCATGCAAAAGGGCGCCAATCGCCAGTTCTTTCAACTGCGTCGTGTTGTACCCGAGACCCACGCCCATGACCGTCGCCATCATGCAAACATTGAGTGAATGGATGTACAGGGCGTTGTCGGTCGTGCGAATTTCCCCCAGATTGAGCAGCACCTTGCGATTGCGCAGCGTCTCCTCGACGATATTTCCGACCGACTTTTGGATGCCGCGCACGTCGAACTGCTTGCCCGACTGGACACAAGCAATCGCCCCGGACAGATTGCGGATCGCATCTTTTCTCGTCGTCTCTGTCACGACTTCCTGTTCTTTGATCTCGTCGAAAAAAGGGTCTTTGATACTGAGCATCGTCACCCCGAAACGACGCAACTTGTTAATCATTCCGACGGTCAGCTGCACGCCCGTCTGCAACAGCGTCAAGCCCTCGCTTGTATAAATGCTGCGAGCCAGCACATCTCCAGGCTCGACTTGATCCACACTCACATATTTCATGGGGTCAATCCTCCTGATTCCTCTTCCCCTGATGCTTTTTCCCTATATTAGCATTGAAAAAACATGTTTCGCCGCTGTTTTTATGAACATTCCCACACAAAAAAGACCTTTGCGGGCAGAAAGCACCTGATTGATCCGGTACTTTTTGCACAAAAGTCTTTCGTGTCGTTATTTTTTAAAGGAATCAGTCCCACCAGCTGCGATCAGCCATGCTTTTCAGGAAGGCATCAACCACAATCGGGTCAAATTGCGTTCCTTTGCCGTCGATCAACTGCTCGACTGCTTCGCCGTATGGGAGAGCGGGACGGTACAGTCGAACGGTTGTCATCGCATCGAAAGCTTCTGCTACAGAGACGATTTTGGCGCCGAACGGAATCTCTGCTGAAGAAAGGCCATGGGGATAGCCCTGCCCATCCATCCGTTCGTGATGGTACAGGATCGTCTGATCGATTCCCCGATTTTGCAGCGGGCCAATCATTTGCACGATCGCGCACCCTGTCTCCGGGTGTTTCTTGATCAGTTCCCATTCTTCCTTCGTCAGCTCGCCGTATTTCCGCAAGATCGAATCTGGCGTACCGATTTTTCCGATGTCATGCAGCAGGCCAGCGATATACATATTGGCACATTCCTCTTCGCCCAGTTGAAACTGGTTGGCGATTTTCCAGGCGTAAAACCCGACGTTGAGCGAGTGTTGGTACGTATACGGATCACGAGCATTCACACTGGTGATGAGCGAATGAATCGTGTCGATCATGAGATTCGTCGTGGCTTGATGACAATACAACATTGTTTTTAACAGTTTTTGCAATGGTGCCTCCTCGATCCAAAAAATGCGTCGGCACGCTCGCTACCCTTTGAGCAGGAGAGCGGAGATGAGCTCTCCTTGTTGTACTCCTTTCCCGCCAGCGGGAATCTTGATCAGGCAATCGGAATCTTTGATCGATACGGTAACGCTTGACTGATCCATTCCGACAGGCTCAACGAATAGCTTGCCTTCGCTTACATAAGACTTGCCGCGAACATAGCGCGGATAGGCATTGACTTTGCTGAACTCTTTTCCCAAAAAGGCTGTGCATTCCTGCCGGTATCTCTGGGACTGGCCTTGCATCCCCAAAATAACCGGGCGGACAAACAGCTCAAAACCGACAAAACACGCTCCCGGATTGCCTGACAGCGCAAATAAAAACTGCTCGTTCCAAACGCCTGCCGTCGTCGGGCTACCGGGACGCATCGCTACTTTGTTAAACAGCATTTCCCCGTCCCAGTTTTGAAACAGGTCTACCAAAATATCGTAGTCGCCTACCGATACCCCACCGGATGTCACGACAAAATCCGCTTGAGAAAATGCTTCCAAGACAAGCGACTGCGCTTTCGCCGCTTCATCCGGGATGGCGCCCATCAGCAAAGGGATTCCTCCTGCTTCGCGGATCAACGCTTGCAGCATATAGGAGTTGCTGTTGCGAATTTTCCCCTGCGTCAGTGGCGCTTCCACAGGCAAAAGCTCCGAGCCCGTTGCGAAAATCGCAATCGTCGGACGCTTGCATACGTGGACATGGTGGAAACCGAATATAGCCAACAGCGCCGTTTCACCTGCGCCAATTTTTGTTCCTTTCTGCAACACACAATCGCCCTGCGTGATTTCGTCACCAATCGAAGTCAGATTTTTTCCGGCTGGAATCTCTTTTCGGATGGAAATGCAGGTTTTGCCCTCTTTTTCGCTCTCCTCCGTCATTTCCAGCATGATCACAGCGTCTGCTTGCTCGGGCACCATCGCGCCTGTCATGATCCGCGAAGCCGTTTTGGGCGAGACGGCTTTCGTCGGGACAAAGCCGCACGGAATATGCTCGATCACTTCCAAACAGACGGGAGATTCAGGCGACGCTCCTTTGGTAGAACTGGACATAATAGCGAAACCGTCCATCCCGGAGCGGCGAAAATGCGGCATGTGCGAAGGCGCGAACACATCCTCTGCCAATGTGCGGCCGTAGGCATTTTCCAACGAAACTTGTTCCACGCCAAGCGGACGCAGATGCTGCTCGATTCTGCGCTGCGCTTCCTCCACCTGGACGGTATTTCGACGAAAACGGTTGACGCTTGCCCCTTTTTCCATGTCGACTATCCTCCAATTTGCGACATACGTCTTACGGTTGGTACGTGCGACTGACTTTCCCCCGCCAAAGCCAAGGCCATTTCATGATTTTGCGGCTTGATGCTCAGCGCTTTGAAAAAAAGTTGACGAACCGCTTCGTCATCGCCGATGCATTTGCGGACGTTAAATTCATCTGACCAGTACAGGCACGGCTTAATATTGCCATCTGCCGTCAAGCGCAGCCGATTGCACGTTTCGCAAAAATGCTCGCTCACAGGATGAATCAGCCCAAAGCTGCCTTTGGCACCTGCTATGCGAAACGTTTGCGCAGGCCCGTTGCCGCGGCCATCATGCGTCTCTGCGACTTTCCAGTCCATTTCCTTGCAACGATCCAGCACGGTGGACAACGGCAAATACGACTGTTTCCATCTCGTGTCGTTGTGGCCGATCGGCATGTACTCGATAAAGCGGACTTGCAGAGCACCATCGATGGTCAGCCGCAGAAAATCTGCAATCTCGTCATCGTTGATTCCCTTCATCAGCACGACGTTCAGCTTGATCGGCTGAATCCCGACTTGCTGGCACGCCGCTATGCTGTCGAGGACGCGGTTGACGTCTCCCCCGCGGGTGATCAGCGAAAAACGCTCCGGCCTCAACGTATCCAGGCTGATGTTGATGCGCTTCAAGCCCGCTTCTTTTAACTTCTTGGCCTTTTTCGCCAAAAAAATGCCGTTGGTCGTCAGCGCAATATCTTCGATTCCCGGTATCCCCGCTACGCTCTCGATCAGCTCTTCCAATCCTTTGCGGACGAGCGGCTCTCCGCCGGTCAACCGCACTTTTTTCACGCCCATTTCAGCCAAAACCCTGACAACCTCGGTAATCTCGTGAAAAGACAGAATGTTTTCTGCGGGTTCAAATTCCATGCCATCAGCAGGCATGCAGTACACACACCGCAAGTTGCAGCGATCTGTCACGGAAATGCGCAAATAATCGTGAATCCGGCCAAACGAGTCCACTAATTCACTGGGAATCACTGGACTTCCCCCCTTTTTCCTGCACGATTCGCTCAGGCCAGGTGTACACATTAAACGACTGATTGCGAATAAAGCCAACGGTAGTAATGCCGAGTTCATCTGCCAGACGAAGCGCCAATTCGGTCGGCGCTGACTTGGACAAAACGATGCTGCAGCCGATCTTGGCTACCTTCAGCAATACTTCGGAAGAAATCCGGCCACTGAACACCATGACCTTGTCATGAACGGACACTGCATGCATCAAACTGTAGCCGTACAGTTTATCGAGGGCATTATGCCTGCCTATGTCCATTCGGGAGACGACAATCCCGTTTGGATCGCACAGGGCAGCATTGTGCACCCCTCCCGTATCCTGAAAAAGCGTAGCCGATTGCTGCATCGCCTGCATGAAGCGAAAGCAGTCAGCCGCCGGGATCGTCACGGCTGTGTCATCCCGCTTTTTCACCGTTCGGGCGTCATTGTAAAAGTAGAAGCTTTGCCGACTTTTTCCGCAACAGGAAGTCACGTACCTTTTCGAATGAAACATCTGGTTATACGTGTTTACATTTTTAGCGCGAACGTAAGCGAATCCGGTTGGCCCGTCAATGAACAGGTCCGTAATGTCCTGATAGCTCTGAATCACCCCTTCGGACGCCAAAAACCCGATGACAAGCTCCTCGATGTATTCCGGGCTGCATACGAGAGTCGCAAATTCCTCGTCATTCAGCACGATCGTAATGGGCGACTCTGTCACGATTGAATCTTCTTTTTCCTGCATAGAGCCGTTTTCATAATGCAGGACAGGCGACAAAACAAAGACGGGTTGGATCACGAAAGCTCCCTGCCTTTCCTCCAGGTCTCGATCATGCGAGAGGACGGTCCAATACGTAGACCGTCATGGCGATATCCTCTTCCAAGCTGATATCCGAAAAAATCCGCAAAATCTTGGCATCAATCAATTCCTCAAGCTTGGCTACGACCGCCTGATCGCGGTAAATGTTCTTGACCAGCTTGGTGCGCGCCTCGTGGACCATGCGCTTGCCGTCTTCGGAAAGAATCATGAACTTTTCTACGTTGGTCAGATTCCCCTTCATCTCGCAGATGACCCAGGGGCCGCAAAAGCGGGTGAGAATTTCCCGCGGGCCGTTGCCGACGTGTTCTTTGCGGATTTCGCGGACGAGCATGCTGAATTGATGTTCCAGGTTTTTCGTCATTCGATTATCTCCTTTGCTTCCCCCGCCTTGTTTTGCCGGGGGGCCAGCATGATATAGCTGATCACCAGAATAAAAATGACCAGCGACAAAATCAGATTGTTCATGGCATCGTCGCGGTTGACGATAATAAAGCGCACGGTACCCGTAATTCCAATATAAACCAAATAGCGCAGGGGAAAGTGGTACGCTTCATGAAAATATTTGACGATCATCGAAACAAAGACAAAATACAGAAAAAAGGCCAGAACCTTTTCCAAAATATCATGGACATTAGTATTGCCTTGCACCGCATCTACTACGATGGCGTACAGCTCACGCAACAAATAAAAGCTGAGTACCAATCCAAGAATGATCAGAGACGCGTTTAGCATCATTTGATAGAAGCGTACGATTGACGCTTCGTTTTTATTTGTTCGCATCCAAGCTTCTGCCCTCCTTCTGATCAGGATTGCTGCGGCTCTCCTCATTCTTTTAGCCCTTCCCCTATCCCCTTCAACAGGTTGATGCCAAAGCCCATCGCGCGGTTGATGTCCGGATCGCGCAGTGCTTTCATCAAATCGAAAATGCCGACCTTGGCTCCCGATTGCAGCGCTTCGTCAGCCCGTTGCAACCCTTTGGTCACACCGGACATCAGCTTTTTCGTCATGTCAGGATCAAGCTCTGTCAAGCCTCCCGCTGCTGCCATCGCGTTGTTGATCATGTTCGTCACAGGCGGACGCACCATTTGTCCGACGACGATTTTGGCAATGTCCTCTTTCGCCTCGACGGCGGCGTTGAGCGCTCCCAGGATGCCGCTGTCATGCAGCTCCTGGAGCAGCTTGATCGTCGCCTGAATGCCCTCGGGGTTTTGCGCCAGAGATTCCAGGACACGATCTACCGTTTGCGCTTGCTTTTCTTCCTCAGTAACTTCGGGCTTTACTATTTTCGTGATCGGTCTTGCCATTATTTTTCGCCTCCCGCAACGTTTACTTCCGCAATCGGTACATAATCTTCTCTCGCCCACTTGCGCTCGACCTGGACGCCCATTTGCGGGTTGCGCTTCGCATAGCGCGGATTGTACATAGGCAACGGAGTCATGCCTTTTTCTTTGAGGAACTCCATGCGCACCTTCGTTTGCTTGTAAGCAGGTGTCTGTGTGCGAACGTCTCCCACGCTGCCTGTCAACAAGTTGATCGCATTTTCATGGCTGACGGAGTGCATCGGCACGTACAATTCGTTGCCGCTGACCCGATCTGTCACGAGCACCCGCAGCTTGATCGCTCCGTATGGCGAGACGAGACGCACCAATGAACCGTCTTGCACACCGCGTTCGCGCGCAAGCTCAGGGGAAACTTCCACAAATACTTCTGGCAATTTATACTGGATTCCCTTCGATTTATTCGTCATGTTGCCTTCGTGGAAATGCTCCAGCAAACGTCCGTTATTCAAGGTAAGGTCAAATTCCGACGGATACTCGACTGGCGGAATGTATTCCACTGTGGATAGTCTTGCTTTTCCGTCCGGGAAGTTGAAGCGCTCTTTGTACAGAAGCGGCTCATCCGTGCCGTCTTTTTGTACCGGCCAGTGCAGGCTGTTCCATCCTTCTAGGCGCTCGTAGGATACTCCGCCATACAGCGGTGCCAGACTGGCAATTTCGTCCATGATTTCACTCGGATGCTGGTAGTTCCAATCGGCTCCCATGCGCTGTGCGATCGATTGGATGATCGCCCAGTCCGGTTTTGATTCACCCAGCGGCTCCAACACTTGATACAAACGCTGGATACGTCTCTCTGTGTTCGCGAAGGTGCCGTCTTTTTCCAGCGATGGAGACGCGGGCAAGACGACATCGGCAAATTGCGCCGTTTTGGTCAGGAATACATCCTGTACCACGAAAAAGTCAAGCTTGCCGAGCGTATCGTGCACGTGGTTCGCGTTGGAATCTACCCAAGCCATGTCTTCGCCCATCAGGTACATGGCTTTCAGTTCGCCTTTTTCGACTGCTTCCAGCATTTCGATGTTGGTCAAACCAGGTTTATTGGAGATCGTTACGCCGTATGCTTGTTCAAATTTGGCTCTCGCTGCGTCATCGGTAATATGCTGATACCCTGGCAGCCATGTAGGCAGCGTGCCCATGTCGCAAGCGCCCTGGACGTTGTTGTGCCCGCGCAACGGATAGGCTCCGGCACCAGGTCGGCCGTAGTTTCCGGTCACCAAAAGCAGGTTGGAGATCGCGGCAGACGTATGCGAGCCAGCGACATTTTGCGTCACGCCCATTCCCCACAAAACGCAAGTGCCATCCGCTTCGTGAATCATTTTCGCTGTCTGGATCAACTGTTCTTTGGGCAGTCCGGTTACTTCGACGGCGTAATCTAAGGTGTACTTTTCCAGCATCTTGCGATATTCGTCAAACTGGTTCACCCGCTGCTCGATAAACGCCTTGTCGTGCCAGCCTTGGTCGATGATGTACTTCGCAACCGCCGTCAGCCAGACAAAGTCGGTTCCTTGTTTCGGATGCAGGAACAGATCGGAGCGTTCTGCCATTTCATGCTTGCGCAAATCAGAGACAATCAGTTTTTGGCCGTGCAATTTTTTCGCCCGTTTCACCCGTGTTGCCAAAACAGGATGGCCTTCGGTCGGGTTCGCCCCGACGATGATGACCAGTCCGGCACTGGCGATGTCTTTGATCGTGCCTGAGTCACCGCCGTGTCCTACAGTGGCGAGCAATCCGTCCGTGGCAGGCGATTGGCAATAGCGGGAACAGTTGTCGACATTGTTCGATTCAAACACTTGACGCGCCAGTTTTTGCATCAAGTACGCATCTTCGTTTGTCGTTTTGGAGGAGCTGACGAATCCAAGAGCTTTTCCGCCATACGTTTGCTTGATTGCGCCCATTCGCTCGGCGATCAGGGACAGCGCCTCATCCCACGTAGACGGTACAAATGCATCTCCCTTGCGAATCAAAGGCGTCGTCAAACGCTGGTCACTGTTGACAAAATCCCAACCGAACTTGCCTTTGACACATGTGGAGACACTGTTGACCGGAGAGTTTTCCGTCGGTTCCACTTTCAAAATGTGGCGGCCTTTCGTCCATACTTCAAACGTGCAGCCTACCCCGCAGAACGTACACACGGTTTTTGTTTTCTTGGTTCGCATTTCGCGCATCGCCGCTTCGACTTCCGAGATCGCGAAAATGCTGCTGTAACCAGGCTCGACTTCTTTGATCAGATCGATCATCGGGTTCAGCAAATCTTTTTTGATCCCGGACATAAAGCCCGCTTCGCCCAGCATCGATTTTTCCATCAAGGCATTGCATGGGCAAACCGTCACGCACTGACCGCAAGACACGCATGAGGATTCATTAATTGATTTATTGTCATCCCAGATAACTCGCGGGATTTCCCGTTCCCAGTCGATGGTGAGCGTTTCATTGACCTGCAAGTCTTGACAAACCTCTGTACAACGTCCGCAAAGAATGCATTGATCCGGATCGTAGCGATAAAACGGATGCGACATGTCCACTTCGTATTCTTTTCCGCGGAACGGGCGTGTTTGGTGGTCGATTTCCAGCAGCTCTGCCGTATTGTGCACGCGGCAATTTCCGTTGTTGTTGTCGCACACGGTACAGTACAGCATGTGGTTTTCCAAAATGCGGTCCATCGCTTCGTTCTGAGCGCCTTTTGCCAGTTCGGAAGCAGTCAGGATGTTCATTCCATCCTCGATCACAGTCGAACAAGCCCGCATGATTTTGCCGTCAATCTCGCACATGCACGTATCGCAAGTCTGGATCGGGCCTAAAATCGGCGAATAGCAGATGTGCGGATGCTCGATGCCATGTTCCAGCAAATAATCGAGGATTCGCGTCCCTTCTTCTGCCTCATGCTGCTCCTGATTTAATACGAAGCTTACTTTTTTCATCTCCCAAAAACCTCCAGCAAAAATAATAAAGCCCACCATAAAACAATCTGGGCAAATACATGCACAAATTGTTTTATGGTGGGCTAATGATCAAACATCAACTGATGCCCATTATCCGTCCCGCCATAAACTATGGAAGTGATCAGGATGATTCAGCAATTCGCATTACTAATCATCAATGATCGGCTATGGGTCCATTATAGCACCGAATCTGGCGGGAAATCCAACTTTTTTTCATTCGCACCCCGTTAACTCAGCTTCCCTTTCACGTATTTCGCGTTAAAAATAAACAAGCGCATAAGCAGGAACAGCGACGGAATCAGCAACACCATCCCGCCGAAGAGCAGGTGAATCGGTTGTCCCGTTATTTTCTCTATTTTGTGACGCTTTCCATACTGATTAATGCCATCCTGTTTGTCCCGCGCATTTTGATCGACGAGCGCTATGACGGGGCGATTTCGTCCATGCTGTTCGGGGTGATCATCGGCGGCGCACTCATGTACCTGTTTACCAGCTCCATGTTCAAGTTTCGCGGTCAAGGGTTGCCGGAAATCATGCGGCAGGCTTTGCCCAAAAGCATTGTGGTTCCGCTCCTGCTCCTGATGGGCAGCGTGTCGTTTATCTCGGGAGCGCTCGTGTTGATCAATTACGCCTTTATCGTGTCCAGATATTTAATTCCGAACACCCCGATCTATGTCGTGCTGATTCTCTTCGTTCTCGTAGCGAGCTTTGGCGCCATGCAATCGTCGCAAACGGTGCTGTACAGCACGGAAATGATTCTCGTTCTCTGCTTGCCGTTTCTCCTGTTTTCCATTTTCAAAGCGTATACGAATCAAAACATGAATTACGATGAAATCCGCGCCATGATCGACTACTCGAACATCCTGCCCAGCTGGAAAAGCTTGTCCGTATCCACTTACGCCGTTACAGGATACATCAGCTTGTCGATTTTTAACCGCGTGTTTGCCGATATCCCCAAGCTCAAGCACCGTTGGGCCGTCCCTTGCATCGGCTTCAGCATCCTGTTTACCGCCTTTTTTGTGCCGATCGGCATTTTGGGCACAGATGGCGTGAACGAATTTATTTTCACCTGGGTTTCGACGGCAGATGCGATTCGGATGAAGTATGCCTTTATTGAACGCGTTGTTTATATTTTTCTGCTCGTTTATTTAGGCATCTCTTACTTATTCGCCATGACGACCTGGCATGTCGGGTCCGAGTTCATACGCGGCTGTTTCTCCCACTACCAGCCCAACACGTCGTCCATCAACTCTGTGCTGCCGAACGCGATCAGCTGTATCGTATTCGGGATCGGAACCGTGATCGTCGGCAATTGGCTCGGTGAGGACGACCTGTTTTCGGTATCCTCGTATTGGATGATGATACGATCCCCACTCGATATTTGTGTGGTCTTTTCCGTTTATATCTTGAGCAGGTGGAGGCAAGCTTTGTGAAACATGTCTGGATGTGGCTCGCGGTCTTGTTTCTGTTTACGGGCTGCGGCTTTAAAGATATTGACAAGCGCTATTTAGTCATGGCGGTCGGCGTCGATAAGTCGGAGCTGAAAGACAAGCCTTATCGCGTATCGTTGAAGCTCGCGATTCCGACAGCGCAAATCAGACCCGGGCAGTCGAATACGTTTCATCTCATCAGCGACGATGCCCCGACGATAACCGAAGCGGTGCGGCATTTGAAATCAAAAGTCGATAAAGACCTCGATTTCTCGCAGACGAAAATTCTCGTTTTCGGGACAAAGCTGGCCGAGGAACGGTTGGACAAGACAACTATCGACTGGTTTTTGCGGAAGCCGGAAATTCAGGGCATCGCCTTCATGGCGCTAGGCTCCCCGACAGCCGAACAAGTGCTGGGCGTCCGCCCCAAGTCCGAACGCATGCCTGCTGACAGCCTGATGCTGAGCTTTGATCAGGAAGGAACGGAATCGTCTTTTATCGTCACCGCTTTTTTGTTTGATTTTCATCGGCGGTTGAGCGAAAAGGGTCTGGACCCGTACATGCCCGTCATCCGCCCGCTCAAAGACACGTATTTGATCGATCAAGTCGCTGTTTTTGACAAAGAAAAAATCAAAGCGGTATTAAGTCCCGAGGAAACGCGGATCTTCAATGAATTGTCCAAGAAAATCAGCAACTTTGATATCGAAACCAGGACGGAGCAGGCCCGCTTTGCCTTGAATGTCACCTCTTTCCGCTATTCGTACGAGTTTGATGAACGCAACGAAGCGGAACCAAAGCTGAAAATGAACGTCCACATCAGAGGATTGTCAGAGGAATCGAATCAGTCTTTTTACAACTCGAATTGGGATCGCTATAAAGCAGAAGCGGAAAAAGAGGCGGCGAAACGATACGCTCATGTGCTGCGGAAGCTCCAGTCGCTGAAAGTCGATCCGATCGGATTCGGGCTACGCTATCGAGCAACCCATTACCAACGGGATCAAGATTGGGAAAAATGGCTGAGCATCTACCCCCGGCTCGACTGGAACATCAAGGTGAACATCGACCTGCTTGGATCAGGGGGGATCAAATAATCCCCCGATAAAAAAACAAAACGACCCTTTTGCACGGGTCGCCGTTCCTTACTCTTCTTTTCGCATCACACTGTATTCATCGCGGACCATGGAGACGTCATCCCCTTGCTGGGCCAGCTCCAGTTTGTAAAGGATATCCGAGAGCACAGACGCCACGATCAAGGTCAAATCTCCCGTATTGACTGGTGTGCGAAAATAATGCCCGATCATTTCATAGCCTTTTCGCTTGAACGTTTCCGTATTTTCTTCATCCAATGCTTCGCACAGCTCTGCGATCAACTCATCCAGCGCGATTCGCGCCCGTTCGTACACATCCGGCTGATCAGTAGAAACGGCATCTGCTGCTTTTTTCTTCGTCAAGTGGCCCCTCCTCCTTCCCCTATAGGTTGGAGCAGGAGCCGTTTTTTATGCAGAGTCGGCCTTACTCGCCACTTTTGGTCCATGGGCGCGAATGCCGGTCAAAGCCTGGAGCAACACGCGGTCGTAATGTGTCTCGGCCTGTATGTCGCGCCGGTCCAGCAGCGTCCCGAGCACCGCCCCCAAAAAGCCGAGTGGAATGGAAATCAGGCCAGGATTGGTCAGCGGGAACAAAGGCTGCGCCCGGATGAAGCCAGTATCGGGATTCATCACAGTCGGCCCGGCCATGACGAGCACGACAGATGCAACCAGTCCGGTAAGCACGCCGCAAATCGCCCCGCGCACGGTAAAACGGCGCCAATACAGGGTGAACAACAGCAGCGGCAAATTGGCAGAAGCGGCTACGGCAAAAGTCAAGCCGACGAGAATCGCCACGTTCATTTTTTCCGCGCCGATCGCCAGCCAGATCGAGGCGAATCCGACCGCAACGGACGAGCATTTCGCCATGACGACCTGCTCCTTTTCCGAAGCCAGCCCGCGGCGAATCAGGTGGCTGTAAACGTCATGGGCAAAAGCCGACGAGGCGGACAGCACCAGCCCTGTCACGACAGCCAGTATCGTGGCAAAAGCGACAGCCGCGATGTATGCCATCAAAAATTCGCCGCCAAGCGCGTCCGCCAAAAGCGTCACCGTCAAATTGCCGCCGAAGCCTACATTTTTCAGCGCCTCATACCCGACAAACGTGCTTGCACCAAAGCCGAGAAAAATCGTCAGCAAATAAAACGCGCCGATCACCCACGTAGCGGTGTAGATCGAGGAACGGGTTGTCACTGCGTCCTTGACCGTAAACAGGCGGGAGATGATGTGCGGCAGCCCGGCCGTCCCGAGGATGAGCGCAAGATGCAGCGAGATCGTTTCCAGCGGGTCGTTCAACTGGTTGCCCGGATGCAAAAATTGCTCCTGCAAAGGCGTAATCGTGCTGACATGGGAAAACATTTCCGACAGGCTCCAGCCAAAACGGGAAAAGACGATCAGGCTGAGCACCAGCGTCCCGGTCAAAAGCAAGATCGCTTTGATGATCTGCACCCACGAAGTAGCGACCATCCCTCCGAAGACGACGTAAAAAGTCATCAGACTGCCGACGATCATCACCGCCGTATCGTAGTGAACCCCAAGCAAATAGTGAATCAGCGCCCCCGCCCCGACGAGCTGGGCGATCATGTAAAAAATCGTGATCAGCAAGGTCGTACAGGCAACCACTCCGCGCAGCCACAAGCTGTCAAACCGCACCGCGATGGCATCTGCCAAGGTGTAGCGCCCGAGATTGTGCAACGGCTCGGCAATCAGGAACAAAATGATCAAGTAGGAGACGAAAAAGCCGATAGCGTAGACGAAGCCGTCAAAGCCGTACATCGCAATCGTCCCGGCGATGCCGAGAAACGACGCGGCACTCATGTAGTCGCCCGCAATCGCGATGCCATTTTGCAGCCCTGTCAGGCGGTTGCCTGCCGCATAAAAATCTTTGGTCGTTCCCGTTTGTTTCGCCGCCGAATACGTGATCGCCATCGTCCCGATGATGACAGCCAAAAAGAAAATGATCGTCGTCACCGACAAGCCCCCTCTCCCGTACAAATGAAAAAGACCGGGGATGACCCCCAGCCTTTGAACTGGCACGAGCTTCCTTGCGTTAATTGCTTCTACGCTGAATCTTTCATTCCTGTGTTGGCCCGCACCAAAATTTCGTCGTACTTCGCATCGTTGCGCGAGCTGGACAGGAGCGTTCCGATCCAGGCTGCCAAAAACCCGAGCGGGATGGAGACGATCCCCGGATTCGGCAGCGGGAACAGCGCTTCGCCGACCAAAATGGCTTTTCCGGCAACCGGGTTCCAGACGTTGGGGCTCAACGCCACGAGAATCAGTGAGCTGAACAGTCCGACGAGCATGCCGCTGATCGCCCCTGTCGTGTTGAACCTTCTCCAGAAAATCGTGAACAAGATGACGGGCAAGTTCGCGCTTGCTGCCACAGCGAAGGCGAGCGCAACGAGAAAGGCCACGTTCAGCTTCTGGGCAAACAGCGCGAGCAAGATCGAAACGATCGAGACGCCGACCGAAGCCCATTTTGCCATTTTCATCTGCTCTTTTTCCGTCGCTTTGCCTTGACGGATGACATGGCCGTAAAAATCGTGCGCGAATGCCGAAGCCGCTGTCAGTACGAGTCCTGCCACGACCGCCAAAATAGTCGCGAACGCTACAGCCGATACGAAAGCGAAGAGGAAGTTGCCGCCGAGCGATTGGGCAAGCAGCGGAGCGCCCATATTGCCAGCCGCATCCATGTTGGCAGCGCCGACGAAAGCGGCTGCTCCGAACCCGAGGAAGATCGTCATGACGTAAAAGATCCCGATGATCCATGTCGCGTACACGACGGACTTGCGCGCGGTCGTCGCATCTTTTACGGTAAAGAAGCGAATCAGGATGTGCGGCAGACCCGCTGTTCCCAGTACGAGCGCGAGATTGAGCGAGATCGTATCCAGCCCGACTTTGAACTTGTTCCCGGGATTGAGAAATTGGTCGCCGAGCGGTGTCGCTGTTTTCATTTGCTCGAACATCGTCAGCAAATTGAAATCAAACTTGGCGAACACCATGAGCGAAATCACGAACGTCCCGAGCATCAGCAGCACCGCTTTGACAATTTGCACCCACGAGGTTGCCGTCATGCCGCCGAACACGACGTAGACCGTCATCAGCGCACCGACGATCAACACCGAAGTGCTGTACTCCAGCCCCAGGAGCAGCTTGATCAGCGCCCCTGCCCCGACCAGCTGGGCGATCATGTAAAAAATCGAGATGGCGATGGAGTTCAGCGCGGCCACACCACGTACCTGCTTATTGTCAAAACGCGCGGCAATCATGTCTGCCATCGTGTACTTGCCGAGGTTGCGCAGCGGCTCCGCCACCAGGTACAACACGACCAAATAAGCGACAAGAAAGCCGATGCTGTAAAAGAACCCGTCAAACCCGCTGAGAGCGATCATTCCGGCGATCCCGAGGAAGGAAGCGGCCGACATGTAATCTCCGGCGATCGCCAGCCCGTTTTGCCACCCTGTCAGCCCGCCGCCTGCCGTGTAAAACTCGCTCGTCGTATTCGTCCGCTTCGAAGCGAAGTACGTAATGACAAGCGTGAGCAGAACAATTCCTAAAAACAGTAAAAATGCCGTTACATTCATCAGCCTCTGCCCCCTGTCTCCTGTTTGACTTTCTCCACCAGCTCGTCAAAACGTTCCGCTTTCTTGGTGTACAGAATACAGAGCCCCCAGGTCATGATAAATTGGGCAAAGGCGAACACCCACGCCCACGAGATCGCCCCGAACGCCGGCTGATTGAGCACCGTGAAGTAAGAAGTCAGGATCGGCAAAGTAAAGTAAAACACGAAGAAGAAAATGGAAGATGGCAGGATGAACGCCCTTTTGCTTCGCAAAAGTTCCTTGAAGGTAGCTGATTGGATAATCGCCGTGTAATCGGTAGCGTCCTGCTTTTGACTGCCGGCTTTTTTCGCCGATAGCGGATTGCTCATGGGAACCTCCCCCTCTTCAAACAAAATGTAAGCGCTTCCTCTATTGTAGGGAATCATTGGTAATTCGTGTGGTTTTGCGCGCAAGATGTCTGGGGGCGTGCGCCAACGGCAAGTTTTGCATCGCGATCTGCGGTTTACGTTTCTTCGAGTCGTTTGAGCAAGTCTTTGGCGGAAGTCCGGGAAACGGGGATTCGCGTTTTCGCCTCTCCTTTCAAAAGCAGGTTGTACGCGCCGTTGAACCACGGCTCAAGCTCGCTCACGTAGTTCAGATTGACGAGATAGCTTTTGTGCGTGCGAAAAAAATCGTAGCCACTGAGCTTGTCAGCGAGCTGCGTCAAGGTCATCCGCGTGGAGTAAGCGTCCGACTGGGTGATGATACGAACGAGCCGTTCTTCCCGCACCGCGTAGACGATCGTCGCCGGGTCGATCACCACCAGCCTGCTGTTTTCTTCGACAAGCAGCTTGGAGCGCTTGGCAGTCGCAGGCTCCGGCTTCGGCTTGACCAGTCGCTCGCGTATGCGCTGCATCGTTTCCACGAGTCTTTTTGGCTCGGTCGGCTTTAGCAAATAATCGACCGCGTTCAGCTTGAAGGCATCCACCGCGAACGCCTCGTACGCTGTACAGAACACGATGAGCGGCTGCGGCTTTCTGGCGGCGAGCATTCGGGCAGCCTGTGCCCCTTCCAGCTCCGGCATTTTCATATCGAGAAAAACGACGTCCGGCTCGTGCTCGTCTACCATTTCCAACAGCTCTCTTCCGTTGGTGGCACAAGGAAGCAGCTCGACATCTTCCTCCTGCTGCAACAAATAGCTCAGCTCTTCGCGTGCCAGTCGTTCATCTTCGGCAATCATGATGCGAATCGGCATCAGGCACTCACCTCCTGTTTGATCGGGATCGTAAATGTGATCAAAGCACCGCCTTCTGGCCTGTTGGCAAAATGAAGCTGGGCATCCGGGCCTTGCAAGCTGATCAGCCGCTGATTGACATTATGAACCCCGATGCCGTTTCCTTCCTTGCGCTCCATCGGAATTTTGCCCAACAGAGGAAGCAGTTCCTCCGGGAATCCTCTGCCGTTGTCTTCGATCGTAAAATGAACGGCGGTTGGCTGTCGCTGCACACACAGCCTGATTTCTCCGCCTGCGCCCATATCGCGCAGTCCGTGGTGGATGCAGTTCTCGATCAACGGCTGAAGGGTGCCAGGCGGCATAAGCACATCCTCCACACCGGGATCAACCAGCGTCTGCACAGCAAATTGCTCGGAAAAGCGAATGCGGATAATTTCCAAATAGGCGTGCAAATGCTCCAGCTCCTGACCGACCGTTACTTGTGCGCTTGACGTAAGCTTCAGGTTGAAGCGCATGAACACTCCCAGCTGAATCGTCATGTGTCTGGCGAGCTTCGGATCAATGCGAATCAAGGTCACGATCGAATTAAGCGTATTGAACAAAAAGTGCGGATGAATCTGGGCTTGCAGCATTCGCAGCTCTGCGTCCTTCATCAACCCTTTCATCTGCTCCGCAAGCGAGATGGTCAGCTGGTTGGAGATCAGATTGCCCAGCCCTTTGGCCAATGCTTCCTGGACTTTGCCGATTTGCTGGGGGCGGCGAAAGTACAGCTTGATCAGTCCGGCGACACTGCCCCCTTCTTTGATGGGGATGAGGATGGCTGCATGCAGTTGGCAATTTTTTTGTCGGCAGCCAAGCAGTTCCCGGCCATGGCCTTTTTCAATGCAGCCACTCGCCATCGCCCGCTGATCGAGGTCGCTCTGGATCGGTTCTCCCGGAGCGTGATGGTCCGTACCCGCTCCGACGTGGGCCAGCAGCCGCTCCCGATCGGTCACCGCTACGGCGATCGCCTTCGCCTCCCGCTGAAGCACGAGCGCCGCCGCCTGGGCTGTTTGCGGATTCAGCCCCATTTTCAACTGCGGTAAAATTCGCTGCGCAATTGTGAACGCACGCTCAGCCTCCAGCGCAGCAGAACGCTCCTCTTCTTGCAAAGCGACGCGAATCATCGTCGTAAAAATCGCAATCGAGATGCTGTTGGTCAAGACCATCGGAATGCCGATCACATTGACCATCGTGCGCACGAGATCAGGCGGGCCCGACATGATCAGCAAAAGCGACATCTGGATCACAGGCGCGAACATTCCGATAAACAATGCCTTGGACGGAGAAATGACCCGCTCCTGGGAAAAAAACCGCGCCACATAGCCTGCCAAAAGTCCAGTGAGCGGAACAGACAGCCCCATCGGAAGCGCTGCAAATCCGCCGAGATCATACAGATGCAAGCCCGCAATGATTCCGGCTCCCATCCCGACCATTGGCCCGCCGAGCAAACCGCCGATCACGACGCCGACCAGCGTGGAATTTGCCACAATCTCGTCTCCGGAAAGCGGAAAAATCCAGAAGCTCGGAACGTATCCATCCTCGTGCACCACTACGCCTGCATATGTACCTGCCACACCGAACAAGCCAAACATCATGGAAAAGGCAACAGACGTGCCAACGTGCAGTTCCCGATCGAGCAGCTGCCGAAACAGCGGAATCCTCGTCAACATAAACCCGAGAGTCAAGAGAATGCCCATTCTCTCGATGAGCAACAGCGTGAGATTGTCCACGGCGTCCTCCTGCTTGCTTGTTGAAATCTTCTATAAATTCCGCATTTTACTCCCAATTCCCTGCTGGACAGGCAATCTAACTGGGCGTCCTGCATACGCTGAGTGTGCAATGCTTCATGGGAAGGGTGATCAGAACATGTGTGGAATCGTAGGTTGGATTGATTGGGAAAAAGACCTTTCCCAGGAGCGTCCGGTACTCCAGCAAATGACGCAATGCCTCAAAGATCGCGGGCCAGATGCAGAAGGCTTTTGGCTGACTCCGCGCGCCGCCCTCGGCCATCGCCGCCTCGTCGTCGTAGACCCTGCCGGCGGGCAGCAACCGATGACAGCTCTCAAAAGCGAACATGCCTGCACGATGATTTACAACGGTGAGCTGTACAACACGGAAGACCTCCGGCAAGAGCTGCTTGCTTGCGGTCATACTTTTCAGTCCCACTCCGACACCGAAGTGCTTTTGCACTGCTATCTCGAATGGGGCACGAACTGCCTTGCCAAGCTGAACGGTATTTTCGCTTTTGCGATCTGGGACGAACGGGCGCAGCGCCTGTTTGTCGCCCGCGACCGGATGGGAGTCAAACCGCTTTTTTACGCGCAAAGAGGCAGCTCTTTCTTGTTCGCCTCCGAACTCAAAGCACTGCTGGCGCATCCAGACGTCAAACCGGAGCTTTCGCGGGAAGGACTGGCGGAAGTGTTCGGCATCAGCCCCGCTCGCACCCCTGGTCACGGCGTCTTCCATCAAGTGCACGAGGTGCGGCCCGGCTGCTTTTTGACCGTAACGCGCGACCGTGTCAAACAGGAAACATACTGGCGGCTTGCGAGCCGTCCGCATACCGATGACTTGCCAACCACAGCGGCACGGGTCAGAGAGCTTGTCGTCGATTCGATCAAGCGGCAGCTCGTCGCGGACGTCCCTGTTGCCACGCTTTTGTCCGGCGGGCTTGATTCCAGCGTCATTACGGCGGTAGCCGCCGAGCATTTCAAGGAAACAGGCCGGGGAACGCTCCACAGCTACTCGATTGATTACGTGGACAACGACAAGCATTTTCAAGCGAGCTCTTTTCAGCCAAATGAAGATGCGCCTTACGTCCAGCTCGTGTCGCAATACTTGGGCACCCAGCACCATACGATTGAGTTTGACACAGCCGAACTGGTCGATGCGCTGAAGGTAGCGACACTCGCCCGCGACCTGCCGGGAATGGCCGATGTCGACGCTTCCCTGTACTTGTTCTGCCGGGAAATCAAAAAAGAGACAACCGTCGTTCTCTCAGGAGAATGCGCGGATGAGGTATTTGGCGGCTATCCGTGGTTTTACCGCGAGGAGCTGCTGCATGCAGGGACATTCCCCTGGTCGCGGGCAGTCAAGGAACGGGCTTTGTGGCTGTCGCCCGAGCTGCGCGCCTGGGTCAAGCCGGAGGAGTACGTCGCGATGCGCTACGCGGAATCGCTGGACGAAGTGCCTCATCTGCCCAGTGAGGACCCGATTGAAGCACGGCGAAGAGAAATGTTTTACCTCAACATCACCTGGTTCATGAATACGCTCCTGGATCGCAAAGATCGGATGAGCATGGCTGCAAGCCTGGAAGCGCGCGTCCCTTTTTGCGATCACCGGATCGTGGAATACGTCTGGAATATCCCCTGGGAAATGAAAACGCACGGCAATCGCGAAAAAGGCATTTTGCGCAAAGCGATGGAGGGCATTTTGCCGGACGAAGTGCTGTACCGCAAAAAAAGCCCGTATCCGAAAACGCACAATCCTTCCTATACAAAAGCGGTTCGCACGTGGCTGCTCGACATTTTGAACGATCCCAGCTCCCCGCTGCTGCAACTGATTGACGTCCCGGTCATTCGCAAAATCGCCGAGTCGGACGCCCAGGCTTCCAGCATTCCGTTTTTCGGCCAGCTCATGAGCACGCCGCAGCTGTTCGCCTACCTCGGCCAAATGGATTACTGGCTGCGCGAATATCGCGTGACGATCAAGGCATAATCGTTTTTGGAAAAGGCAAAAGCTCCCCGAACCCCATCATCATGGGGTTTTGAGGAGCTTTTGCTTCCCTTTGCCTTTGGGTTTCCGCTTTGACCTTGCTTCCGGCTTCACGGCTGGATTCAGCAACGGTTTCGGCGCTGCTTTTTTCGCCGCTGGCTTGGCAACAGGTTTTGCGGCGGCTTTCGGTGCGGTTGCGGGAGCGACTGGCGGACGGTATCGCACATCCAGCTCACGACCGGAGCGCTTCATGATCGTAAACGATTGCGTCTCCCCCGAACGGATCAACCGATAGTCTACTTTTGTCTTCTTTTCTCCCCCGACCAAAGTAGCGGCAATCGTCCGCTGATTCGGCAGATTGGCCTTTACTTGCAAGGATTGCACCGCGCAAGGTACGGAAGGAATGGTTCCACACGGGATGCACAGCTTTCCTTTGAGCAGCCGTAATTGGAGATTGCGGATCATCGTTTCTGTCAGCTGCTTTCCCCAATACCTGCGAAAAATGCGGGAGATTTTTCGCTTGGTGTTGTACTTATCCGGCAACGGCGTGTAATCGACGCCGTTCACGGTGTAGACAACCTTCCCTCGGGGCGAGGTGGCAATCTGCGTCCAGACTTGCTCGGCGGAACTGATAAACTGCTTGAACATACGCAATTCATCCAACGTTTTCACCCCCTCCATAAACCGTATGGAGAAGGGCTTATGCTAGTACGCCCTTTTACGCCCGATTTACCGCGCGATCCGGGCTACATCCACCCGTCCGGAGAAAAATGTCGCTCCACCGCCCATGTCGGCAATCCGATCCGGGGTCAACGCGTTCACGTAATGCTTGGACTCTGGTCCATCTGCCCACAAGCCCTGGCTGACAACCACGCCCGGCAGCACATTTTCGCCAACAGAGACAACCAGTTCGCACTCTCCACGGTCATTCCACACCCGGACGGTATCCCCATCCTCAATCCCGACTTGCTGGGCGTCCGCCTGGTTCATGTGCAGCTTCGGTATTTTTTCCATCTTCATATGCTTCTCGTTGTTGGAAAACGTCGAGTTCAAAAAGTTATGGTTCGGCCCGGGCACGAACTGATACGGATAATCGCCGTCTTTTGCGAGCGGCGAATAGGTCGGCAACGGCGGATACCCTCTGTCCGCCATCGTCTGCGAGTACAGCTCGATTTTTCCGCTCGGCGTGGACAGGCGGCCCGTAAAGTACGAGTCGACCTTGGCTTTGCGGTAGTTGTGCTCCACCAGCGACTCGAAGGTGATATCTTCCATATGCGGATTGCCGTGCCCTTCCAGCGCCTGGCGAATCATGTCTTCGTCGGAATCGCGGAAAGCAGGTTCATCATAGCCCATGGCGGCTGCCAACAACCGGAACAGCTCCGTATTGGACTTGCTCTCTTCATACGGGGCGAGGACGGGCTGTTGCAACTGGATGTAATGGTGCCAGTAGCTCGTGTAGAAATCCATGTTTTCGTAGGAAGACGTGGCGGGCAAAACGATATCCGCATACTTGGCTGTCTCGGTCAAAAACAGATCGTGCACGACCGTGAACAAATCTTCTCTTGCCAGCCCTTGTCTGACCTTGTTGCCTTCCGGTGCGACAAGAGCCGGGTTGCTCGTGTACACAAACAGCGACTTCACGGGAGGCTGTACCTCAAGCAGCACCTTGCCCAGTTCATTCATGTTGATGACTCTCGTGTTTTTGTTCGCTAACAAGTCGGGCCGTTGCACGGCCGTTTTGTTGTGTTCCAAAAAGCCTTTGTTCCCTTTGATCGCGCCGCCGCCCCGGACCAGCCACTGTCCGGTGAGCGCCGGCAGACAGGAAATCGCCCGGACGCACATTCCTCCGTTGTCATGATGCTGGATGCCGTTGCCAATGCGAATAAACGAAGGCGACGTCTCCCCATACCATCTGGCCAGCTTGTAAATATCGTCAACCGGAACGCCTGTAATGGCAGAGACTGTTGCCGGATCGTATGCCTTCACATGCTCTCGCAATTCTTCGTATCCAACCGTATACGATTGCAAAAAGGCGGAATCAACCAAGTTTTCTGCAAACAACACATGCATCAGTCCCAAGGCCAGCGCCGTGTCCGTGCCCGGCAAGATCGGAATGAACCAGTCGGCCCAACGCCCTGTCTGGTTTTTGTGCACGTCGATGACGACGATCTTCGCGCCATTTTTCCGGGCTTGTTCAGCCAGGACTACCTGGTGCATGTTCGTGCTGACCGTGTTGATCCCCCACATGATCATCAGCTTGGCGTGAACGGTATCCTCCGGGTCGGTCCCGAAAGCTCCGCCCATCGTGTAGTTGTAGCCAACTCCGCCAGCACTGTTGCAAATCGTCCGGTCAAGCTGGCTCGCTCCCATCCGGTGGAAAAAGCGCCGATCCATTCCCTCCACATTGATTCTGCCCATGTTCCCGTAAAAGCTGTACGGCAAAATCGCTTCCGGTCCGTCTGTGGCAATCAGACTGCGCCAGCGGGAGACGATCGTATCGATGGCTTCCTCCCAGCTGATGCGGACAAATTCGCCGCTGCCTTTTTTCCCGACCCGCTTGAGCGGATAGGCCAGACGCTTGGGATCATTCAATCGCGCCGCCATGTTGCGCACTTTGTTGCAAATGTTTCCTTTTGTCACAGGATGATTCGGATCGCCTACTACTTTGACCAGCTTGCCATCCTGCTTGTGAAGCAACAACCCGCATTGATCCGGACAATCCAGCGAACAAACGGCTGGAAAAATCCCATTTTCCTCTGTCGTGAAGCTCACGGTCGATCCCTCTTTCGTCTGCGCTTTTTTCCTTCGATCCCTCACCCGAGCCTTTTTCCGTGTAAGCAGATCGAGAAACATACCTTTATCTTATCACAGAAGGTTGTCTTTTGCTCCTCCAAAGCACACTTGCCGCTGTGCCGCGCTTGCTTTTGGCATGCAAAAAGACCGCCCTCGCATGAAGGCGGTCTTTGCTTTTTAACCGGAACGTCGCCAAAGCTTGGCGCCTCCCGGTATTCCAATCATATCCAGCAGGAAATGCTGTAAGCCAGGTTCTGTCTCTCCCGTGCTTCAAACGGGCCAAGCCCTCGCACCAAGAGCGGTAGCCATCTATCTATGGCATCCAAAGATGCCATCCGTCCCTTCCGTTTGGTTCCTTCAGGACGGTTCCCCTACCAAATTTGGGTTTCTCGCTCGCAGGGTTTACCGCGTTCCATCTTTTCTGTCGCCAGAAAAGCTACGTTTCTGTGGCACTTTCAGCGTACTCGGGCCTCAGAGAGAGCCCTTTCCACGCCGTCAGCAAAGCTTGCGCCTCACTGCCCTGGCTTGCGCCAGGTACGAACACTCCAAGCATCTCAGCTTGGGCGAGCCTGGACTTTCCTCTACCGCCAACCGCCGAAGCGATTGCGGCAGCGACTACCCACATTTCCCGCATTCACGAATCAGTACTACATACTCTATCACATGCGCCGTTTGCGGTCAACTAACAGAAGCTGGAATGTTCGCATTCGATCCAATCGCAAACCTGTAGTACAATAGAGAGGCTACAAGGAGGGTTGATTGTGATAAACATTACCTCGCAGGCGGCAGCGCGCCTTGCCCTGATGATTGCGGAAGAACACGACGCAGACAAGCTCGGAATCAAGCTTGTTCCAACCACGACCGGATGCGGCAGCTTCACCTACAGCATTGCCATTACCGAAGCGGACAAGCGCGACCAGATTGAGGAAATCAACAGCATCCGCTTCTTCTATCAACCGCAAGATGTGGACAAGCTGATCGGCACCGTCATTGACTGCGACCCTGTCACGGGGCGATTCTCGATTCATCATCCCCGTCCGCAAGAAAACAGCTGCACGCTTACTCACTGACCAGGAGGTTTTTATGCTACTGCTTCCCTTTGAAAACATCAAGCCTAACATTCATCCCAGCGTTTTTCTGGCCAAAGGCTCTGTCGTAACAGGCGACGTTGAGATTGGCGAAGACTCTTCCATTTGGTACAACACCGTAATTCGCGGTGACATCGCGCCAACCGTGATCGGCAAACGGGTGAGCGTGCAGGACAACAGCACCTTGCACCAAAGCCCGAACAATCCGCTGATCCTCGAAGATGAAGTCACCGTCGGGCACAATGCCGTCCTGCACAGCTGCGTGGTGCGCCGCGGCGCGTTAATCGGGATGGGAGCGATCATTTTGGACCGGGCCGAAATCGGCGAAGAGGCGATGGTCGCCGCCGGAGCGCTGGTTCCTCCGGGAATGAAAGTGCCACCGCGCACGCTCGTCGTCGGCAATCCCGCGAAAGTAAAGCGCGAGCTGACCGAAGCCGACTTCAAGGAACTGGTGCGCATTCGCCAGTCCTATGTGGACAAAGGAAAAACGTACCGCCAGCTGGAAGAAAACCCGCTGGAGAGATAAAGCGAAAGGTCGAGGACAATGCGTATGCCCTCGACCTTTTTTATTTTGCAAATCGCCCCATCACGATCGTGCTGTAATAGTTGCCGTCTGATAACAGCTTGTCCTGTTTCAGCACGCCCTCTGTCTCAAAGCCAAGCCGTTGATACAGCTCAATCGCCTTTTCATTCGTCTCCAGAACTTGCAGCGTCATTTTTTTCACGCCATGTTCATCTGCCCAGGCGATCGATTCTTGAAGCAGCTGCTTCCCGATGCCGTATCCCCAATATTCCTGCAAAACGCCTACGCCAAATTCAACCCGGTGCGCCAGTCGCTTGAGCGAGCTTCCTTGACAGCGCGAAAAGGCAACGATGCGACCATTCGCCACCGCGACCAGGAACAGATTGCGCTCACTTTCCGAGTCAGCCCGGATCAATTCGCGAAAGGCAGCTTCATCCAGAAACCCCTCGCCTCGCTCTCTGTCCATATTTTCCGTTTCCCCATCGATTTGCAGTCGTACGGCTACCAGCTCGCTCGCGTCTTCCTCTTGAGCCGAACGAAGCGTATAAGCGAGTCCTTTTCCAGCAAAATCTCGCGGTGCTATTTTCATATCCCTCTGCCTCCTTCGTTGTCGTGACCCAAAAAGCCCCCTTTGCCCAGGAGGCTTGTTGCTTCTCACTTCTCTTTCCTTCTCATGCCGAGTGCTGCCGTTCCATATCGCGTATGTGCTCAAACAGCATGTAGGAGCGAATAGCCGTCTCCAGATGCAGCCGATCCGGCTCTTTCGTCGTAAAATACTTTTGGAAAAAGGCCGAGAGCTTGTAAACAACTCCGCAATATTTGCGCACGTAGCGATCTCCGAACATTCCTACCAAAAGTCCGCCGACGCCGCAGACGATGCTCCACTCCATCGGCAAAAACCAGACAGAGAGCAGAAAGCCAACGAAAAACCAGACGACCAGATTAGTCGAGCAACCGTCATTGACGATGTCAGCCTTGGCAATTTGCGGCAAGGCGGCCAGCGATTTTCTGCCGGAATAGCTGAATACTTTATGTTCTGCACCGTGAAACTTTTTCATCATTTTTGGAAAAACAAAGTGAAAGCCGCCGATATAGACAGCCACCCACATCGGGTCTACGACTGCCCAGGCCGGATGCACCAGAGCCGCCACTACATAGCAGGCGAGGAGCAAGTGAAAAAGCTGATAATACCAGGGAAAGGAGAAAAAAATACGATACCATAGCTTTCCAATCGTTTTGAGTGTGATTTTTTCCGCCCACATGTGGATAACGCCGTCTTTTACTTCCGCACAAGCCAGCACATTGCGATCGTGAAAAAGCACACCGCGCCCAAAAGACATCCCCATAATCATGTCGTTAGCTATTCTCCTTCCGCTCTAATGTCGTTATAATAGGTTGAGTTGTACGCAGAATGAAGGAGGTTTCCACAATTGATCCGCATGGTTCCAACAACACCACTAACACCGATACACGATCCATGGGAGCCGTTGTTTAATGCGACACCCCCCGCCTATAAATTGACCAGCGTCGAGTTTACTGTAACGAATCTGTGCAATCTCCGCTGCGAGCATTGTGCGGTTGGCGATACATTGCGATATAAAGACGATCCCGCTCTGCCTGTCGATCTCATCCTTCGTCGCCTGGACGAAGCCAAAGATTTGCTTACGCTAAGTATAACAGGCGGAGAACCGATGTACAGCGAACGAACTGTCAAGGAAGTCATCCAGCCCATCCTGCGCTACGCGGCGGATCGCGGGCTGCGGACCCAGATCAACTCCAACATGTCCATGCCCTTTTCCCGCTACGAACTGGTTTTGCCTTACATAGATGTCATGCATATTTCCTGGAACTGGTCTACCCCGGAGGAGTTTCATGATATTGTTTACGCAAAAGCCAGGCAGCCGGTTTCAGGCAAACAGGCAGAAGTGCAGTTTGAGCGGATGATGGACAACGCGCGCAAGCTCGCGGAGGCAGGCGTGTTTGTCTCGGCGGAGACGATGCTCAATCATCGCACCTGGCCCAAGCTGGATACGCTCCATCGGCAAATCCAGGAAATGGGCAGCCGCAGGCACGAAGTGCACCCGATGTACGCGAGTGACTTTGCCCGCGATCTCGACGTGCTTTCTCTCGATGAGCTGCGCCAGGCCATTCACCGGATGCTCGATGTCCGTAACGAAGATTTGTGGATGCTGTTCGGCACGCTGCCGTTTTTCGCTTGCAGTGCGGACGAAGCAGACAGGGCGTTGATCCAGCGGCTCCGTACGGCGAAAAATGTCACGACCCGCAACGATCCGGATGGTCGGAATCGCTTGAATATCAACATTTTTACGGGCGACGTGATCGTGACAGACTTCGGAGACGTGGAACCGCTCGGCAATATTCAAAAAGACGAGCTGCAACGCATGTTTGACACTTGGCAGGGACATTCCATGAACCAGAAAATCAACTGCTTCTGTCCAGCGGCCAAATGCGCAGGGCCAAACCTGCTCGTTGCCAACACTTACTACCCGGAGACGAATTTCACGATGCGCAAGGCACTCGTCTAGTTGGGCACGCTAAGACGAGAGGTGATGATCCATGAGCAGACGAAAACGTCCTCTCGTCCCGGGTGCCCAAGAAGGGCTGGATGCGTTGAAAGCACGAGTCGCCCATGTCGCTGACCCGAACCAGGCCAAGTACGAAGTGGCATCCGAGCTTCACGTCCCTTTGCAGCGCGGATACAACGGCCAGCTCACTTCGCACGATGCAGGCCGGATCGGCGGCAGACTGGGCGGCAGCATGGTCAAAGAAATGGTGCGGATGGCTGCGCAAGCGATGAATCCAAAATCATAACAGTCTCACGCTTTGGGAACCCTGCCTTTTGATGAAATCAAGCGGCGGGGTTCTTTTTTTCGATTAGCCGCGCCTTGCCCAAAAGCAAAAGCAGACTGGCAGACTGGCTGATGAGGATCAGGAGCATCCCGGAGAAAAACACTCCGTGCAAAAGCCTCGCTGAATACTTGTTTACAAAAAAAACCGCCCCGAGATTGGAGGCGGTTTTTTTGCTGTCCAGCTTCATAGCTGGTCGTCATCTGAGTTTGTCGAGTTTTTTCGCACTCGGCTTCCGGGGCCCGAGCATCGTCTTGCTGATGCTGTTCACTTTGTGGAAGGAATCGAACACTTGGTCGATCACTTCTACCAGCTCCCGAATTTGCACCACTTTCCCATAGACGCCCATGAAATGGTGTCTGACGTTTTTACCGTTGAAAAACCCTAGCATGGCCGCACCTCCTCGTAATCCTCTAGTACCACCTTATGCAGATCGGGGCCAAGAGGAAATGGCGAAGCGGGAATTTTCTTTGCCCCTTGCAAAGAAAGGATAGCCGGGCTATTTGTTCAATCAACGCGGACGCGGGGTCGCAGTTGGTCTTGGTGTCGGTCTGACGGTTGGTGTCGGCGGAGGTGCCGGGACAATTCGCTCCAGACGGGTTACACGGGCTTCCAGGCGGTTCATGCGCGTCTCCAGGCGATCTACCCGATCGTCGAGCTTGGTATAATCGTCGCGCAACGCGTCCACCCGGTTTTCCACGCGAGTCAGTCTCCGCTCGACATCGCTTGTGGGGGCAGGTGTTGTACTGACGGGGATGTACAAGTTTTGACCCACGTAAATGTAGTACGGATAGGCAATGTTATTCACTCGGATCAATTCCTGTACCGGCACGCCAAAGCGGGCCGCGATACTGTTCAATGTATCTCCCGCACGAACTGTGTAGTTCACGAATCTCACTCCTCCTATCGTTTCTTTGTTCGTTACTAACCTATGCCCGCCCGCAAGCAACGGAAATAAACCAATACCTATCTTTGCGAAAATGGTCATTCACCCAGTATATTCGCCGTGACAGGCTCGAAAAAACACGGCAAAGGCTAAAGGCAGCCAGAGCCAAAAGCTCGGCGTACAGCGTGCGTACAGTCACGGCAAAAAAGCAAAACGCCCCCAGCGCACAATGCGGCGCCAGAGGCTTTTTTGGCTATCTCGTTATTCTTATTTAAATACCGGTTCGGCAAATTGCGCCAATTTTTCCAGAGACGATTGCTCGACATCTGCGTGCAGGCTGTTTCCGTGCGAATCCATCGTGACAATCGCGGCGAAGCCTTTTACGCGCAAGTGCCACATCGCTTCCGGGATTCCAAATTCCATGAAGTCCACGCCTTCGACTTTTTCCAAGCACTCCGCATAATATTGCGCGGCACCGCCGATGGCATTCAGGTACACAGCGCCATGCTCATTCAACGCTTTCAACGTTTTTGCGCCCATTCCGCCTTTTCCGATAACAGCGCGGATTCCGAATTTCTTGATAATGTCACCCTGGTATGGCTCCTCGCGGATGGAGGTTGTCGGGCCAGCCGCTTTTACATGCCACTCGCCTGCTTCGTCTTTCAGCATTACCGGACCGCAATGGTAAATAATGCCTCCATTGAGGTCGACCGGACAGTCATGGTCCATCAGGTAGCTGTGCAAAGCGTCGCGGCCTGTGTGCATTTCCCCGTTGATGATGACCACGTCGCCCACTTTCAGGCTGCGGATTTGTTCCTCGGAAATCGGCGCCTGGAGCACAACCTCGCGGCGCTCTTCTGCCGCTTCGCTCGCCGCTGCGGTCGGAGCCAGATCCATTGCCACAGCTTCATCTTTGTACAGATAGCGCAAAATTTCGCCTGTTTCTGCATGCAGACGAACCCCTTGACGGCGGAATGCCCAGCAGTTGTAGGCGACGGAAACGAAAAAGCTTGCTGGCAGGCGATTTTCCACGCCCACCTTACAGCCGAGCAAAGTGGAGTTTCCGCCGAAGCCCATCGTACCGATGCCCAGTTGATTGGCTGCTTCCATAATGTAGTTTTCCAGGGCAGCCAACTCCGGATTTGGATTGACATCGTCCACAGAACGGAACAGTTGATGCTTCGCCAGCGCATAGCCGGAGGTGCGATCGCCACCGATCCCTACGCCGATGAAGCCGGCGCTACAGCCTTGGCCTTGGGCTTGGTAAACAGCATGCAGGATGCACTTGCGCACGCCATCCAGGTTGCGGCCTGCTTTGCCCAGACCTTCCAGCTCACAGGGGAGGGAATATTGGATGTTCTTGTTCTCACAGCCGCCGCCTTTCAAGATCAGCTTGATTTCAACTTCATCCTCTTCCCATTGCTCGAAGTGAATGACAGGCGTACCTGGCCCCAGGTTGTCGCCGCTGTTTGCCCCTGTCAAAGAATCAACGGAGTTCGGACGCAGCTTGCCTGTTTTGGTCGCCTCTACAATCGCTTCCTTGATCGCTTTTTTGATCGTGAGCTGGTTAACGCCAATCGGAGTTTTCACTTCAAATGTCGGCATTCCCGTATCTTGGCAGATCGGAGAAACATTTTCTTCTGCCATGACGACGTTTTGCGCGATGGTGGACAAAGACAGTGCTGCCCGTGTTCCGAGATCTTCTTTTACCTTGGCAGCATTGACGGCGCGACGCACGTCTGGCGGCAAGTTCGTAGAAGTATCCGTGATCAGTTCCAGAATGCTTTGCTTCAAGTTTTCCATCTAAGACGCCCCTTTTGACGTAAGTGTGAATGGTAGCTTAAACCGCCTATTATTATAGCACACGCTCTCCCCCCTGTCCGTACACGGCTGGGCAAAGACTTCATCTATCCGTGAAACGTTCTTGCCTTTTGCCACGTCTTACTACTGAATCCACATCCTGACCAGATAGAGAAACGGGGGATTGAAAATGAAGAGAAAAGCAGCCGGGCTGCTCGCGACAGTCATCGTGCTTTGCGCCATGCCGCTCTTGTTCCCGGCAGGCACGCTCCACGAGCCGACAGTGACTGCGGCCGCAGAAAAAGACGGATTGCCACTCGTCGGCAGCTACGGGCAATTGAAAAAGCTGCTCAAAGCAACGGAGTACAACTACGCCATCGCAGAATCGGCTTTAAGCATGCCAACAGCAGCCCCGATGTCGAAAGCGGTTGCGGACAATGCAGCAGCAGGTGCATCCCGCGATTTTTCGACGACGAACACGCAGGTACAAGGCGTAGATGAAGCCGACATCGTCAAAACCGACGGAACCTACCTGTACCAGTCGACGAACCGGGAAGTGCGAATCGTCAAGGCTTACCCTGCAACCGAGATGCATGTCGTGAGCAGAATCGGCTACGAAAACGGTTTGTTCACCCCGCTGGAAATGTTCGTCGACGATCGCAGGCTGATCGTGATCGGCCAGGCGAATGAAAGCGTCGAAATGGCCCCCCTCCCTGCTTCCAAGCGCGGCATTCCGTACTATCAAAACAATCAACTGGTCAAAGCGTTTGTCTACGACATTGCGGACAAAGCGCATCCTCGCCTGATCCGGCAGCTGGATGTGGAAGGCCAGTATTTGTCTTCCCGCAAAATCGGCGGCAGCTTGTACCTGACAGCGAACCGCTACATCGACACGTACCGGATTTTGCAGGAAAACAATGAACTGCCCGGCCCTGCCTATCGCGACAGCGCTTCGGGCGACAAGTTCCTGACAGTCCCGTATGACGACATCCGCTATTTTCCCGAAAACGTGCAGCCGAGTTACTTGATGGTCGCAGGCGTCAATCTCGACGATCCGAAGCAAAAAATGTCGCTGTCCGCCTATTTGGGGGCAGGCGAGAACATTTACGCCTCGCCAACGAGTCTGTATGTTGCCGTGACCGAACAAAAAGTGTTGCCGACGAAAATGAAGCAAGGAGAGTCAATCGCCCCTACCTTCGCTCCGCCGCCCATGCAAACCGACACGACCATCTATCGCTTTGGCATGAACAACGGCCAAGTGACCTACGCAGCAAAAGGCAGCGTGCCGGGGCGCATCCTCAACCAGTTTTCCATGGATGAGTACGACGGCTATTTCCGGCTCGCGACGACGAGCGGGAACATTTGGCGCACCGATGAAAACACTTCGCAAAACAACGTCTACGTCCTCGACAGCAAGCTCGATCTGCACGGCAAGCTGGAAGGCGTCGCGCCTACCGAACGAATCTACTCGGTCCGGTTCATGGGCAAGCGCGCCTACATGGTCACTTTCAGAAACGTAGACCCGCTGTTTGTACTGGATTTGTCGAAGCCCGCAGCACCCCGCATTTTGGGAGCGCTAAAAATTCCCGGCTACAGCGACTACTTGCACCCGTACGACGAGAATCACATTATCGGGTTTGGCAAGGAAGCCGAATCTGACAAGGACAGAGCCTATTACCAAGGGATGAAAATCGCGCTGTTCGATGTCAGCGACGTCAGCAAGCCAAAAGAAAAGTTCAAAACCGTGATTGGCGACCGAGGCACCGATTCCGAGCTTCTGTACAATCACAAGGCGCTGCTTTTCTCCAAAGAAAAGGAACTGCTCGCTTTCCCTGTCACTGTCTTTGAATTAACGGAGGAGCAAAAGCAAAGCCCGGACATACGCGATTACGGCCACTTTACCTTCCAGGGCGCCTACGTCTATCATCTCGATTTGGCCACAGGCTTCACGTTGACCGACAAGATCACGCACCTGAGCCAAGAAGATTTGAACAAAGCTGGAGAAGGCTGGTACGAAAACAGCAAAAACATCAAACGCATCCTGACGATTGACCGCACGCTGTACACCGTCTCGGACGACATCCTCAAAACCCAGCAGCTTGACGGGTCAAAAGCAGGGCGGACACTCACTCTGACGAAATAAAGGGAATGGTCTGTCACCCGGACAGGTTCTGTGCTAAGATGGGGTAATAGAGGCAGCGCAAAAAGAGAGGGTGTCACTACGTGGAGTATTTGAGTCTTAATTTGACCTCGACACTGGCGGGTTTGGCAGCCGTGCTGTTGGTCATGTTCATTCGCCTGCACTGGCCCTTCCGTTTTCAATATATGGCGAATTTGTACAAACGCCGTTTGGATGTACGGCTTAGCTGGTTGGAGGCTTCCTACCGAAAAAACCGTTCGCGTGCGGTAGCCATGCTGGATAAATCGACTCATGAAATTATGATTGGCAATTACGAACTGGCTGAAAAATATATTGTTTCCGGCATCAATGTGTGCAAGGAACGCCCTTCTTTGTTCAACCAAGCGATGATTCACTACTTGTTCTACAATTTGGCGGTCGTGTACTACTCTTCCGGCCGATACAACGAATCGCTCGAAGTGGCTTTCCGCATTTACCAGCGCGACCAGGGAATGACCGATTCTTTGGCGCTCATCGCCTGCTCGCACGCCAGACTGGGCGAAATCGAAAGCGCGCTGGAAGCGTACCAGCTGATTGCCAGCAAGCGCTCCGCCAAGGAATGGAAGCTGTTTTGCCTGGCTGAAATCGAGGCGGCCAAAGGGAATTACGAACACGCTTTGACCTATCTTCGCCAGCTGCTGGACAAATCGGCCAGCTCCTTGCACTTCAACCGTTCCGAGCTGGAAAAACGCCTGGAAGAGTGGCAAAAGGCATCGACCCACGTCAGCTAAACACGCCTTGCCGTTGCATGAATTTTACCAAACACCGCACATGATTCAGGTGTGCGGTTTTCTATTGCCGCCTTTTCGCCCCAAGCTCTAGGCATGGTTGGCAGGCAAATGTGGGATTCTCGTAAAAAGTCGTTCCATTTTTCCCCCGCATCGCTGCTCTATACTATTTTCACATAGGTACGCCAGAAAGAGAGGTTTCTTTATGAAAAAGTTTGATGTTTCCATCCTGACTGTAGCCGTGCTCCTGACCGGGCTGGCAGTCATCGGAGTGTCCCAAGCAAAAGATTCCGCTGCACTCGATACAAATGCAGTAGCCAAGATCGGCAACGTCTCCATCTCGCAACACGAACTGTACGAGCAGATGAAAAAAGAGTCCGGCGCAAGTGTCATGTCCGATCTGGTCGCCATCGAGCTGTGCCGACAGGAAGGCGCCGCACAAGGCATTACCGTATCCGAGCAGGAGGTTGACGCAAAAGTCAATCCGATCAAGGACAAGCTGAAGACGCCGGAAAAATTCCAACAATACTTGAAGGAAAAAAACTTTACGAACGAAAAAGAGCTGCGCGAACGTATCAAAATGATTTTGCTGCGCGACAAGCTGCTTGAAAAAGCGTATCCGGTAACAGACGAGCAAATCAAGGAATACTACGAGAAAAACAAGGAAAAACTCGGAAAACCGCTGGAAGAAGCCCGTCCAGAGATTGCCGAGAAGCTGCAAGAGCGGAACAAGCGCAAAAACGTCGACGAGTGGATCACTCAACTCAAGAAAAAATACAATGTGCAAATTTCCGACCCTGTCCTGATCGAACCGGAGCAAGAATAGTTCCCATACGCCAATCGGGATAGCAAAAAGACTTGTGTCGCCTCCTGGCTTCACAAGTCTTTTTGCACGTCTTCACTTCCGACCATTACGTGCGGAGCACCCCAATCAGCTCGTGCAAGTAATCCGCAATCTCCCCTTGCAAAATCGGGCCGTGTCCGGTCGCCAAAAATTCAATCGGCCAATCCAGCAAGGCTTCAAGACTTTCTACATATTCAGGAACGCGATCCGGTTCTTCCCCTGCCCATGTTTTGAGCTGCTGCCTATATGCGGCCCGGCATTCGCTTTCCTTCCCGATCACTTCGCCCAGCTCGGTTTTCTCAAAGCAAATATGATCGCCGACAAAGCAAATTTTGCTCTGCGGGTCAAAAAAAGCGACAGAGCCTTCCGTATGAAAGGCCAGCTGACGAAATCGCAAGGACGGCAAATCTCCTCCGCTCCCCGTAAAGGTGTGTCCGAACAGCGTCTGCGAAAAATCGTCCAGTTCGTAGTAATCGTCCAGATGAATCCAGTTGTTGCGAGACGGGAACATGTCGGCATTCCCGATATGGTCAGCGTGTCGATGCGTAAAGTACACGTAGTCAATCCGCTCAGGCTTGGCGCCAATTCCCTCCAATGCCTGTTGAAAATACGCCCGTTGCTTTCGCTGATGGGAGTCAATCAGTACAAACGAGTCACCTTGTTTGATCACATAACTGTTCACGTAGCTGTTCCATGCGTCCTCATAAGTGATGATCGCCCAGGTGGAGTCTGTGATTGGCGCAATCGCGTTGTTCATGCTTCCATCTCTCCTCTCCTCCCAGTTTTTTATTCCTATTGATATTATTATACACAATGATACACGACATTGCCGATCCTTGCCAAATGATGGACTGCTAACGCACAGATGCCTCTTCTCCCAGGCTGACCCAGGAGCGTCCCTGGGAACGGGCGATGTTGACAGGAACGCCGAAAAAGCGGGTCAACCCTTCGGCTGTCAATACCTCATCGGTTCGTCCAGCCCGCTCTACCTCACCTGATTTCAACAGCAGCGTGTGAGTAAAGCACGGCAAAATCTCCTCGATGTGATGGGTGACGTACAAAAGCGTCGGTCCCTCCGGCTGTTTGGCAATCTGCTCAATCATCGACAAAAGCTGCTCTCTGGAGAGCAAATCAAGCCCCGTACATGGCTCATCCAGAATCAAGAGACGCGGAGATGCCATCAGTGCCCGCGAAATCAAAATCTTTTGCCGCTCGCCCTGGGACAGCGCACCGAACGGCCTGTCCTTCAGCTCGGCGCAGCCAAACGTCTCCAGCAGCTCTTGCGCTTTTTGCACATCTGCCTCACTCGGAACAGAGTACAAGCCGATCGTCGCTTCCCGCCCGCTCAAAATCACGCGAAAAGCCGTTTCGTGTTCGTGAAGCTGCGCGATCAAGGCCGTGCTTACCCAGCCAATCGATTTTCGCACCTCACGCAAATCAACCGTCCCATACAAATCGCCGAGAACGCTTACTTGTCCTTTCGTCGGCCATGTGTACCCGCAGATGATTTTCAACAAGCTTGTCTTGCCGGAGCCGTTCAAGCCGACAAGACACCAATGTTCGTTTTCTTGCACTTGCCAATCAATGTTTTTCAAGATCGTTGTGTCGTCCCGCTGCCAGGTGACCTGATTTACGTCAATGATCATGTGCTGCCTCCACTCTCTCTTTTTGTCGTATGCCGTAATCTTTCTGATTATTAAGAGTATACCTGTCTAATCCTGATCGATCAATTCTTTTGTACACCCCGGGTAGAGACGAAAAAACCTTCGCGCTATGTGCCACGAAGGTTTTCGGTCATGCTTTGTGCGTTAAAACTTGCCTTGAATTTTGAATACGATCTCTGCGAACAAGGTTGCGAACAGGAACGTACCAGTGAAAACAACGAGGGACACGACGACGATCCGCCAGCTCAGTTGCTTGAACAGATGGATGTCTTTGCCCAGCGACAAACCTGCATAGGCGAGAATCGGGGTAGCGAGAGCCAGCAAATTGATTTTGGCAATCGCCGCAGCCGTATACGCGCTTCCTGGGAAAAAGGGAGAAGTGGCAATCATGGCAAACAAGGAAATCCAGACGATGACTGGAGATTTGAACGGCAATATTTTCGTGAAGCCCATCCCGATCAAGGTAATGACCGCCAAAAGCGCAATGCCTGGCAAGGATTCCAGGATGGGAACCTTGTAGCCGATCCAGTTTCCGACAAGTGTGATGGCACCAATGATGAGAATCGTCAGGACTTGGTTCATGCGCTTCTTTGCCCCCCTTCTGTTTCCGCAGAAGCGTTTTTACGCCCAATAATCGGTTCAAGCCATGCGTACAGGCGCTGAGTCAGCGGCAACGACACGAAAATACATACATACGTGCCGATGATGCTCATCATCAGGTTGGCCGCACCTGAGTAAAAGGCGATGTCTTGCTGTGCTTCCGGGAAAATAACAGCCAGTGATCCTGTCGCTGCGGCCATCATGCTGCCTGAGCCAACTGCCGCGCCCATCGCGAGGGAAATCGGATGGAACAGTCCGCTGCTTCCCAAAATGCTTGCCAAAAGCGACATGAAAATCGCGCCGAACAGCGTACCGCAAATGTAAACGCCCAATGCGCCGCGCGCTTCAGGAGAACTCGCGCCAAACTTGTCCACAACAATGGCCAGGTTCGGCTCGCGGTCGAGCGAATAAGTGGCCCCGATCGATTCACGCTTGAGCCCGAGCAAGAGCGCTACCGGCAAGCCCAAAATGATCGTTCCGACGATGTGCCCTACCTCTTGCACGAGCAGAGATACACCAGCTCCCCACAGCTTTGGCAGCTCCGGCCCAATATTCGCACCCAGCTTGCATACGAAGAGCAAGAACGAAACTCCCAAAATATTCGCAGCGACATTCATGTCTTTTTCTTTCAAAAATTTAAATGAAGGCCAACTGATCACACCGCCCAAAACAAGTGCGTACAGCATTGGAAACAAAGCGATTACCCCGATACCGATGTTAATTTTTTTCGTGCCGATAAACTCTGTCAAAGCAACCAGTATAAGCACCAAGAAATGCAGCTTGAACACATTCACGCGTCCCTCAGTCATAATGTTTCCCCCTGTTCGGTCTCGTTCCTGTCTGTTATTCCATGACTACTTTTTGTGCGGCCCGAACAAACAACTCTACACCTCGAGCAAGTGCATCTTCATCGAAATCAAAGCGTGGATGATGGTGCGGGTAAACAAAGCCTTTTTCCGGATTGCCGGCTCCCAGCTGAATGAAGCAGCCTGGCGCTTTTTTCAAGTATTCGGAGAAGTCTTCGCCCGGCATCAGCGGATCGATGTAAATAATGTCTTCCTCGCCCCATCTCTCGCGAATCGTGTCTTCCATCAGCTTGGTAACTTGCTGGTCGTTGACGACCGATGTGTAGCCGTGGGAGAACGAAAATTCGTAGCTGGCTCCGTGCGCTTCCGTCGTTCCTTTGACGATCCGCTCGATCCATACCGGGAGATTTTCGCGAATCTTGGCGTCGAAGCAACGGGTTGAGCCAGTCAGCGTCATCGAATCCGGGATGATGTTGTACGCTGTGCCTGCATTCAGCATCGTGACGGACAGGACCACCTTGTCCAATGCGCTGACATTGCGGGACACGATTTGTTGCAGGGCCGTAATCACCTGAGCGCCGATGACAACCGGGTCGATCGCCGACTCTGGCTGCGAGGAGTGCCCGCCCTTGCCCTGGATTTTGATATCAAACCGGTCTGTGGAAGAGGTAAGCGCTCCGTACAGCACACCGAATTTTCCTACTGGCATGTACGAGGCCAGGTGGATGCCGATGATGGAATCCAGCCCGTCCGCTGCTCCAGCCCGGACGATCTCCACGGCACCACCCGGCGGCAGTTCCTCTGCGTGCTGGAAGAAGAAGCGCACTTCTCCTTTGATTTTGTCTTTGTATTGCGACAATATTTTGGCCGCTCCAAGCAGCATGGCCGTATGTCCATCGTGTCCGCATGCGTGCATGACGCCAGCTTTGCCGGAAGCGTAAGGCACTGCGTTTTCCTCATGAATCGGCAAGGCGTCCATATCGGCGCGCATCCCGAGCACTGGCCCTGGCTGGGAACCAATCAAACGGGCAACCACGCTCGTCTTTGTCGGACGCGACAGTTCCAAATTTCCGAAAGATTGCAACGTTTCATAGACGTATTGAGACGTCTGCTCTTCTTCGAATGACAATTCCGGATGTTGGTGGAGATGTCTGCGCCACGCAACGACCTGTTCTGCCAGCTCGTCCGCCAATCGTTTTGTATCCAAACTCACTGTAACCACTCCTTTTCTCTCTACGTTCATGTTCAGTTAAGTTTAATTAAACAAATCAGCTTTTCGTGAATCTTACCACGTATTAACTAAAATTACAAATGTCCATTCGGAGCGGACATTCTCTGTCGAATCCACCCCAATCCTTGTCTATTTATTAGTTATTTTAGAATTTTCTATCTATAATGTCCACGTAAAATATACACAATGTTCAATAAAATTTTTTTGATGAAACTTTAGGGCTTTTCCGCAAAAAAGCCCTCCTCCTTCCATTTATTCATTGACAGCAAACAGCACGTATTTCCCGCCGATTTGCCCCAGCCACAACTCGCCGTTGCCGACCATCACGCCCTCCGCGTTGACGAACGTCTCCTGGACGTTTTGCGCGAGCAACGCTTTTTTGACTTTATCGCCAAAAATCTGGTCGTACTCCGCCAAAAATTGCTGCTCATCCCGGACGTAGCGGCTGCTCCCGTCTTTGTTGATCCGCAGCGGGAAGTGTACTTTTTTGGCTACCTGGCGCTTATCTCCCGCCTGTACTGCCTCCTGCAGCTTTCGGAAAAAGGCTTCAAAGGCAACCGGATCGGTAATGCCAGCGGCTTCATAGCGGTTGTGCACTTTCTCCGAAGCCTGCTTGATCATCGTATGAATGGCTCGCTTCCCCATCTCCATGCCTTGCCACGCTGCTGCTGATGCCGACAGTTGGGCCAAAATGACGATCCCCGTCACAGTCGCTATCGCGCTTTTCATTTTTTGCATGATCTGCTGCTCCTTTTCATTCATTTTGCCGGGATACAACTAGCTTTTCTCCCGTGTGCGTCCGTTATGAGCGCTGATGAATGCAAAAAAGCCCCGCAGCTCGCACATGAGCGGGGGCTTGCTGATATTCGTAACGATTTTCCATTGGAATTGATGCGAGTTACTCGCGGAATTTCGCTTCCTGGCGTTTGATTTCCTCTGCCGAAGTCGAGAGCGCCGCCTGCGGACCCGCAAAATGTTTGCGGTAGTAAGCGAGATCCATAATGATCAGGACGACAAACATGGCGATCAGCGCATACGCTGCTGTCTGGTTCGGAGGAATCACCATCATGATCGAAATAAACACGATCCAGAGCAAGCTGAGCACGTTGATTGGCTTGCTCCAGTTGCCGAGGTTCCACGGGCCAAAATGCTTTCGCTGGAACACCCCTCGCGACTCGGCGCGCAGCTTGAGATAGAGCGGGATTCCGTAAGCGACATACAGTCCGACCACGCTTACTGCGGTGAGAAAAGCCAATGTCGTGTATTCGGCATCAGGGTTGATCCGCTTCAAAATGTAGTCAAACAGGGCAAGGGCAAACGAGAGGATGACCACCAGCCAGATCGCTTTTGCAGGCGTTCTGTATTTCCTGGAGATTTCGGCCCACTGTCTGCTCCACGGCATGCCTTTATCCCGGGAAAAAGCGTACAACATGCGGGAAAAGGAAGTGATCGAAGCAAGGCCGCAAAACCACATCGCAAAGGTGACCAGCCACAGTACAACGGAACCGAACGTTCCACCCAGCGCGGCGCTGATCACGTAAATAAAGGCATTGTCCGCGGCGCTGGCAGCTGCTGCATCGTGAATGGACAGCGTGACAAAAGCAAGCATAATAAAGCCAAAAATAAAGGAAAAGGCCACAGAAGTGAAAATGCCCCAAGCGGCGCGAACCCTCGGGTTGATCGTTTCTTCGATCGTATGGGCAGAAGCATCATAGCCCGTGAACGTCCACTGCGCCTGCAACAGTCCGATCAGGAATGCGATGGCGTACGGTTTGTCGGAAAACGTTTGTCCGACCTGAAACAAATAGTCGAGCGGCTGCAACTCATTGCGCGAGAAAAACACAAGACTGCCTACAAGCACAACGACAACGCCAATATGATACCAGGCGGAAAAATCGTTCAATCTCGCTACAAGCCGTATGCCAATATGATTGAAAATGCCGTGTAAAAGCAAAGTGATGCCAAACAAGATCAAGGTGGTCGTCTCGGTCGAAGTATAGCCAAATGCGCTGGCTAACAGCGGATCGGCAAACAAGGAAAAAGAATAGTCGATTCCCGCTACGATTCCGATTTGTCCGATCAGGTTGATCCAGGCGGTGTACCAGCCCCAGCGTTTGCTGCCCAAAATAGCCGCCCAGTGATACAACGCCCCTGCCGTGGGAATCGCGGATGCCAGCTCTGACATCGATGCCGCGATGAGGATGACAAACAAGGCGACGATCGTCCAGCCAAACCCCATCATGCCCGGTCCGCCGTACAACAGCCCGTGCCCGTATAAAGAAACCGCCCCTGTCAAAATCGAAATGATCGAAAAAGAAATGGCAAAGTTCGAAAATCCGCCCATATCCCGCAGCAGCTCCTGGGCATAGCCGAACTTGTTCAAGTCTTTTTTATCCTCAAGCAACTGATGTTCTTTATCCTGCTGCATGTTGCCTCCCTCCTTCCCCCTGTCACGAATTAGTCCTGGAACCGATAAAGCTTTCATGCTCGTTTTCGTCAAATTTCCGCACGCTTTCATTCGCCCTGTAGCCAATGGCAATGGCAACGGCAACCGTCAGCAAAATCAGGATGATGCCCAGTACCAGCATGTCTTCGTCACCTCCCTTCCTACTCATAACAAATGACAGGATCAGTACATTTTACGTGCCAGTTTGACAGCTAGACCTATCGGCTTGATCGCGGACATGTTTTGGCGACCTGACCGTTTAACGGCTCGTCCAAGTTTTTTTCTCCATAAAAAGCAGACGGAAACAAGTCACTGTCTGCTTTTGCTCACATACATATTTCTTTGGGGGATTGCTTGCATGGTTCGTTTCCCTTCACTGGGAAGTTTTCATCCCGACCTTGGGACTGCTTTTGGGAGATACTACAGAAAGACGACGATCCTAGGGGTGATTTCCTTGATCCGTTTGGGCTATGCCTGCATCAGCGTGAAGCTCAAAAACAATCCGAACAAAAAAACGACCGTCGCCCAAATCAACAAGCTGGAGCCGCAGGCGCGGTTGAAAAAGCTTCGCCAAGTTTTGCAGACGAATTTCTTTAACCTGATGGATTTGCTCGCCTACAACGTGGACAACCGCATTTTTTTGTACCGCCTCCCTTCCGAGTTTGTACCGCTCGCCACTCACCCGGTTGCGGCAGAATGGGATTGGGCCAAAGAGTTTGCCTGGGATTTTCAAAAAACCGGGGAGTTTATTCGCAACAACGGCATCCGCATGACGGCGCATCCCGGCCACTTCAGCATTTTAAACAGCGAGAAGCCATCTGTCGTAGAAGCGACCATCGCTGATTTTTCCTATCATGCCAAAGTTTTCGACCTGCTCGGGCTTGACGACAACTCGGTGCTGGTCACCCATGTCGGCGGCGTATTCGAGGATAAAGCGTCTTCGCTCGATCGATTTGCCGCCAACTTCGAGCGTCTTCCCGAGCACGTAAAGCGCAGGCTGGTCGTCGAGAACGACGATACGTCTTTTACGATGCTCGATGTGCTGGGGCTATGCGAGCGAATCGGAGTGCCTATGGTGTTTGACATGCATCACCATCAATGCCATTCGGATGGAGAAGATTGGAAGGAGTACCTTCCGCGCATCATCCAGACATGGGGAAAGCGCACTCCGAAAATGCATATGTCCTCGCCAAAATCAGCCAAAGAATTTCGCGCCCTTGCCGACAATATTGACCCCGACGAGTTTATCGCTTTTGTCAGCGCCCTTGCCGATTACCATGTCGACATTGTTTTGGAATGCAAAAACAAAGATGATGCCCTGCTGTCGCTCCGTCATCATTTGAAAAAGCGCGGGCTAGAAGTCGAGGCGTTCGCTTCCGCTCCTTGATCGCCAGAAAGTACGCCTGTTCTTTCCATTTCCGTGCGAAACAACAAACAAAAGGACGCCCCTGGTGAAACAGGCGTCCTTTTGGCTTTGCTTAATCGCAGCCGCAACCGCAGCCGCATCCATGTCCGGAAGAAGATCCTCTATGTCCATGAGACGAGGAGCTGCCACGTCCAAAAGAACTGCTGCCGCCCCTATGATGCCAAACCTGGCAACGATCGTGATAATGCTTCATTCTCCGCTGATGGTGTTTGTAATACTTGCGGTACTCGCTGTACTTTTTGCGATGATCGCGGTATTGCTCACATTTGTGGCGGAAGTATTGCATCCGGTCCATATGGAAATGGAATTTGAACAAATAAAGCTCGATTTCCGTTCCGGGACGTGCATTTTCCGCTGATGGCGGGCGCATGTTCGGCGAAGAATTGGGCGGACGCCGATTTGGCATCATGGAGTTCGGCGGCATTGGATTGGCTGGTCTGCGATTCGGCGGCATCGGATTCGCTGGTCTGCGATTCGGCGGCATCGGATTCGCTGGCATCCGGTTTGGCGGCATCGGGTTCGCCGGCATCCGGTTTTCTGGCATCCGATTCGGCGGCATCGGGTTCGCTGGCATCCGGTTTGGCGGCATCGGGTTCGCTGGCATCCGGTTTGGCGGCATTGGATTCGGCGGCATCGCTTTTGGCGGGATCGGATTCGACGGCATCGCTTTTGGTGGCATAGGCTTCGGTATGTTCGGCATATTCTGGTTAGGCGAAGGCATGATTGGCCGTTGTGGCATCGGGCGTGCCGGAATGTTGTGCTGTGGATTCTCCGAGCTTTGCGGCGGATTTGGTTTGGACGGCGATGGCACGTTTGGTGATGGCACATTCGGTGACGGCAACGATGGCGATGGCATCGGCATCATCGAGGAAGGCGGTTTTGGCATTTCTTTTGGACGCCTTGGAGAAGATGGCGGCACTGGCGGCATCTTACGTCGCTTTTCCACGGAAACGAACACGTCCTTTCTGATGAAATAACACAGTACATGGTATGACATTTATCCCGCTCAAGAAACGACACTCGCCCAGTTTCCAAAAATGGATTGAGCCCGTTTTTTCTATCCTGGGGAAGTCGCCGTGACAATCTTGCTCTTGACTGCGCGCTCACTTCCGTTACAATAATACTAATAACAAAAATTATCTGACAGTTGTAGAGCGAAAGTGAGGACAGACGTATGCAGCCGCCGAGCAGGCTTACACGTTTCATCCAATCACATATAGAACCCAGGAGCGAGGGGTTAGGATATTAGTATCCTAACCCCTCGCTCTTTTCGTTCTCTGCTCTGTTAAAGGAGGAAACTATCCATGAATCAGCCAACACTTATCCAAATGAACGGGGATCAACTGCGCATTGAAGATGTCGCCTTGATCGCCAGAGAGTTCGTCCACATCGAATTGACTTCGGAAGCACTGGAAAATGTGCGCCGTTCCCGGGCCATGGTGGAAGAGATGGTCCAGCAACAAAAAGTCGTGTACGGAATTACTACCGGCTTCGGCAAATTTTCCGATGTGATGATTCAAGGCGAAGATGTCAGCAAGCTTCAGGAAAACTTGATCATGAGCCATGCGTGCGGCATGGGCGACCCGTATCCGGTAGAAGTCGTCCGCGCCATGATGGCACTGCGCATCAACGCTCTGGCAAAAGGGTATTCCGGCATCCGCGAAGAAACGCTGCTCCAGCTTGTAGAGCTGTGCAACCGCGGCGTGCATCCGGTCATCCCGCAGCAAGGCTCGCTTGGCGCCAGCGGTGACCTGGCGCCGCTCGCCCACATGGTATTGGTCATGCTCGGCAAAGGGGAAGCTTATGTAAACGGGCAACAAATGAGCGGTAGCGAAGCGCTCAAAGCAGTCGGTCTGGCCCCGATTCGCCTGCAAGCGAAAGAAGGACTCGCGCTGATCAACGGCACGCAAGCCATGACCGCGCAGCTCTGCCTGGCGCTGTATGATTCCCGGGTAGTGCTGGAAAGCGCAGAGCTGATCGCTTCGATGACGATTGAAGCTTTGCGCGGAATCCCGAAAGCATTCGATCCACAGCTGCACCTCGTTCGTCCTCATCCCGGACAACAGGAATCGGCCAGACGACTGCTCGCACACTTGTCCGGCAGCCAGCGCACCTCGCAGCAGGGCGAGCTGCGCGTCCAGGACCCTTACAGCCTGCGCTGCCTCCCGCAAGTTCACGGCGCGACACGCGACACGCTGGAGTACGTCTGGACGACGGTGAGCCGGGAGTGCAACAGCGTGACCGACAATCCGATTCTTTTTACCGAGACAGGCGATGTCATCTCCGGCGGGAACTTCCATGGTCAGCCGATGGCATTCGCTGCCGATTTTCTCGCGATCGCCATGGCAGAGCTGGCGAACATTTCCGAGCGTCGGACAGAGCGGCTTGTGAACCCGCAGCTTAGCGGTTTGCCCGGGTTTTTGACTGAAAACGGCGGACTCCATTCCGGCTTTATGATCACCCAATATGTAGCCGCTTCCATCGTGTCCGAAAACAAGGTGCTGTGCCACCCTGCGTCTGTCGATTCGATTCCATCCTCGGCCAACCAGGAAGATCACGTCAGCATGGGCACTACCGCTGCCCGCAAGCTGCGCACCGTGATCTCCAACGTAACAAAAGTGCTTGCCATCGAATACTTGGCCGCAGCGCAAGCGATCGACTTCGGAACAGGCGACCTGGGAGCAGGCACAAGCAAGGCATACGCGGAACTTCGCCGCGTCATCCCCCGTCTCCACGAAGACCGCGAGATGCACCCGGACTTGGTCAAGGCCGAAGAATTGATCAAAAAAGGGATACTCGTGATCGTGTAAACAAAAGGGGCACGACTGTTGAGCGTTGACCGTTGTACCCGCTTCGGGAGACAGGAGCTTTTACCACAAGCGGGTCACATCCACGCTCCTAAAAAGCATCATGCCACTGGGAATGCCCTCCGTTCTTTGCTATCCTAAAGGAGAAGGATGGATTTCCACACTCACTCGCTTGGAAGCATGGAGGGCTGGCTGATGAAACCGACATCCACGCCGTTGCAACACCCTGACAATCTGCTGTTTTTTGACGGCGAATGCCATATGTGCAACAGCGCCGTACAATTTGTTTTGAAACGCGACTCGTCCGGCGCGATTCACTTCGCTTCCTTGCAGTCAGAGACGGCGAAACAGATTTTGTCGTCGCATCAGTACGATGCCACGCAGCTTTCATCTGTCGTCTTTTTGGCCAACGGTCGCTTGTATACAAAATCGGACGCGGTTTTGCAGGTCGCGCGCAAACTGTCTGGAGCGTGGCCGCTGTGCTTTTACCTCAGCCGCTTCCTCCCCCGCCCTGCCCGCGATTTCATTTACGACTGGGTCGCCCGGAATCGTTACCGCTGGTTTGGCAAGCAAGAGCAGTGCATGCTGCCGACCCGCGAAATCAAGGCGCGTTTTCTCGATTGACCGCCCATAAAAAAGAGGAGCCGGCACTTGACGTCGGCTCCTCTTTTTGCTGTTATTTTTGCGCTTGCGGATGGTCGTCCGCGGCGTATGCTGCCGCTTTCGCATTCGCTTCCACTTGCGCCGGACTTTTGCTGCCCGGAATTACCGCCGTGACGGCGGGATGCTTCAGGCACCAGGCAAGCGCCCACTGCGCCATGTCCATTCCTTCCGGCACTTCGCTTTCCTTGATGTTGGCTACTTCTGCAAGCAACTCCGCCACTTGCTGCGGGTCGCGGCGATGCCGCACATCGTTTCCGGCAAAAACGACACCGGGCTTGTACTTGCCGCTCAAAAATCCGCTTGCCAAAGGCACCCGCGCAAGTACGCCCAAGTCTTGTTCGGTACACGAAGCAAAAACCGCTTCCTCCGGCTTCCGGTCCAGTCGGTTGTACACGACCTGAATCGTCTTCGCCTGCACGGAGCTTGCATTCGCAACTTGATGCATGTTGTCATTTTTCGCAATCGACAAACCGAGGTGGCGAATCGTTCCTGCCTGTACTTGCTTGTCCAAATACGTCCACAACTCGTCGTTGTCGAACGCTGCGTCCGGCCCGGAATGGAACTGGTACAAGTCGATGTAGTCCGTCTGCAAAGCTCGCAACGAGTTCTCTAGCTGCACTTGTACTTGCGCTGCCCCATACTCGTCCGTGCGGGAAAACTTGTCGTGAAAATGATGCCCGAACTTCGTTGCGACAATCCAGTCTGCGCGACCGCCCTTTTTCAAATAGCCCCCGATCAGTTGCTCCGAGAGATGATCTCCGTAGCATTCCGCCGTGTCAATCAAGTTGATTCCAAGTTCTTTGGCCGTGTCCAAAACCGCGTCGACCTCAGGCTGGGTGAAGTCTTGCCCCCACTCTCCGCCGAACTGCCACGTTCCCACGCCGATGACCGAAACATTCAGTTCCGTCTTGCCTAGTCTGCGGTACTTCATCGCCGATTCCTCCTCGTGCCACTATGTAGAAAAGCCCCTGAGCGAACTGTCGCTCAGGGAGAAAGCATGCGAAAATCAAATCGTTTTTTCCACGTTCAACTGGCTGACAAAAGCTTGCAGGCTTCCTTTTCGCTCCTTGCGCATTTTTTTGCGCTCTTCTGCGGAGGCCATCAGTTTTTGCTCTTCCTCGGTTTGCGGGACAATGCCAGGAACCTCGGTCGGATTTCCAGCTTCATCCAGGGCGACAAAAGTCAAAAACGAAGTAGCTGTCAGCACGCGTTGCCCTGTTTGCAAGTTTTCCGAAACGATTTTGACAAACACTTCCATCGAAGTGCGTCCTGTCGAAGAAACAAAAGCTTCCAGGCAAATCGAGTGCCCCATTTTCACCGGAGCGAGAAAATCGATGGAGTCTATGGAAGCAGTCACGACGGGCCTGCGGGAATGTCTCATCGCAGCAATTGCCGCAACCTCATCTATATAAGCCATCATCGTGCCGCCAAAAATCGTGCCGTGGTAATTGGTATCAGACGGTTGAACCAGGGATGCCTGAATCGTGCGGGATTCTTGAGTAGTCTTGACGTTCATCACTGTTGCTCCTTTGTCAATCATGTTCATGCCTTCCCCATCATATCACAAGGCATCCGCTGTTCCAATTACATCCTGACAGTTCCCAGCTGGTTGTGCGCTTGCAAGTGTTCAAGCACCCCGTGCGCTTCCTCCTGCAAAAAATAGCGCAGCATCGGCAAGTTCCACTCATACGCCGGACGGTACCCGGCGAGTGCGAACACATTTTCATCCAGATGCGTCGCCAGTTTCCTGCGCTGTGGGCTGGCACAGTAAAATTGCTCCAAATAGTCTGTTCCCCAGCGCGAAAAAGACGACGTCTCCTCCGTCACCGCCGTCAGCAAAATCGCCTCGCCCGTATCGATCAGATCAAGCGGATACAACTGGCAACTGAACGGCTTTAGCGGCTCCACCACATGTCCCGCCTCTTCGGCGTACGCATGGATCGCACAGCCGAGGCGGCCGTTGTTTTCCTGATAAAACAGGCAGTTGCCGTGGCGCATGCGGATCGTGCCTGGCAGTTGCCCCCGGTCCCAGACGCCGTGCCGCTCCCAATTTTCCCGTTCGCTTGCTGACTGCAAGCGGGCTGTGATTTCCGGCAGTTCTTTTTCCATAATCGGAATTTGCCACGGCTCCACCGCGTAAGGTTGTCCACCCTCGCAACAAGTCTCGCGATGAACCGCACGGCAGTTCCAACAGTCAAGATGAAACAGGGCGAGCAAGGCCGGGACGTCCACTATATACTGACCTGCCCTGATCATCGCCGCTCTGTGCTTTTTTATATATTTTTCGCAGCAGTACACCTCTTTGTCGCTCATCGGATCAGGGGTGCCTACGTAGCGAAAGGAATGCTTTTTCTTCATTTCTCCAAAACAATCTCCGCTTCCGTACCGAAAATGCTCAGCTTTCCGTCTGCAAATGTGGCGAGGTCCACTTCATCGCCAGGGATTTCCATCAAAATTTCCAGCTCGCCTTCCGCTTCCGACACAAACACCAGCAGCAAGTCTTTTTCCTCAAATTCATTATCAGTCAACTTGACTTCTGTCAGTTGTCCCTGAAATTGTGTTACCTCTTCTTCCTCTTCGCTGTCTGTATCCCACTGTGTAAATGTGACAGATGCCGTTTTGCTGGCAAATTCGTCTGTCAGCAAGCGCAGCAATTGCTCGTGTTGTTGAATGTCCATTTCTCGATCCCTCCGAAAGTTTCATTACTGCCCATCATAGCAAAGTGAGGCGAAAATGCCAAAAGAAAACCGCTTCCCCGAAGAAGCGGTCGTGTGTCGTCCCGTTCTAGCTTACTTTGCTGATCGTTTGTGCCAGGGCGAAGTCCTTGCCCGTCAGCCCTTTTGCTTCACGGGTCGCGAGCGTAAAGGTGACAGTCCCGCCAGCCAAATGAATCTCCACATGCTGACTGTCGTGCTCAAGCATCTCCGCCACGCGATTCACGAAGCTTACGGCCGTGGCGAAGTCTCTACAGTGGTATGTGCGCGACAGCGCCATCCTGTCCTCTACCAGCTTCCAGCCCGGAACCTTGCTCAAATACAGTTTGACCTGCTCCAAAGACAGCTTGCTCACTCACATCGCCCCCCTTTTGTCCGATGAACGGTTGTAACACCATCATATTCACCTGACAGAAAGGTTAGTCACGCTTATCCGCACGACTTATTGCTTGATCGCATAAAAAATCATGCGTGGCGATTGACTGGCTATATACGGTTCGAATTGGTAGTTGCCAAAAACTTGAATCTGTCCGAATCCGGCCTGCTCCAACATCGCGATCATCTGTTCGACAGAAAAAAGCCGGACTTGCTCCAAGTATTCACGCTTTTCTTTGTCCGTATCGTCTGTAATCCATATCCGTTTCTTTACGGCTCCGTCCTCGATCCACCGTTTTTCCTCAATGAACATTCCATTGACGTGCTTCGTGGAATGCGGGACGAGATGGCTCGTGACGTAGGCTGGATTCAAGTAATCGATGACGACCTCGCCGTTCGTTTTCAATGCTTGCGCCATATTGCGAATGACCTGCGCGTTTTCCTCATCAGAAGAGAAGTAGCCGAAACTGGTAAAGAGGTTAACCACGATATCAAATTCGTCCCGATAGGGAATATTGCGCATGTCACAGCGGGCGAAGCTGAGCCGCGGATCGTTGTTTTGTTCTTCGGCCAGCTGCAATAATACAGGAGACAAGTCGACTCCGACCACCTCGTATCCCCTGCGAACCAACGCACGCGAATGCCGCCCGCTCCCACAGCAAAGATCCAGTACGCGTCCCGTGTCTTTGACAGGCAATCGCTCCAACAGGTTGGCGATCTCTTCATCGGCTGCCGAGTCGTCCCGATGCTGGTAGACAAGCACGTAATCTTCGCGAAAGCTGCGTTCAAACCATTCTTCTGCCATTCCCTAGCTCCTTTAATACCAAGATTTCTTTATTATACCACAGGAGGGTTTGTCCGCAGCCGATTTCCCCCGGGCAAAGTGCAGAGGAAATGCCGATAACAACTTTACATACATACAGTATGTATGTTAAATTTTCATTACGAACGGAAAGGAGAGATTGTTGTGAAAGTATCCAGTTTTTATCCGGTTATCCTGTCTCGGCAAGTGGGCGTTAGTGCCCGTTTTTATGTGGAACACTTTGGATTTGAACTCGTTTTTGAAGCGGATTGGTACGTGAGCTTGAAGCACAGCAAGGGCGACTTCCCTTTTGAGCTGGCTATTTTGCATCCCGATCACGACACTATACCGTCCGGGTATCGAACCTCTACCCAAGGTCTGATTCTCAACTTCGAAGTGAATGATGTTGATGCGGAATATGACAAACTCATCCAAAAAGCCGGGCTTCCCGTGCACCTGGATATCCGGGATGAACCGTTTGGGCAGCGTCACTTCATTACCTCTGATCCAAATGGCGTCCTGATCGACGTCATCACCGTCATTCCTCCCACGGAAGCGTTCAGCAGCCAGTACGTCGATCAAAACTGACGGTTGGCCTCATCCTCGATCAGATCAGATAGGAGCAAGAGAAACAGCATGAAAATATCGAAAGCACAACAAAGGCAAGAAACGATCGCGAAGCTGCTGGAAATAGCGAGGGAGCATTTTTCCACCCAAGGGTACGCCCATGCCGCAACAGAGGACATGGTCAAGGAAGCGGGACTGACGCGAGGAGCCTTGTACCATCATTTTGGCAACAAAGAAGGGCTGTTCCGCGCCGTGCTCGAATCCGTGCAAAAAGAAATCGCAGAACAAGTAGAGACGGAAGCTGCCAAAAGCCAGGACCCGTGGGAACAACTGTTGAACGGTTGCCGCGCCTTTGTCACCTCAGCCGTCGAACATCGCAACAGACGGATTTTGCTCATTGACGGCCCTTCCGTTCTCGGCTGGGAAGCTTGGCGGAAAATGGACGAGGAACACAGCATGCAACTGCTGCAAGCCCAGCTGCAAAACATGGCAGAGCAAGGTTACCTTGCCGCTGTGCCCATCGAGGCTTTGACTCATCTGCTCTCTGGCGCAATGAACGAAGCTGCGCTCTGGATTGCCCAAATGCCTGACCAGGCGCACTCTCTGGAACAGATGACCAGGGCCATGACGCTGATGCTTGAAGGCTATCGGGTCAAATAAATAGCCAGACGAAAAACCCCCTGCCTATGCTGCTCGCGGCGCATTTGCCAGGCAGTATGGATAGGGGGTTATGTTATTGGGCGAATTGTTTGGTCAAGTTAGGTCAAGTTAGGTCAAGTTAGGTCAACCGCGTTGCCCGTCCCAGGCGAATTTTTTCCGCCGCTCGCGCAATGATGCTCTCGACAGAAGCAGGGTCATCGACCACATCGTATTCGTTGATGTTTACTCGCAGAACCGGACAGGATGTAAAGGAATGAATCCAGCCTTCGTAACGGTCGAACAAATCGCGCCAGTAATCGATCGGCGTTTGCTGCTCCATCGGACGTCCACGTTCCTGAACGCGGCCGATAATATCGTCGAAGCTTCCTTCCAAGTAAATCAGCAGGTCGGGATGCGGGAAATACGGGGTCATGACCATCGCTTCGAACAGCTCGGTATATGTTTTGTAATCTTCTTCTGTCATGTTGCCTTGCTCGTACAGCATGCGGGCAAAAATCCCGGTGTCCTCGTAAATCGAGCGATCCTGGACGAAACCGCCGCCATAGTCGAACATCCGCTTCTGCTCCTTGAAACGCTCCGCGAGAAAGAAGATTTGCAGATGAAAGCCCCAACGGGACAAATCGTTATAATAACGGCCAAGGTAAGGGTTGTTGTCCACCTTTTCCACAGACACGCGGAAACCAAGCTGATCGGCAAGCGCATGGGTAAACGTCGATTTTCCGACACCTACCGTTCCGCCGATGGTAATCACTGCATTGCCCGGTATCCCGTATTTTTCACGAAGGTGGCTGTTTTGAAACCTAGACATGTACGCAACTCCTTATTGAAATACTTGCCAATCACGCGGCATTCGTAACCTCTATTTCTTTCGCAACTCCTCAATGCGCGGCAAAATCTGCTCCATCATCCATTGCCGATCCTCCGGGCGATGCACGAAATCCAGCTCGTCACAGTTGAATTTAATGACAGGCACATCCGGGTGGTGCTTCTCAAACTCGTCCATGAACTCGTTGTAATCGGCGATCAAATTTTCCATATAACCCACATCCATCGTCCGTTCCACTTCGCGATCGCGAATGGCAATCCGCTTCATGACCGTATCGATGGAAGCCGTCAAGTAAATGACCAGATGAGCCTGCGGCAAATCTTCTGTCAGGATATCATAAATTTTAAGATACTTAGGAAGATTGTTGTCTGACAGGGTGCGTTTGGCAAAAATCGTATTTTTAAAAATATTGTAATCGGAAACGACAGAAATGCCCTGGTTGAGGTAATGGGAGTGAATATCTTGCAACTGCTTGTAGCGGTTGCACAGGAAGAACATCTCCAGTTGGAAGCTCCACTCTTCGATGTTTTCGTAAAATTTTCCTAAAAATGGATTCTCATAGACGATCTCTTCCAGCAATTGCACGCCGCATGTTTGGTGCAGTTCCCGCGCCAGGGAGGTTTTTCCTATTCCGATCGGTCCCTCAACGGTTATCAATATGGACTTCATATAAGCGTCTGTTCCTTTCCGAAAAATGAGAGCACTCCATATTTTAGCACGCGTCCTTGTATTTGTCGAAACCATTCGCATTATGTCGCAAGCCATCTTTTGCCAGCAAAAAAACTGCCCCCGCTGGCTGGGCAGTCTGGACTTTCTACGTAAAATACTCCACTTTCGCCTGGGGAAACAGCCGGGCAATTTCTTTTTCCAGGTGCGCCTGCAAAGCTTTTGCCTGAACATCCGGGTAAACGTATTTGCCCTTGCCGTACTTGCCCCATTTGTATTTGCGTTCTTCCTCGTTCATCACCAGCTTGGTCTTCGGATAGCGCGCGAGGATCAAGCTTTTGGCGATTTTCGTGAAGCGATGCTGAATCAGCTCAAAGGTCAGATCGGTCATCGCTTCCGGGACGAGCTGGCTGCTCAGCCGTTCGAGCAAATCGGTGTACCCCTCTTCCCATCCGTCAAACCAGTACAAAGGAGCCAAAATAAAGCCGAGCGGATATCCGGCTCGCGCCACTTTGCCTGCCGCTTCAATACGCTGTGCGAAGCTGGAAGTACCCGGCTCAAAATTTTTGATCACATAATCGGCATTCATGCTGAAGCGAAAACGGGTGTGCTTGTTGTGCTGCGCGTCCAGCAATGAATCGACATGGTGAAATTTGGTGACAAACCGCAGTCGCCCGAACTCTTCTTTGCCCATAAACTCGATCGCGCGTTTGAGGTTGCCAGTCAAATGCTCGATGCTGACCGGATCGGACGTACAGGCTGCCTCAAACCTGGTGATCTCCCCCGGACGTTTCTCGATATATGTTTTGGCCTGGGCAAAAATTTCGTCGGTATTGACGTAGACGCGAATGTACGGCTTCGACCCGACATTCGTATTCAAGTAACAGTAGTGGCAATGAGCGGCGCACCCTGTCGCCAGCGGAATCGCGTACTCGGCAGACGGCTTGGAAGGCTCGAACTTCATCGTTTTGCGCACGCCGATGACGAGTGTCCGTTTGGCATTGCGATATTTTTCAACATCCGTTTCTCCGGGAATGCCGCGAACCTGGTTGTGACTGGTTGTCATTTGCAGCGGAATCCCTTGCTCTTTGAACCGCTGGTACAGCTCTTGTCCGAGCGGATAGTCCAGGGCATTCGGCTCGACGAACACGTAGTCGGGCACAAACAAACCGGAATCTTTTCGCCCTGTTTTCGCGGGCGCTTCCAAGAGTGTAGTCGCCATAGGCACAGATCCCTCCCCGTGCCTAGTATGGCCCACAGCGCCCTGCTCGCCTCAAGGAGAACGCTGGCTTTTGGCCTGCTCTCGCTACAATCCGCTTTTGAACTCGCGCAACCGCTCCCTCGCTTCCGCCGCCTGGCTGATGGGCACTTGCAGCGTGTACACATGCCCGCCCTTTTTCGTCTCCCTGGACAACAGCCTGACCCGGATGCCTTTCATCTCCAAATAGATGCGACACTCGCTCGCCACCCTGGGGAGCCCGTACGACTCATGAATCGTTACCCACTTGGTCCACATGCCTTCTCACCCTCGTTGCTTCTTCCTCCTTTACTGTAAGCATCAAGAAGGCTATTGGTTCGCCAAAAAAGCAAGATTGCCTATTTTCCCAAAACCGTTTTGGCTCTTGCGGCGTCTAATGTTTAGTAGGAGGGGAAGATTGTGAATCTCGAACAACTTGTCAGGCAAGCCAGGCAAGGGGACGACGAAGCCTTTTACCAGCTGATTTGCCAGCAGCAAAAACAGCTGTACAGCGTGGCTTACGCCTTTTTGCGCAACGAGGCAGACACGCTGGAGGCCATACAGGAGGCCACCTGCCGCTCCTATCTGCGCTTGTCCCGCTTGAAAGAACCCGCGCATTTTCGCACATGGCTGACGCGCATCCTGGTTCATGTCTGTCTGGACGAGCTGAAACGCAAAAAACGGTTCGCCTCCGACTGGCATGCCGGAGAAAGCCTTGCTATTCCGTTTGGCAGCCAGATGGAGCAGACGGCGGAAAAACTGGTCATTGAGGAAGCATTGGCCAAGCTGACGCCGATGTATCGCAGCATCATTCTCATGAAATATTTTGAAGACCTGACCATTCGGGAAATCGCTTCGAGACTCGGCTATCCGGAAGGAACCGTCAAGACTTGGCTGCACAAAGCGTTAGGCGCCTTGCGAAAAGATCTCGGGAAAGGCTGGTGAATCGAACGTTATGGATTTCGATACGGATATGGAAAAAACAAAATCACAGCCGCTCCCTGACATAGAACCGTACATTCGCCGCGGCATCGCGCAAGCCAAAGAGCAAAAACGCATGCGGCGACGCAATCGGCTGATACGCCTCTACTCAGGACTTGCGGCGTGCTGCATTCTTTTTGCCTTCGTGCTGTCCGTGCGCATCTCCCCTGCCGTCGCCGCTTATGTCAGCGAGCTGCCCGGGATGGATAAGATCGTGGAGCTGATCCGCGATGACAGAGGGCTGCAACGCGCCGTGGAGCACAAAATGGTTCAGGATATTGGCACAAAAGCTTCCTTGTCCGGCATCACCTTCACCATTGACCAGGTGCTGACCGACCAGAAGCGCATGCTGCTTTTTTACACACTCAAGCACGAGCATACAGGGCAAAAAGTTGCCTTGCGCGGCGTGAAACTTTTGGACGCATCCGGCAAGGAATGGGAGCATGGGGCAAGCTGGGGCAGTATGGGAGTAGCAGCGAACGTGGAACATAAAGACCGGATCGATGTTTATGTCCCGGAAGCCAGCGTCATCCCCGAGTCTTTGACAGCCGAGGTGACGTTTGAAATTGATGACGTCAAGCAAGATTCGTCGCTCGCGGTGACGTTCCCGATCGACCGCAGCAAGTACAGCGCTTTTGAGAAAAAGGTGTACCCTGTCGACAAGCAAATCACGGTAGACGGACAATCGCTGACCATCGAACAAATTACGGTCTTCCCGACGCAAACAGAGGTGAGCATCCGCTTTGATCCGGCAAACAAAAAGCACATTTTCGGGTTCGATGACTTGAAGCTGGTCGACGAAAAGGGGCAGACGTACGCTTTTTGGGGAAATGGCGTTCCGGTTCGGAACAACGGAGAAAATGGCAAGGTGTTCAATCTGGAGAGCATTTATTTTCTGGAACCGCAGCAACTGTTTTTGAAAGCAAGCGGGATACGAGCACTTGATCGCGACAAGCTGCAAGTCGTTATTGATGCGAAAAAGCAGACGCTGGTCAAAGCACCTGACGACAAACTCAAGCTGGCCGCGCTGCGACAAGTTGACGATGTGGTCGGGCTCGACCTGGAACTGCGGGTGGAGGAAGAGTCCGATCGCCACCTTTTCACCTATTTTGGCAACGATATTACGGACAATCGGGAAAACAAATATGAGTATGTCCAAGGAACCACCTCGACAATCGCTTCGCCGGATGGGCGCACGCAAAAACAAGGATTGCTCTTCAAACGATTGACGAACAAAGGAACTATCGACGATTACTCCCTCACCTTGACAGACTATCCGACACGTCTGCAAGGCGAGATTACGGTACAAGTCAAATGAGCAAGCAAAAGCCCCGCGAAGAATGTGCTCTTCTGCGGGGCCTTCCTTTTGTACCATACAATTAATCGACAACTGCCCAATGGTTGGTCGGGCCATGGCCGCCGCCCAATTGCGGGGCCGTTTTGATCGCCTCGAAAATAAAACGGTTCGCCTTTTCTACCGCAACGTGAAGCGGCGTCTTTTTCGCCAGCTCGGCGGTAAGGGCAGCGGAAAAGGTGCAGCCTGTCCCATGAGTATGTCTGGTTGGGATGCGTTCGTGCGACAGCTCCATAAAGTCGCGGCCATCAAACAAAATATCGACGACGGTATCCCCTTCCAGATGACCGCCTTTCATCAACACATTGCGCGCTCCCAGCGCATGAATGACGCGGGCAGCCTCCCGCATCTCTTCCGGGGTATGAATGGACAAGCCTGTCAGGCACTCGGCTTCGGGCAAGTTTGGCGTGACCACTTCGGCGAGCGGGAGCAGCTCTGTTTTCAGAGCGTCAATCGCTTCGTCCAGCAGCAGCTTCGCTCCGCCTTTGGCGATCATCACCGGGTCTACGACGAGCTTTTGCAAGCCTGCGTCGCGAACTTCTGCCGACACCGCACGAATAATCTGGGCGTCAAACAGCATGCCTGTCTTCGCCGCATCGGCGCCGAGATCGCGAAGCACCTCGCGCATTTGCTGCGCCACCGCCTCTGTCGGCAACGGGTATACTCCCGCTACTCCCAACGTATTTTGTGCAGTGACAGCGGTAATCGCGCTCATCCCGTAGACGCCGAGCTGGTGAAACGTTTTCAGATCGGCCTGGATGCCTGCCCCTCCCCCGCTGTCTGATCCTGCTATCGTCAATGCTCTCGCAATCGTACTCATGAATTTCCCTCCTGCTCAACCACCTTTTCTCCTACGAGTATATCATCCGCATGTCCCATTCGGTATACTAAGGAGTGATCACCAACCGCAAAGAAGGGATTTTCTCATGTCTTATCGCTTGTTTTACTGGCTGACCGTCCTGATCCCGACGATTATCATCGGCGGCTTCGAATTTGTCCGCCACGATTTTTTGCTGCCCTACATGTCGATGGAAACGGGAAATGTGTACATCACCTTGATGACACTGGTGCTGTCTTACTTGTTCGCGACGTGGATGTTTCGCACGATCAAGCAAATGAACGCGCGGATCGTGGAAGAACAAGCCCGGCGCGCCGTTTACGAGGAGCGCGAGCGTCTGGCGCGGGAGCTGCACGACGGCATCGCACAATCTTTGTTTTTTCTCAATGTCAAGCTGAAGCAAGGTCATCTGGACGAAGCCCGCGTGGCGGTTTCCGCGATCGACAATCACGTCCGCCAAGCCATTTTCAACCTGCGATCGTTGCCTGAGGAAGGCAGCTTCGACCAGCGGCTGGAAAAATGGCTGACCCAGTGGAGCGCTTTGTCCGGCGTCGATGTCGTCTGGGATTTGCGCGTGAAAGAAAGCTTTTTCACTCCTGCCGAGGAAGTGCAGCTATTCGGAATCATTCAGGAGGCGTTCGCCAATATTCGCAAGCATGCGCAGGCCAAGCATTCCTGGATTCGACTGACCACAGGCGAGCCGCGCAGCTGGCAGCTCGTGATGGAGGACGATGGCGTGGGCATCGCCCAGACCAACCCGGATACGAAAAAATACGGCTTGTCCATGATGCGCGAGCGGGCCAGACAGCTGAACGCCGCGATTGATATTCAAAAACGGGCTGATGGCGGCACGATCATCCGCCTGACCGCTCATGCTGGAGGTTTTTCGCAATGAATGCATACCGTGTCCTGATCGCCGACGACCACCCGATGGCTCGCATGGCGATTCGCTCGCTGCTTGACCCCGATCCTTCGTTTGAAGTAATCGGAGAGGCTGACAATGGCGAGGAAGCTTTCATCCAATGTGGAAAGCTCCAGCCCGACCTGGTGCTGATGGACATCAACATGCCGAAATGGAGCGGTCTGGAAGCAACTCGCGAAGTGAAAAAAGCGTACCCGCACATCAAGGTCGTCATTTTAAGCGTCTCGGACGATGTTGCCGACCTGATTACCGCCATCCAGTTTGGCGCTCAAGGCTACCTTTTGAAAAATTTGGAGCCGGACGACTGGATCAACTACTTGCACGCCTTGCTGGGCGAAGACAGCGAGCTGACGCGTGAGATGGCAACGAGACTGATGTACCGCTTCCGGCAGGAGGAGCACGTGGACGATCTCGTGCCGGATGTGCTCACTCCCCGCGAGCGGGAAATCGTCATGTACGTGGGGGCGGGCAAAACAAACCGGGAAATCAGCGAAGCGTTGATCATCGCTGAAAACACGGTCAAAAACCATCTGAAAAACATTTTGGAAAAGCTGCAACTGGCGAATCGCGTCCAGCTTGCCGCTTACGCCGTCCGCCATCATCTGATCATGAAAAAGTAGTCTCCCATTCGAAAACAGTTGCTTTCCAAGCCAACCACTGTCATCCTTAGAAAGACTTGTTTTACGATACAAGATACCAGAATGGCAGGTGAACCACATGCTCGAAGTCAAAACCTCCAAGCTCAGCAACGGAGAATTAAACAGAGGCGTTTTCGCCCTGCGCGATTTCACAAAAGGCGAATTGCTCCATGAAGCTCCGGTTCTTCCCTATTTGAATGAAGAACATGAGCACATCGAGAAAACGCTCTTGGCTGACTACGCATTTGAATACGGTGCGAACCATACCGCATTGTTACTCGGATACGGCATGTTGTTCAATCATTCCTACACGCCAAACGCCACGTACAGCATCAACTTCGACAACCACACGTTCGATTTCTACGCGTACCGTGACATTCAGGCAGGCGAAGAAATTTTGATCAACTACAACGGCGATGAAGACTGTGACGATCCGCTCTGGTTTTACGAAGAAGAGCAGTCCGGCGAGCAAAAGGAATAGGCAAGCAGCACGACAAGGCAGGTGAGCGCTCACCTGCCTTTTTGCTTTTCGTTTTCAACTGTCTCAACTGACAAAGTCGAGATCAAGCTTGCGCTGCTCGACAATCGTGGTGGCCACGTCTTTTAGCGATTTGCCAAATTCTTTTTCCAACAACAGAAAACGCCTTCACGCATGTAACCCACGCGCTAAAGGCGTCGTTGTCCGATGCTGCTTTAGTTGCTCGGCGCTTCGTAGCTGTAATACACATACGGGTCTTTCGGAGCCTGGACGGGCTGGATGTGCGCTGCCTTCAAGACGAGCATGTCAAATCCGTCTACCTTGCGCAACTCCAGCTTCCCGCGCACTTGAACCCAGCTGTCCTTCGCCCATTTGCTTGCGCTCTCGCTCTCGACCAACACGCCGAAGACGCTGGCGTCGGCCGTGCAGCAAGTGACCGAGAAACGGGCGACGACGAACTGGTTGCTGGCGAACCCCGGCTCTTTGTAGACAAAGCCGAGCGTCTCCAGCTCTTTTCCCGCAAAATCCTGGGCGTACAGCTCCAACGTCGTCAGGCCGTCCAGGAATATTTTGTCGTTCAGTTTGATGACTGGCTGTTTGTACATCGACGTAGCGATATCGGTGTAAAAGTCACCGAAGCCGCCATTGGAAAAATGATTTTTCAATTCGGCATCGCTCATCCCCGGTTTGATCGGGATAGATGCAGGGGCTTGTGTTTCCTGCCCGGTGGCTGTCGATGCAGAGGCAACAGTTTGCCCTTCCTGCCCGGCTGCTGTCGATTCTGGAGCAACGGTTTGCCCTTCATGCGCGGTTGCTGACGATGCAGAAGCAGCGACTTGCCCTTCCTGCGCGGTTGCTGACGACGCAAGAGCAGCGGCTTGCCCTTCCTGCGCGGCTACTGACGATGCAGGAGCAACGGCTTGCCCTTCCTCCCCGGGTGCTGACGATGCAGGAGCAACGGCTTGCCCTTCCTCCCCTTGGGATGACGTAGCCTGTTTTGCTTTTTGTGCCTGCTCGCCGCTCGCCACCTCGGACAATTTGCGCACGTCATTGCTCAGCAGCGTCACCCCGCGCTTTTCCGCGATGGCACTTCCCAATATTTTGTCCGGCATGAAAAAGCCCATGAAAATCGGCAACAGAAACAAGCCGTATATCAGCACCGAGCCCCAGCGCGTACGTGGCACGTGATGCGCGTCTTCGCAGTCACAATCGTAAGCGTGGTGCCTGCCAGCCACCAGTTGACGCACGCTTACGAACGTCAAAATCACGAGAATGCCCAAAGTGACATAGCTGAGCATGTGCAGCTTCGGTGCGAGGTAATGCCCCAGCTTATCCGTCCAGATCAGGTAAGACAGCAGCCCGGTGAATCCGGCTAAAATCAGGCTGCGCATCCAGTCGTGCCCGGACCTGTTCGACTTTTGCATACTTTTCCCTCCTCTAAATTGGCATCAACAGCGTAATGACGAGCACCAGTATGGTAATGACAGCAATCAGCTTGAGGACAAAGCCCAAGCGGAACGTCCCGAGCAGCATCAAGGTCGTCTTGAAATCAAGCATCGGACCAAAGACGAGAAAAGCCAAAAGCGAGCTGCTCTGGAATGTCCCGGAGAACGAAGCCGCAATAAAGGCGTCGGCTTCCGAGCAGAGCGAAAACAAATACGCCATGCCCATCATCACCAGATGAGAAGTAAGCGGAGTTTGTCCGACGGCCACCAGCGTGTCACGGCTGATGAACACTTGCAGGACGCTGCTGATCAGCGCTCCAAACAACAAAAATTTCCCCATGTCAAAAAACTCGTCGACGGCGTGGGCAAATGTCGCAGACAGCTTGCCGCGCATCGCTTCTGCATGAGCGGTTTCGTGGCGGATTTCCGCTTCTACCCCATGTCGCAGCGGATTCTTTTTCACAAACAACAGAACGAGAAACCCGGCGATCAGCGCTACGAGAAACCCGGCGATTCCTCTGTAGAGCGCCATGTCCGGCTGCCGCGCAAAGGCAATGTACGTGGAAGACAGCACCACCGGATTGACAATCGGTCCTGCCAATAAAAACACCACGCCCACGGACACGGGCATTCCTTTTTGAATCAGACGGCGAACGACCGGGATAATCGCGCACTCGCACACGGGAAACAAAAAGCCAAGCAGCCCGGCAAACGGCAGCGCAACGAGCGGATGCTTCGGCGTCCAGCGTCTGACTTGCTCCTCGGAGACAAACGTCTGAATGAACGCGGAAAAAAACACGCCGAGCAAAACAAACGGGATCGCTTCCAGCACGATGCTCAGAAAAAACGTTTTGACATCCAGCCAACGGGGAGACCATTCTATGCCCAAACCGGAAAACCAGTTGCCTTCTCCGCCGACCGTAAGCCATACAACTCCAAGTCCAAGTATAAGCGCCCCCACAATCTCAAAGAGAAAATGACGGATTTTAGCAACCACCTGTGATGTCCACTCCTTTTTGCAAATCGTCATCATTCCTAATTAGACACGGATTAGGCACTTTCCTGCTGCTTCCCGTCTTTTTTTCTGAATCATTCCGTTTTATAATGGATACAACCAATTGTGCGGGGTGAAGAACATGGAGCTGGAATATCAGCGTACGACGGATGAAGCAGACGTTTGTGAAATCCAAACCGTGGACGAAGCGAAAGTAAACAGACTGCGGCCGAAAATGAGCGAAACAGAAGGAGTCGCTCCTCTGTTCAAGGCACTGGCTGACGATACCCGGGCAAAAATCATTTACGCCCTGGCTCTGGAAGGCGAACTGTGCGTGTGCGATGTCGCCGCGACGATCAACAGCTCGATCGCCAATACGTCCCACCATCTTCGCCTGCTGCGAAATATGGGGCTGGCCCGTCATCGCAAAGATGGAAAGCTCGTCTACTACGCGCTGGACGACGACCATGTGCGTCATTTGATCATGTGCGGGATTGAGCACGCGTCCGAGTTGAAGCAATCGAAAAAAAACAACCCGTAGTTGAACGGAACTTTTGGAAGGTCGTCACGTTTGTGGCGGCCTTTTTTTGTTCGTTTGCGAAAATACATTCAAATGATTGCTTGAATATAAGATTGAATGTGGTATGATTTAGGTAAATTCCCGCTTGAAAGAAGGTTTCACCCATGCACGATTACGAAGTCATCATCATCGGTGGCGGCCAATCCGGCCTCGCGCTTGGTGCTCTGCTCCAGCAACGGAAAGCTCGCTTTGTCATTTTCGAAAAAAACGGGCGCTTGGGAGACAGCTGGCGAAAACGTTATGATTCGCTCGTGCTGTTTACCGCTCGGCAAAACAACGGGCTTCCCGGCCTGCCCTTTCCCGGAGAGCCGCAGACGGTTCCCACCAAAGATGAGGCAGCAGACTACCTGGAACAGTACGCTGCGCATTTCCAGCTGCCTGTGCGCCTGAATACAGCTGTCCAGCGGGTAGAACGTACAGCATCCGGCTTTCTGGTGCAGACAGAAGCAGGAACAGCGCGCGCCAAAAACGTCGTCGTGGCGACAGGCCCTTTTCAAATACCGTACATCCCGCCGATTGTCGAGCGATTGGCCCCCGATGTCGTGTCGCTGCATACGACGGACTACCAAAACGAGCATTCGTTCCGGGACGGGCCTGTCCTCGTAGTCGGAGCAGGCAACTCCGGTGCGCAGCTTGCTGTGGAACTCGCCAGACATCGCCCTGTGATTTTTTCCAGCGGGCAGACCCGGCTTCATTTGCCTTTGTATGTTTTGGGCAAAACTATTTTTGACTACATGCAACGGTTCGGCTTGCTTGATGCTCCCCGCTCCTCATGGGCTGGAAAGCAATTGATGAAACGACCTGATCCGATCTTTGGCTACCGCGAGGAAATGAAAGCTCTGACGAAAACCGGAGCCTTGCGCCTGACGGAACGCACCGTTCGCATTGCGGATCGCACCGCCTATTTCGCAGGCGGCGAGCAGGCGAGCTTTCCAAACATTTTATGGGCCACCGGATTTCGCCCTGACTATAGCTGGCTTGCGATCCCGGACGTACGCGATCCAAACGGCTGGCCACGGCACGAGCGAGGGGTGACAGAGGTGTCCGGCCTGTATTTTCTCGGGCTTCCCTGGCAGCATTCCCGCGCTTCCGCACTCATGGGCGGCGTAGGCAAAGACGCCCTTTTTCTGGCAGATCGACTCGTTCGCTAAACGATCCTATCGAGGAGGAATCATTATGGGCTTGCATCATCACGATCACGGAGATGGGCATGGGCACGACCACCATCACCACGGAAAAGGCGCCAGCAAAAAAGCGCTGTTCACCTCTTTTCTGATCATCACTGTATTTTTGATCGTCGAGACGATCGGAGGTTTTTTGACCAACAGTCTCGCGCTTTTGTCCGACGCTGGACATATGCTGAGCGATGCCTTGGCACTGCTGCTAAGTCTGGTCGCGCTCCATTTTGCGGCCCGGCCGCCCTCTGCCCAAAAAACATTCGGCATGAAGCGCTTCGAGATTCTCGCCGCTTTGACCAATGGCGTCACGCTCGTCCTGATTTCCTTGTTCATCTTCTGGGAAGGATTCCAACGTCTGCTCCAGCCGCCTGAAGTCGCGAGCGGCAAAATGATCATCATCGCTTCCGTCGGCTTGCTCGCCAATATCGCCGCAGCCTTCGTCCTCATGCGCGGCGATTACAAAGACAACGTAAACGTGCGCAGCGCCTACCTGCACGTGCTGGGCGATATGCTCGGCTCCGTAGGGGCAATCCTCGGCGGTGTGCTCATGCTCGCCTTTGGCTGGTACATCGCCGACCCGATTATCAGCATCGTCGTCGCCTTTTTGATCATGCTGAGTGCATGGCGCGTGACGAAGGAGTCGGTCAACATTTTGCTGGAAGGAGCGCCTTCCCGTATCGATACGACAAAAGTAGAAGCGCGGCTCGGACAGCTTGACGGCGTGGTAAAAGTTCACGATTTGCATGTTTGGACCGTCACTTCCGGCTTCGACTCCTTGACGTGCCATCTGGTTGTGCAGGACGATTTGCCGAGCTACCCGATTCTCGATGCCGCTTTGGCGCTGTTGCAAAAAGAGTTTGGCATCACCCATGCGACGATCCAAATCGAGAACTCTTCCATCTCGCATGGAGAGTTGCATTGTCAGGGTGGTACGGGGGAGCATTCGCATGATCATGAGCACTCCCATGACCACGGGCATTCGCACGACTCCGAGCACTCCCATGAGCACGACCGCGAGCACTCGCATGACCACGGGCATTCGCATAACCGCAACTAAATCAAACGCCTATGACCACCTGCCACGCTCGCAGCCAGTCGCACGATTATAGCCAGCCGCACAACCACAGGTACCCGCACGATCATCAACACGACACGATCACTCACACGACCATAACCACCCGCACCGCCCCATTCCCCACTAACAATAAAAGAACCATCTCCCGCTCATGCGCTAGAGATGGTTCTTCATTTTTATCCGCTCCGATTAGTCTTCCATCGTGGACAGGTCGCCTGTCGGCAAGCCCAGTTCCCACGCCTTCAGGACACGGCGCATAATTTTTCCGGAGCGTGTTTTTGGCAGCTTGTCGCGAAACTCGATTTCACGCGGTGCAGCGTGAGCAGCGAGTCCTTCCTTCACGAACTTGCGGATGTCATCCATCAAGGCTTCGCTTGGCTCGTAACCCGCGCGCAAGGAGATGAACGCCTTGATGATTTCGCCGCGCAGCGGATCAGGCTTGCCGATTACGCCTGCTTCCGCAACAGCCGGATGCTCGACCAGCTTGCTCTCGACCTCAAACGGGCCAACGCGCTCGCCGGAAGTATTGATCACATCGTCAATGCGCCCCTGGAACCAGAAGTAGCCTTCCTCGTCCTTGTAGGCGGAGTCGCCAGATACATACCAGCCTGGGATGCTGAAATACTCTTGGTATTTGGCAGGGTTGTTCCAAATTTGTCTCATCATGGACGGCCAGCCGACGCGGATCGCCAGGTTGCCCATCCGGTTTGGCGGCAGCTCGTTGCCCTGATCGTCGATAATCGCCGCGTATACGCCAGGGAAAGGCTTGCCCATCGAGCCTGGCTTGATCGCCATGCTGCGGTAGTTGGAAATCAGCTGTCCGCCTGTTTCCGTCATCCACCAGTTGTCGTGAATACGGTGGTTGAACACGCGAAGTCCCCAATACACGACTTCCGGGTTGAGTGGCTCGCCCACGCTCAAAACGTGGCGCAGACTGGACAGATCGAAGCGCTTCACCACTTCGTCGCCCGCTCCCATCAGCATGCGGAACGCGGTCGGTGCGCTGTACCAGACGGTCACCTTATTTTTTTCGATCGTTTTGTACCAGTCTTCCGGTGTGAAGCGGCCGCCGCGGATCACGTTTGTCACGCCGTTCAGCCACGGTGCGAAAATTCCGTAAGAAGTTCCTGTCACCCAGCCCGGATCAGCTGTACACCAATAAACGTCATCCTCTTGCAGGTCGAGCACCCATTTTCCGGTCTGGTAGTGCTGGATCATCGCGTTGTGGACGTGCAGCACGCCTTTTGGCTTGCCAGTCGATCCGGACGTATAGTGCAAAATCATGCCGTCCTCGCGATCCACCCACTCGATTTCCAGCTCGGAGGATGCTTCTGCCATCGCTTTTTCGAAGCTGATTTGCCCTTCCTTCAGTTCCTCTTTTGCCCCCACGACAATGACGTGCTTCAGTGCTGGCAGCTCGGATACAGGGATGCGCGGCAAGAGAGCCGGCGTCGTCACGATCGCGGTCGCTTCGCTGTTTTCCAGACGGTCGCGCACGGCAGCTTCCATGAACGCCTCGAACAGCGGGCCGACAATCGCGCCCACTTTGAGCGTTCCTAAAACGCTTACATAAAGCTCTGGCGTACGCGGCATGAAGACGAATACGCGGTCGCCTTTTACAATCCCCAGATTGCGCAAAACATTCCCGAATTTATTGGACAATTCGCTCAACTGTGCAAAGGTGTAGGTCTCTTCTCTGGTCAAATCGCTGTACATAAGCGCGATCTTGTCCTTGCGCTCCGTAGAAAGATGGCGGTCAATCGCTTCATACGCCATGTTTACTTTTCCCGTCTCATACCAGGAAAATTGCTTCTCGACTTCCTTCCAGTCAAATTGGGCGTACGTCTCGTCGTAGTTCTCCAGGTTGAATCGGCCTTCTGTCGCCGGAATTTTTTCTACATTCATACTCTCACTCTCCTAAACCCCAAATAGAATTCTTCACTACGCAACATTCATAATATTTCTGCACTTTTCGATAAATTCCTTCTGCCAGAACCTACTTATTCGAAAAGCGAAGAAATCGAGTATAATGACACTACCTTAGAGATAAAGGAGATGGCCGGAAGAGATGCTATGGTTTTTGCTAGTTGCCGCTCTCGCCTTGCTCTTCATAAAAGCGTACCGCAATACATTTGACGTCCATACCAATCATGTGATCATACCGCTCGCTTCGTCGCCGCATTTGCGTGATCCGCAAGATTTCGAACCGCTCAACATTTTGCATTTGTCCGATTTGCACATGGAAAATTTGTCGATTGACCCGATGCGGATCGTCCGCGATTTTTCCGGGCAATCCGTCGATCTGCTCGCGATTACCGGAGATTTGCTGGATCGCCACAAAAACATCCCGAAAGCAGTCGCCTACGTAGAAAAGCTGATGCAATTGCAGCCCGCGCTCGGCACATTCGTCGTTTTTGGCAATCACGACTACGTGCTGTCGCCGCTCAAGCTCGCTCAACTCAAGTCGGAGCTGGAACGGATCGGCTGTCAGGTCCTCGTCAACCAGCACGTCACGGTCGAGCATCACGGTCAACTGCTGCATGTGATCGGCGTCGATGATTTCAGCACACGCCGAAGCCAACTGGAAAAAGCTTTTCAATCCGTTCCGAAAACGGGGGCGCGCCTCGTGCTCACCCATGATCCGAACCTCGTCCTGCAAATGAAAGACTACGCCTACGACTATTTGCTGGCGGGACATTTCCACGGCGGACAAATTCATTGGCCGCGCCCGTACCATCTGGTGAAAATGGGCAAGCTCGTGCGGCTGAATATGGTCAAAGGTCTGCACGAGTTTGACGGGCGCCCTTTCTATATAAGTGAAGGACTCGGCCAGACGGGACTGAACATCCGCCTGCGTTCCCGCCCGGAAATCACGCTGCATACGATGGGTGGCGTCCCCCAGGAACCGTTTGTGGGCACGCCTGTGCAAACCGCAAGCTTGCAGGAAACCGCCGCCACACTCGCCTAGAGTACGGTATAATAGACGTACGCCAGTTGTTTGTGACGGAGGTCGTCTTGTGGAGAAATGGATGAGAGAAATCGAGCAAATCAAGCAAGTGACGAATTTGCCGATCATTTGTGTCAAAGTTTTGGAAGCCGAAATCAGCCAGACTCAACAAGAGTGGGAGCAAAAAGGCTGGGAGCTTGTTTCGCTTGGGTCAGAACACGAGATGGCCTATCTCGTTCTGATTGAATCGACACAATGGCCCGCTACGTCCCGTTCTTTGTTGAGTCTGTTTTTTTCCCGCACGAAAGAAAACGCGCCTCTGACTCTTCACGAGCAGATTGCCGCGTGGTTGCAATCGTTTGTGACCGGAAGCCGACTGGCTCCGCCTGAGCGTCTTGACCTTGTTTGGCCGTGGAAAGAAGCGCGGCTCTCCTTTTTGCTCGAGCGCAGCCGCACAGAAGGCACGGGCACCTGGGAATCGCTGCAAAGCTGTCTGTACCCCTTTTTCCGGGAGACGACGGCTTACACGCCAGGTTCGTCCAGTCTCGCTTTCTTTCCATTAAGTCATGCTTATTCTGTCCTGTTGCTGCCTGTTTCTATCCTGGAAGGCTCCGAGGAGCAAGCCGATTTGCTGGAATGGGCATCCGGGCTGCACGATCTGATTTCTACGGAGTGGATGGAGCCTGTCCGCATTGTTGTCAGCGCCCCTGTGCATCGCCCTTCCGCTCTGGAAAAAACGGTTTACGGGCAGTTGCTGCTGTCTCGCACTCTCCAGCATTATCGCCCGCACGTCATGGTCGCTGGCGACTGGATGTATCCGCTGGAGCGCTGGGCTGCCTCGCTGCCGAAAGAAACCGCGAAGTCCATTGCCAATGAGCTGGCAAGTCTCATGTCCGTTCCGCAGATCAGTACGGAGCAGCTGGAAACGTTGGTAACGCTGTTTGCCCGCCAGTTGAACGTCAGCGAAACGGCACGTCAGCTCTTTTTGCATCGCAACACGCTGTTGTACAGGCTCGACAAGCTGACGGAACAGACGGGGCTTGATCCGCGGCAGTTTCCCGATGCGGTGCTGCTCCAGCTGTATTTGCTCTTTCGGCAGCATTAACAAAACATTTTGTACATTTCGCCCATAGTCCAACTGTCTAAAAATTGTTACTCTTGCAAAAAGGTTATCCACGCTCTCGCTTTTTCAAAACTATAGGAGGTGCCTTTTCCATGGCAAAAGTGACACTGAACCACATATACAAACGGTACGCCGGAAACGTAACAGCGGTAGACGATTTTCATCTGGAGATTCAAGATCGCGAGTTTCTCGTTCTCGTCGGGCCATCGGGCTGCGGAAAGTCGACAACGTTGCGGATGATTGCCGGGCTGGAGGAAATTTCCGACGGTGACTTGTACATAGGCGATCGTCGCGTCAACGACGTCGCTCCGAAAGATCGGGATATCGCGATGGTTTTCCAGAGCTACGCCCTCTATCCGCACATGAACGTATACGAAAACATGGCGTTTGGCTTGAAACTCCGCAAATTTTCCAAGAGCGATATCGATGCGCGCATTCAGGAAGCGGCCCGGATTCTCGATATTTCGCATTTGCTCGACCGCAAGCCGAAAGCGCTTTCCGGCGGTCAACGTCAGCGTGTCGCGCTCGGTCGCGCCATCGTTCGCGAACCGCAAGTCTTTTTGATGGACGAACCGTTGTCCAACCTCGACGCCAAGCTGCGCGTCCAGATGCGCACGGAAATCTTGAAGCTGCACCAACGCCTGAATACGACGATCATTTACGTCACCCATGACCAGACAGAGGCGATGACGATGGGCGACCGGATCGTCGTCATGAAAGACGGCTTGATCCAGCAAGTAGCGACGCCGAACGAGATTTACAACCATCCGGTCAATCTGTTCGTCGCAAGCTTCATCGGCTCCCCTGCGATGAACTTCGTCAAAGGACAGCTTTCCGAAAAAGACGGCGCCCTGTACTTCGACGCGGAAAACATCCACGTCCGCTTCCCGGACGACAAGGCGAAAATTTTGCGCGACAAAGGCTATGTAAACAAACCGGCCATCTTTGGCATTCGTCCGGAAGACATCTACAGCGATGCTGCGTTCATGGAAGCCAATCCGTTTGAGAGCACGCTGGAAGCACAGGTCGAAGTAGTGGAAAACATGGGCTCCGAGCTGTATGTTTACTTCCATAATATCGGGAACACGCAAATGGTGGCCCGCGTAGATTCCCGTGAAGAGCTGAAGCCAAAAATGACGGTCAAGCTCGCCATGGACCTTTCCAAATGTCATCTATTTGACAGCGAGACGGAAGTGGCTGTATTCTAATAGCGAAGTGAAAAGGAATGTCTTTTCCGACATTCCTTTTTCTGTTGTCTTCAAACGTTTCAAACGCTTGGGCGGCGCCTGTATGGCCGCTTGTTTTTCGTGCATGTTGCTCGTTTTTCGCGGCGCTATTATAAAGAGAAAGAGTGGAGAGAACAAATGGCGTACAAAATTGTCTTTTTTGACATCGACGGTACTTTGCTGAACACGGAACACGCCATCCCGCAATCAACGGTGGACGCCGTAAACAGACTGAGGCAAAACGGGATTCGGGTGGCAATTGCCACTGGCCGCTCCCCCTATCACCTGATGCCGATCGCCAAACAGCTTGGCATCGATACATTCATCGGGTTTAACGGCTCTTACGTGGTGAGCGAGCAAAAGGTGATTCACCATACCCCTTTTGCCACTTCGACCTTGGCCGAGCTGGAACAGTTGGCACATGGGCACGAGCACCCTATGGTGTTTTTGAGCCATGAACAATGCTATGCGAATGCAGCCGATCATCCGCACGTGATTGACTCGTTTGATTTCCTGCGCTTGCCGGCCCCGGCGCACCATGACCGCTACTGGGAAGTCGCTCCGATCTACCAGGCGTTTCTATACTGCACGGCAGAAGAAGAAGCGGTTTATACCGAAAAATTTGCGCAAGTGTCGTATGTGCGCTGGCACAATCGCGTCCTCGACATTCTGCCAAAAGGCGGTTCGAAAGCGCGTGGCATTGAAGCGATCCTGAAGCATGAAGGACTGACGCCTGCTGATGCTGTCGCATTCGGAGACGGGCTTAACGACAGGGAAATGCTGTCTTACGTCGGAATGGGTGTCGCTATGGGAAATGCGCATGAAGAACTGAAGCCTTTTGCCAATATGGTGACCCGCCACGTAAACGAAGACGGCATCCGGCACGGCTTGTTGCAGCTTGGATTGATCAATTAGGAAGGACGTTGAAGAATACATGTCTTGGGAATGGTTTAACATCGTTGGCACTGTAGCGTTCGTGATCAGCGGCGCTATTATTGCCATGGAGGAAGAGTACGACATCTTGGGGGTAATCGTTCTCGGAATGGCAACCGCATTCGGCGGCGGGATCATGCGGAATATTTTGCTCGGAATCCCGCTCACTGCTTTTTGGAATCAAGGCACACTGTTTACGATCGCACTCATATCCATGCTTATCGTCTTTGTTCTGCCGCATAAGTACCTTGGCTTGTGGAATCGCTGGGGAATGTTTTTCGACGCGGTCGGGCTTTCTGCGTTTGCCATTCAAGGTGCGCTTTATGCGACACAAATGAATTATCCGCTTAGCGCCACGATTGTGGCAGCGGTACTGACTGGGATTGGCGGCGGAATTATCCGCGATGTTCTCGCAGGTCGCAAGCCTTTGGTTTTCCAGGAAGAAATCTACGCAGTCTGGGCCATGGCTGCCGGAGTCGCGGTCGGCATGAAGTGGGCATCGACAGTCGGCGAGATGTACACGCTGTTCAGCGTCATTATTGCTTGCCGAATGGTTTCCGTCTATCAAGGCTGGAAGCTTCCGCGCCGCTCGCTTCGTCCGGTGCCCGTTCGCCCTTTTGACAACCGAATGTAAGCTATTTCCTTCATAATCACTCTCTCCGTGTGCACGCTATAGTCATCAGCACTGGAGGGAGTGAGTTTTTTTGCGCGTCTTGCCCCCAATTATCGCCGCCCTAGCCCTGGTTGGTCTGGTCGTCATCCCCTACCGCCATCATCAAAATGCAGAGCAGGAAATGCGCGAACCTCATCCCCGCGTCACTTCCGTCGAGGCGAGCATACCGCGAATCAACTATATCGAGCAGGTCAAGGACATTCGCAGAGATCTGGAAAAGAAAAGCCACATCCAAACGCTGCATCACAACCCGCGTGACCGCAGCCACTACGTCGAGCATGAAGTCGTCGTCCGTTTCTCACCGCGACCGGAGCAGAAAAAAATCGACGAGCTGGTTGCGTCTCTGGATGCCAAAATCAAGCGCGATTTTGAGCAATTTCTGATCATCAAATCCAAAAGCCTGACGACCAAACAACTGATGAAAAAGCTCGCCGAGCACCCTGATTCCGTGTTTGCCGAACCGAACTATTTGCTGCTCCCCAATCGCAAACCGAATGATACGTACTACACCGAATACCAGTGGAATTTGCCTTTAATCGGCATGGAGCAAAGCTGGGATGTGAGCGAAGGCAGCAGCGACGTCATCGTGGCCGTCGTCGATACAGGCGTCGATCTCAAACATCCCGAGTTCGCCGGGAAGCTGGTCGAAGGCTACAACGTGCTCACCGACAACAACAAGCCGGAAGACGACAACGGTCACGGAACACACGTCTCAGGCGTCATCGCAGCCAAGACGAACAACGCCGACGGAATTGCCGGCATGTCGTGGAACAGCAAGCTGATGCCGATTAAAGCAATCGGCGCAGACGGCTCAGGGTCAGCCGTGGATATCGCCCAGGGCATTTACTGGGCTACCGACCACGGGGCCGATGTCATCAACCTCAGCGTCGGCAACTATACCTCTTCCGCCGCTTTGAAAGAAGCATGCCGCTACGCCTTCGAGAAAAATGTCATCCTCGTAGCTGCTTCCGGCAATGACGCGACCAACCAGCCGAGCTACCCGGCTGCTTATGACGAAGTGCTCGCCGTAGCTGCGGTCGATCACCGCAAAGAACGCGCCGATTTCTCTAACTTTGGCGATTACGTGGATGTAGCCGCTCCTGGCGTCGATATTCCCAGCACGTACATTTACAGCGACTACGCTTCGCTCTCCGGCACTTCGATGGCTTGCCCGCATGTCGCTGCGCTCGCCTCACTGGTGCGTTCTGTCCATCCGGATATGAAAAACCGTGATGTGATGGAGCTGATTCGCCAGTCCGCAACAGACCTCGGCGCTCCTGGTCACGACCAGCTTTACGGATCCGGGATGATCAACGTCAATCAGACGCTGCGGCAAGCCAAACCAGCAAAACCGGCCCGCGCCGAAACGAAGCAGACGACGGTAGGCGGACTGCTGAACAAGTTTTTCATGCGCCTGCGCTTCGGGTTCGAATAGACAGTCTAACCGATATATACGGAGGGATGGAGTATGAAAGCATGCATCGTGTTTGCCCAGGAAGGAAAAGAGAGCTTTTGCCATGCCATACTCGACCGCGTCACCCAGACGTTGCAGAAGCAAAACATCGCCTATGACGTGCGCGATTTGTATCAAATGAAGTTTCAGCCTGTTTTTCAGGCGGCTGACATGCAAAAAGTGTCGAACGGCACTGCATCTGCTGATGTCATGACTGAACAGGAGCTGATTTCAGAAGCTGACCTGCTCGTGATGATTTACCCTGTCTGGTGGTGGTCGGCTCCCGCCATTCTCAAAGGCTATATCGACCGGGTATTCACCAACGGCTTTGCTTTTCGTTACGAGGCCCACGGCCCTGTCGGCCTGTTGAAAAACAAGCAGGCTATCGTCATTACGACGACGAGGGAATCCGAGCCGGAAATGAAAAAGACAGGCTTCGACGATGTGGTGAAAAAGCAAATCGTCGATGGCAGCTTGTCGATGATCGGCTACGATGTCACTTACCGCAATTTCGCTGCTGTCCCATACGTGGACGACGCTGCCCGCCAAGGCATGCTTGCGGAAGCCGAGAGTATCGTCACGGCGATTCACCAGCCAGTCGGCGTTTGAAAGCAGGGAAAGCACAAAAAAGCACAGGTTTACGCCTGTGCTTTTTCTCTTTCCAATCGTTTTTTCGCTATATAGTCATTTTCGTAATATTGCAGTTCATCGCGCATTTGCTCAAAAACTCTCGACAAGGACAAGGTCAGTTGCTCCAACTCCGGTGTGACCTGCTTGCGGAAGATAATACAGTCCTGGCCTGTGTAAGCATAGCGTCCGTCTTCCTCGTACACTTCGCCTTTTGGATAATAGAAGTAATTGATGCAGGTGTGGTACACCTGATACAGCACTTCTTCGGCAAAGTCTTCGTTGAACCTTGCCCGGCGCAAAGATACTCCCAGCCTGTCGTACGCATTTTCACAGTAGACGAGCAAGTGGCGCAAATCGGACAGATAGGTTCTGTAGTAAGATTCAAACTCTTCCGGGTCCCCCGATGCAGATACAAGACTAGACAAGGTAACCTGATTGAGATAACGCTCCAGTTCCATGCTTACCTTTTTCAACTTGGTGTACGTCTCTTCGCACAATTGCTTCAGATGAGTCGCTGACATAATGTCCCCCTTGCGTTGAAGAATCTGCCTTTTTTAAGTAAGTATATAGGAAAGATTCTTTACAACACAAGGGTTTCTTTTCTGCAAATCTCGCTAAACCGTTGTCGTTTCGGCAATGGTTTCCTTTTTTTTCCTTGTCTGTAACAAGTATATGCAATAGGCCGAGAACAGACCGAGCAAGATCATGAAGCCCAAAACAACCAGGTCGTGCGTGACGTAGGACAGCCCGTGACCTTTGCTCAAGATTTCTCTGACGCCGTTCAAAAAGTAGGTGAGCGGCAAAGATTTACCAATCGCAGCGACCGCAGTCGGCATTGATGCCAGCGGCCATGTAAAGCCGGACAGCATGAACGAAGGAACGGCAATCATCATCGCAACTTGTGTCGCTTGCAGCTGGTCTTTGGAGAAGAAAGAAATCGCGTACCCGATGGCGAGCACGGCCAGGTTAAAGGCGGTTGCGATCAGCATCAAGTCAAGGGTGCTGCCGTAGTACGGGATTTCGAACCCTTTGAGCAGCAGTACGAAGCCCAAAAATACGTTCAAGGTTCCTGCGAGGAAATAAGGCAGCAGCTTGCTTGCCGTGATCGCCCAGAAGCTGTGGGATCTCAGCGTGTCCTGCCACGTTCCTTCTTCCTTCTGTTGCGCTACTGACAGGGCGATGCCGAGAAACAACACCTGTTGAAATACCGTTCCTGTCAAACCGAAAACCATGAAGGACATGTAGCTGAAGGTCGGATTGTACAGCACGCGATAGCGATAGTCGATTCCGGTGAAAAGATTTACCCCTTCTTCGCCCCAACTGCCTTTTGCCTCCATTTTTTTCAGCGTGGCGCCTGCGGACACCGACTTGACGACCGTGCTCGCTGCGCGGACAGCGGTGTTGGAAATCATCATGTTGCTGCCGTCAATGACCGTCAATACTTCGGCTGACCGTCCAGCCTTGACGTTCTTCTCCAGCTCGGCGGGAATGATCAAGGCAATATTGGCCTCGCCCTTGTCAATCAGCCGCATCGCTTCCTCTTCGGTGCCTACGATAGATGTAACCTGAAACGTCTGATCGACCTCAAACGCCCGATACAGCTCGCGGCTCAGCTCTGACTGATCCGCGTCCACCATGACGGTCGGAATGTGCATCACTTTCTTTTCACTGTACAAAAAGCCAAACAGGGTCAAGTAAATGATCGGTACGAGAAAAATGACGTTGCGGATTGTTTTGTTCGCAAACATGTTTTTCCATTCGCTTAAAAAGAGCCGGGAGAAATCACTCACTATGAACAGCTCCTTCGATCTTCCACTCGACCGTCAAACCTGGCCGCAGCTCTGGATCAGCCAGGAACAGCTTCACCTGGAAGGAACGAATGTCGCGATCGCCCAACTCCTGTGTCGCCTTTTTCACCGCAAAATCAGCTGCTGGTGCAATCGTGGCGATTTTCGCTTCCACTTCCCGTTTCAAGGCTGGCACGTACAGTTTGACCGTATCGCCTGTCTTGATTTGCCCCAGCGTGTATTCGTTCACGTAAAGCTTCACGTAGTTATCGGATTTTGCCTGAATGGTCAAAACGGTAAAGCCTTGTGCAACCAGCTCGCCTTGTTGCACCGCAACAGATTTGACGACTCCGTCCATCGGCGCAACCAGCTTCGTGTTGTTCAAATACGCTTCAATCTCAGCCAAAGCTCCTTTGGCTTGCAGTACACCCGCTTCAGCCGATTTCACGTCCAGCTCTTTCAATCCTACTTGACCGCGTGCGGCTACGGCTTGCTTGTAAGCTGCTTTCGCCTGATCAAGCTGAGCTTGCGCTGCGTCTACTTGCTCGCGGCGTGCCCCTGTGGTAGCCATTTTCAACTGCTCGTCGGCTGCCTTCAGTTCCGCGCTTGCTTTTTCTGCCTGCATTTGCGCTTCCTCGACTTTTACCTGGGGAACGGCTCCCTCTTTCAGCAGTTTGTTCATCCGCTCCAGGTTGGAAGCGGCGATCTGATTGGAGGTTTGGGCTGCCTGCAACTTGGCTTTCAGCTGGGAAATTTCCTCGGCGCGCGCTCCGTTTTTGTTTGCCGCCAGTTGAGCCTGTGCCGAGCTGACGACTGCTTGCGCCTGATCGACCTGAGCGTCACTGGAGCTGTCCGTCAAGGAAACACCTTTTTTCGCTTGATCGAGCTTCACTTGCGCCAGGCGATAGGCTGCTTCCGCCTGTTCCTTTTTCGCCAGCAACTCTTCACTGTTCAAGGTAGCGACCAGTTGGCCTGCCTTTACTTCATCGCCTTCTTTGAAAGCGATCTGCTCGATCGATCCGCCCATTTTAAAGGAAAGATCGACTTCCGTTCCCTCCACGACGCCTGTTACTTGTGTCGCCTTTTGTCCTGCCAGGCTGCTGCCGCCAGACCCGAGCAAAACCGTTCCCAATACTGCAATTCCGGCTACAAATCCGGCTACCCCGATCCATGCACGTTTCTTCATTTTCGATTTCTCCTCTGTCTCTTTATGTGCTTGTTGTTTGTTATTGTTTCGTCTGCAACATGCCCGCCAGGAAGCAGCGTAGCGTATGTTTGTTTTCCGGCGTGTCCAGCGGTTCTTTGCGGTATTGTTTTCGAATGGCGGTAAAACCGACCATGCCGAACAACGCCGAGGCGAGCGTCCCGATTTCCACATCCGCTCGTATATACCCTTGCTCCTGCAATCGGGTCATGTAAGATTCCATCATCGTAAAATATCCCGTCAACAGCTTGGCGACGGTCAAATCGCGCTGCTCATCTCCCGTAAAGACACTGAGCAGCAGGAAGCACAACTCGCGGTTTTCGGAAAAGAAGCGAAGATGCTCATCCAACACATTCAGCATGCGATCTTCCAAAGTCAGCTGTTCATTTTGCATCACACTATCGACATGGTAAATCAGCATCTTCACGCCTTTTTCAATCACGTACAAGAAAAGCTCCTCTTTGGTCGAGAAATGGTAGTAAAGCGTTCCTTTCGCCACCTGCGCCATTTCTGCAATCGCGTCCATCGTCGTTTCGCTGTAACCCAATTGGGCGAATGCTGTCAACGCTCCCTGAGCGATTTGATCCTTTTTCGAAGGTGCCATCACTCCCGTCCTCCTTATCGCCTTTGAACTGACTGGTCAGTACAAAAATTAGTTTACGAAACGCTCCTAGTTTTGTCAATAGGCCACTTTTCCATTCCGCTGCCAAACTTTTGCCCGGCGCGCAGGCAAGATGTTTCCTGCCCAAACGCAAAAAAGACCGCACGCATGCGGCCTTTCACTTTTCCCTGATGCGCCAATACGTCTCCTGCGTCGCCTGCATCGGAGCAACGCCGAGCTGTTCCTGAAGCTTCGCGACACATTTTTTGTACCAGCGAATCGCCTGGGTCCGGTTGTTTTGTTCATAATAGGCTGTCATCAGCAGCCGATACGCTTCTTCCCAGCAATCGTCCACGCGCAAGATCGCTTCACACCAGCGAATCGCCTGCTCCTGCTGGCCTTGTTCCAGCCTGATTTTTGCCAGCCGCTCCGCCCCGCGCAAAAACAGTGCCTGAACTCGCTCCCGCTCCTCGACGCACCATTCCTCGTAGCGGCACTCCGGCAAATACTCACCGAGGTAGTAACCCAAGCCTTTTTCGAGCAAAAGAGTGGCTTGACGCACGTCCTGCTCGGACAGCCCGAGCGCGACCAGCTTTTCAAATTCCTCTACATCCAAAAGGTAGCCGGAAGCGAGGTTGAAGCCGTAAGAGCTGCCGTGACGCTGGATAAAAAACGTGTCCGATCGCGCGGCGCGGTCCGGCTCCAGCGCTTTGTTCAGCGCATTCAGCGCCACTTTGAAGTCGCGAATCGCCGCTTCCTCGATACTGTCAGGCCACAGCCGATGCATGATTTCCTCGCGAGCCAACAAGTGGTGACGTTTCGTCAGCAAAAGCTGAAACAACAGCTTGGCCGTCCCGCGCTGCCACGCCTTTTCGCTCAGCTCCCGCTCTCCCAGCCAGACGCGAAACGCCCCCAAAGTCTGGATGCGCAGCGTATACCCGGGGTGGAACGTCACGTTTTGCAGCCCGAGGTCGTTCAAAAGCTGTGAGATGTAATCCGGCGATACTTTGCGCCGCTCCGCTTCCAGCAATATCGGCATCAGCTGCTGCACATCATACGGCGTGAGCAAGGTAGGGCGTTGCAGCAAAAAGGCGTATTCTCCCGTCTGCATCAACGACAACGCCTGCGTCACAGCCGGGACAAACAACTCCCAGCGCTTGCTCCGGTATGCCAAAAAGCTGAGCCATAACTGGCAGATCGCCACATGATAGCTGTCGCCGCAATGGCTCAACCGCTCGGAACAATCGCGAAACGTTTCCAATGCTTCTGCATCTTTGCCGTATTTGGCGTAGGCTATTCCAATCGCCATCCGAACCAGGCTGCCCAGCCAGTCGTCACGCATCGCTTCCGTCTCCGCAATCCCGCGCTTGCCGTACAAAAGCGCCTGATCAAGCGCCTTTTGACTGGCGTGATACAGCGTCAGACCGAGCAGCGTCTCCGATTTGCCGCGCGTCGACTGCAACTCTTCCATCATATGCAAGCCTTTTTCGTACAGCTTGCGAATCTCGTCCGCAGGCAGTCCTTGACTGATTAGAGCGGCATGCGCTTTTCTCACGTAGCCGTTGGCCTCGACGAACGGAGAATGCGCCGCCCGTCCGAGCTGGATCGCCGTCTCTGCGGCCTCGAAGCCCCGCTCCCACTCTCCGTCCAACGCGTAGACAAAAGAAAGCAATAAGGACGTCTCCCGGTACGAGCGCGTCAAGGTCGGGTGTCTGGTCTGCTCAAGCTGCCACTTCGTTTCCAGCAGCTGGATGGACGATTGCAGCCGCCCCGTCCGGAACAACAGCCGCGATTCCAGCTCAACTTCTGTCTGCTGCTCCAGCTCCTGGCTCTTTTCATACCAGGCCGCCGCTTGCCTGGAATCGCCTCTGTTCGTATAAATTTCTGCCAACAGCCTGTACAGCCTCGGCGCCAGTTCGCTTTCCTGCTCCTGCACAGGCAACTGTTCGATCGCGCGCATCAGCAGCGCCTCTGCCTGCACCCCCTGAACGCTGTCCAGATGTACTCTCGCTTTGCCTTCCAGCCCGCGGCATAACCCGATCCTGTCCTGCTTTTGCTCGCAAAACACTAGAAACTGCTCATACGAGGCAAACGCCTTGGCGTACAGACAGCGGTACCGCTCCACTTCCCCCTGATAAAACCAGAGCCAATGCTCCTCTGCTTTCACCGAGTCGGGCAATAAAGCCAGCCATTTGTACAAACCGTCCAGCACACCCGCGCTCAAAAACCGCTCTGCGGCCTGGCGAACCCAGGAGCCGAGCAAGTCCCAGCGCTCCAGCAGCCGCAAACGCTCAAATGCCTGTTCTTCCTCGCCTTTTCGCCGAAACCAGAGGGCTGCCGCCTGATTCACCCGCGTGTAAATGTCCTGATGCGAAGCGAGTTTACCGGATAACAGCCGCTGAAATAACGGATGAAAAAAATAGCGTTCCCGTTCGTCGACATGCAAAAAGAGATTGCTTCGCTTTGCCTCTTGCAGCATCTCCCCTGCTTTTGCCCCTAAAACTTGCCTGCCGTCTTCCTCGGTGAACGTTTCAAGCGCCGCTGCCTCCATCAGGAAATGCTGCATGTCTTCTTTCAGCCCGACCCAGACATCCGCTTCCAGCAGGTGCAGCAGGCGGGACAGCTCATGCAAGCTATCCGACAGCTTGAAGCCTCTGGCAATTTTTTCACCGATGGACCGAAGCGCCATGACCCAGCCGCGCGTCACTTCCGCAACTTGCTGCCATTCGTCCTCGGTCAGTGCGATATCATACTGATCCGAGTAAAAGGCTTCGCTTTCTTCGATCGTAAACGCCAAATCATCGGTCGTAAGCTCCAGACACTCGCCTCGCGCTGTGAGTAATTCTAAATTTTTCCACACAGGGCGGATGCGTGTCAAAATCGCCAGCTTGACCTTGTGCGGCACATGCTGAACCAGCTCAGACACGAAACGGTCGATTTCGCTGTCGCCAGCCACTCGCTCGTAACGATCGAGCACAATCACAAACTGATCCGGCAGCCGTGCGCATTCCCTGGCAAACCAATCAGCGAAGCGCTTCCCGTTTTCCCCCTGCGCTGCTTTTGCGAAAGCAGCAGCGGACTTCGCTTCCTTTTCCTTTTCCAGCAACTCGCGAAGCGTCTGTCCAAAATCAGGTGCGACCCGCCGGACACTTTCCACCAGACACCACAAAAAGTCAGCTAACGCCGTATCCTCTTCTGCGATGAAATACCAGGAAGCGTTGCGGGACTCATCGTGCAAAAACGTGGCGAACGATGTTGTTTTGCCGTAGCCTGCTCCCGCGTGAATCAGACAGAGCTGCGCATGCGCAAGAAGCCGCAGCTTCCTCGCCAGGGCTGGGCGTCTGAGCACGTATGGCTTTTGCCCGGGGAGAGTAATTTTGGAAATGGGTACCTGGAATTGACTCATGCGTTGCACTCCTTGCCGTTCTCCTACTCTTCCAGACTATTTCCCCATTTCTTGCAAAACTCCTGCCATCGCGCGCCGATCGACAAAAAGCCCACCCGGGCGGCCAGGTGGTCTTCTGTCAGTCAACGAGATTGTAACCTTTGACGCTATAACCGATATCATTGAGCAGCAGTTGAAATTCTTCATTGTTGATTTCCTCGCCGCGCAAGATTCGTTCATGCAAATCGGCAATGCGATCGTAAATCGCCCGGTTGGTGGACACGTACATCAGATTGAACCGGGATTCAGTCTGTAGCCTGCCCCTCATCCGGTCCACTACCCGCTTTTGCAGCGCATCGGTATGTCCGTTGTCGTTGCGGACGATCTTGCCTGGCGTATAAGGGATGGTCGGACGCGGGTTGACCTCGTCTGGCTTTGGCGTATCTACTGGCAACACACCGACGAGCAGGTTGTCTTTGTAAGCCAGCACTTTAATATCGACGACTCCCGGTATTTTTTCCGCATGCCGCTCCAGATACGAGACGAGATGAGGCTCCCGGTTATGGACCATTTTTTGGCTGATCATCGCTGCCGGACCTTTGTCCATCCCTGCGTTGTCATTGCGATAGTTGATGCCATACGATTCGAATTTTGCCTGATTCCCGCCCCGATCTTCGGTGCCTTGTTCTTTGTTTGGCGAACATCCTGTCACCAAGCCCGCGATCAGAAGAGACGCACAGATGCTTACACAAAATCGCTTCAACAAAAAACACCTCCTTGCACATAGTGTGGTGTGCAGGAGGTGTTCTTACTCAGGAAGTGGCTCCCTTAATCAACGGAGACAAATTCCCCTTCATAAGTATCTTTCTTGCCTTCCTTCTCGGCTTTGACCGTAAATTGACGGATGCCGTCTTCAGCGTCGCCAATAAATTCGAACGTGCCATCTGCTTTTACTTCCGCTTCATACGACTCATCGCCGATGACTACAATAACCTCAGATTTCGGGTCCACTTTTCCGGTTACTTGGTACAGACCGATCTGGAAAAGGGAGCTTGTCTTTCCGACAACACTTTCATCGTTGATCAAGACAACCTGATCAGGCTTTTTCTCTTCGCCAGTCGTCGGTTTTGTCGGTTGCGGAGTTTGCGGCTGGCCTGGCTGTGTCGTTTGCTGATCGGCAATGAGCACTGTTTGGGAAGCCGGGTCCCAGTCCACTTTGTAGCTCAGCGCTTCAGCGATAAAGCGAACAGGCACGACCGTGCGCTGGTTGACAATTTGCGCAGGCACATCGAGATTGATGGTTTGTCCATTTTTCTTCGCAATTTTTTGCGTTACGACGAGGCGAATGTTATCGTTGCCTTTATCGATGGTCACGGTTCTTGTTTTTTCATTCCAATCGACTTTGAATCCGAGGGACTCTGCAATGGGACGAATCGGTACAAGTGTACGGCTATCACGGATCACAGGCTTTTGATCCGGGAATACAATCTCTTTTTTATTGTACTCGACTTTGATGGCAGCTTGCGCAGGCGCTGCCGCAGCAGAAAAGGCCGCCATAGGCACCAGGGCAACAGCCAACATGAATGACGTAATTTTTTTCAGCAAAATGTCCACTCCGTTTCCAATAAGATTCACACGATTCTTAATCTACTATAGGATAGCAACCGTTTCAAGGCATTCCTCGAATCAGCCCACCAAGATCGTACTGTTAATTGTAGAAGGAAGGGACTGAATGGACAAGCAGGATAGCGCTGGAAACGGTAAAAAACGACGATATTCCTCTATCTTTTGACCTAATTTCAAATTGTTACAAAAATACAACCATATTCCTCCCAAAACGCGTTACAATGAAGCAAGAAACGACAGTATTTTTTCGAAAGAGGCAATGATGATGAAAAAGTTTATTCCTTTTCTTATCCTCGCATTGATCTTGACCATGATCCCTCCCGGCGGCAGTTCTGCCAATACGACTGCGGTTCAACTGGGAAGCGATTTGTTGTTTGACCGCTTTCATCAGCTGATTGAGGGGAAAAACGTCGGGCTGATCACGAATCAAACCGGAATCAACAGTCAGGGAGCGAGCACGATCGACCTGTTGCGGCGCGACCGCTCTGTCAAACTCACGGCTCTTTTCGCCCCGGAGTATGGCCTGGACGGCAAAGAGCAGGTCGGCACTCAGGCGAAGAGCTACACCCATCCGGTTTACGGGATTCCTGTCTACAGCTTGTACGGCTCGACTCGCCAGCCGACGCCGGAGATGATGGGGCATTTTGACACTTTGCTCGTCGACTTGCAAGATACAGGCTCCCGAACGTATACGTACATATCGACACTCCACTACGCCATGGCTGCGGCGAAGGAACAAGGCAAACGAATCGTCGTGCTCGATCGCCCGAATCCGCTTGGCGGCACAATCGTGGAGGGACCAGTCCTGGAAAAACCTTATCAATCGTTCATCGGCATCGACGAGCTGCCTCTCGCTCACGGGATGACCATCGGCGAGCTTGCCCTGTTCTTCAACCGCTCGATCGGCGCTGATTTGTATGTCGTTCCGATGGAAGGCTACACGCGCGGCATGACCTACCCCGATACGGGGCTGAAATGGGTGCCAAGCTCCCCGCACCTTCCTGACCTGAGGTCCGTCTACGGGTACATGGCTACCGGACTCGGCGAAGGCACACCGGTCAAGCAAGCGGACAACTTTGCCTGGATCGGCGCGGAAGGCATCGATTCCGTCCAGTTCGCCGACTTGTTGAACGGCAGCTTGCTGCCTGGCGTGCTTTTTCTCCCTGAGAAGAAGGAAAACGCTGGCGGCGTGCGCCTGCACATCCACGATTCGCGCGTTTTCAATCCGGTTCGCACAGGTCTGTACGCGCTTGCCTACGCGCGACAGCTTCAGCCGTTTGCGGTTCCACAGAGCACCGAGAAAGAAATCACGATGTTCGATCAAGTCATGGGCACCAGCAAAATCGCCCAATTGCTTGCCCAAGGCAAAAGCCCGCAAGAAATCGTCGCTTCCTATGCAGAAGCGCTGGGCAAATTCGTCGAGCTGCGCAAAAGCTTTTTAATCTATGGGGAGACGCCGTTCGTGCCGTCTGGAGCGATTCATAGTCCGTACGCTGCTCCGGTCCCGGCCAAACCACCTGTTCCACCTGCACCGCCTGCTGGCAAGCCTGGAACCGTTACGCCACCAGCTCCAAGCATTCCAGAGCCTGCCAAGCCACCTGGTACGAACACTCCGGCTCCAAGCACGCCAGAGCCTGTCAAGCCGCCTGGTACGAACACTCCGGCTCCCAAGCCTGCAGATCCGGCACCAAAGCCGCCTGCACCAGCGCAGAAGCCGCCAGCAGTCCCTGCACCAAAGCCTGGCGACAAGATCGCGTATTTGACTTTTGACGATGGCCCTTCTCCGGTAACACCGCAAATTTTGGATACGCTGAAAAAAAATCAGGTCAAAGCTACTTTCTTCATCGTCGGAAGAAATGTGCCCGGCCACGAAGCGATCCTGAAACGAATTGTGGCAGAAGGCCATGCTATCGGTGGTCATACGTACTCGCATGACTACAAGATTGTGTACAAAAGCATGGAAGCCTTTTTTGCCGATCTGGAAAAAGGCAACCAGCTGATCGAAAAAGCAACGGGAGTCAAGCCCGTCCTGTTCCGCTATCCGGGCGGCAGCACCAACACCGTCAGCCTCAAATACCAGGATACGAAACGATACAGCAAGCAAGCGCCTGTCATGAACGCCATTAAAGCCGAAGCGAACAAAAGAGGCTATACGTTCATCGACTGGAATGTGACCAACGGCGACGCCCGCAGCAATAAATATACAGCCCAGCAAGCTCTCGCCAATGTCAAGGCGCAAGTAAAGGCCCAAAAAGAAATTGTCGTGCTCATGCACGATGCGAGCACGAAAACACCTACGGCCCAGGCGCTGCCTGAAGTAATCGCCTTTTTGAAAGCAAAAGGCTACCGCTTTGAAGCAATCCACCCTGACCAGCCGACTGTGTCTCATGTGAAATAGGATACAGGCAAAAAAACCCGCCCGACAGCCGAAACATCCGGTGATCGAGCGGGTTTTTGTTGGGAGGGTGGGTCAGCCCTTGCCCTTGCATCGGGACGGGCTTTTGTTTGTAGCAGCAGACCAGCTCATGCATCGAGTTAGGCTTTTGTTCACAGGGGCGAACCAGCCCTTGCATCGAGTTAGGCTTTTGTTCACAAGGGCGGACTAGCCCTTGCATCGAGCTAGGCTTTTGTTCACAGGGGCGAACCAGCCCTTGCATCGAGCTAGGCTTTTGTTCACAGGGGCGGACTAGCCCTTGCATCGAGCTAGGCTTTTGTTCGCAGCGGCGAACCAGCCATGTATCGAGCCGGGCTTTTGTCCGCAGTAGCGAACCAGCCCCTGTTGTCCCCCAAACGACTTACGAAGTCGGCAGCGTGTCGTAGCGCAGACGCAGTTCACGCTTTAATATTTTCCCGCTCGGGTTGCGCGGGAGCGTGTCCGTGATAAAGACATACTTCGGTGCCTTGAACGAGGCGAGGTGCTCTTTGCAAAAGGCGAGCATTTCTTCTTCCGACACAGTCTCGCCTGCCTTTGGCACCACGACTGCCGCCACAGCCTCGATCCAGTACGGATGGGGAATGCCGATTACAGCTACTTCCGATACTTTCGGGTGCTGGTAGATCAGCTCCTCGACTTCCCTGCTCGCTACATTTTCCCCGCCTGATTTGATCATGTCCTTTTTCCGGTCGACGACAGTAATATAGCCTTCTTCATCCATAATCCCCAAGTCGCCGCTGTGGAACCAGCCGCCGAGAAAAGCTGCCTGCGTCTTTTCTTCGTCGCGGAAATAACCGATCATCGCATGGCTCGTTCGATGAACAATCTCGCCAACGCAGCCTCTGGGCACCTCGACGCCATCGTCATCGACAATTTTTGTCTCTACATTGAGCGCAGGCTTGCCAGCCGATCCCGCTTTGCGAATCTGGTCCTTCGGCTGCAATACTGTCGCCAGCGGAGCTACCTCGGTCTGTCCGTAGAAGTTGTAAAATTGCGCATTGGGCAGACGCGTTCCCAGCTCCTTCAACACTTCTACAGGCATGATCGCCGCGCCGTAGTAACATTTTTGCAGCGAAGACAAGTTCCGCGACGAAAACTCGGGAGAGCGGAGCAAGGCAATCCAAACAGTCGGCGGGCAAAAAAGCTGTGTCGCCTGGTGGCTCTCTACGACCTGAAGCATCAAGCCTGGCGTCGCTTGCTCCAAAATAATGCCGGTGCCACCCAGATATACATACGGCCCGAGGAAGCAGTGCAGCTGCGCGCTATGGAACAAAGGAAGCGCGTGCACAGCTACATCATCGTGCGACATATTTCCTTCTATAATCGTGCTGACGTATTCCGAAAGAATGCTGCTGTGCGTCAGCATGACTCCTTTTGGCCTCGATTCCGTGCCGCTCGTGTACAAAATGTGGGCGACATCCTCGTCGGCCAGCTCCAGCTCCGGCTCTTCCGTACTGGCGCCCTCAATCAGCGGGCGAAACGGCACCCACTCTCCTTCCTGCACCGCTGGCCTGGAGATCAGCGACAAAAGCTTGGGCGATAAGTTTGCCGATTCGAGCGCTTCCTTGGCGACCGTGAGAAATTCCGGAGCCACAAAGCAGGCGCTCACCTCTGCATGTCCGAAAATAAAAGCCACATCGTTTGTATGCAGCATGAAGTTGATCGGCACCATAATCAGCCCCGCTTTGGCCAGCGCAAAGTTGAGGATGACAAAGTCCATGGAGTTTCTGGACAGAACCGCCACTCGCTCCCCTTTTTGCAATCCTTTGGCGAGGAAGGTGTGCGCAGCCTGATTGACAAGTTGATCCAACTTCGTGTATGTAAGTACCTCTTCCTCAAATTGCAAGGCAATCTTCTCGGGGTAGCGCAGCCTGCTTCGTCGCAAAATATCGCCAAGCGTATTTCTTCTTACTCGTTGGGCTTCCATCATCACAAACCCTCCCTCACCGTATTCCCCCTTATTATATCTCAATTTTCTGTGTTATGTTTATTTTCTGACTTTTAATAGCAAAAAAAGACGGCAGCTCCCTCTGCATTATTGAAGCTGCCGCAGGCCCCAAGAAACATTCGAGTCCTTGTGTACAGCATATCTTAAAACGGGCCGCTCTTCGATATTGGTTCTTCTGGATTTTGAGGAAAAAAACGGTGCGTGCTGGAATGGGCAGCTTCGGCGTCGGAGCACACGCTTGCATTTTGCTGAAATAAAAAAGACCTCTTTAAACGAAAGAGATCTTCGTGCCCTATTCGGGGTAATGAAAGCATGGTGGCGGAGGGAGCAGGATTCGAACCCGCGTGAGCTTGCACTCTAACGGTTTTCAAGACCGCCCCGTTATGACCACTTCGGTATCCCTCCGCATCAATAGCTGGTTTAACTATAGCACAGCTGCAAGACCGCTTGCAAGCGTCGGCAGAAGCGGGCCTACCGCTTTACCGCTTGACGACGACGAGCTTCAACTCGCTCAGTTCCTCGACGGCGCACGCGACACCTTCCCGTCCCAGCCCGCTCTCCTTCACGCCGCCAAACGGCATGTGATCCACCCGGAACGTCGGGATGTCATTGATGATAACCCCGCCCACTCTAAGCTCGTCCGCCGCTTCCAACGCCAGTGACAAATTGTTCGTGTAAACCCCCGCCTGCAAGCCGTACCGCGAATCATTGACCAGCCTGATCGCCTGCTGGACCGACTGTACCGGATTGATCATGACGACAGGCCCGAATACTTCCTCGCGGGCAATCTTTGCCTCCCGCGGCACATGCGTCAGGACGGTCGGCAAAAGCATCCGCCCCATCAGTTCGCCGCCGCAGGCGAGCTTCGCCCCTTGGTCGAGCGCTTCCCCGATCCAGGCAAGCACGCGCTCTGTCTGCTTCGGATGGACCATGGCGGAAAAGTCCGCTTCTTCTTCCAGCGAATCTCCCCCGCGCAACGCCACCGTCTGTTCCACAAAGCGGCGGACAAATTCGTCATAGATGTCCGTCACAACATAAATTCGTTGCACAGACACACACACTTGACCAGAATAAGCAAAAGCCCCGAACAAGCAGCGCAAAACGACCTCGTCCAGCGGCGTATCGCGGTCGACGATGACCGCAGAATTGGCGCCCAGTTCCAAGATTACTTTTTTCAAGCCCGCCCGATTGCGCACCTCGACGCCCACTTCAGGGCTTCCGGAAAAGGTCACGGCGCGAACTCGCGGGTCGGTAACCAGCTTGTGGCCCACGACCTCTGCGCTGCCTGTGACGACGTTTAACGCTCCTGCCGGGAGTCCAGCCTGCTCTGCCAGCTCAGCGAGAAAAAGCGCACTGATCGGGGTCTGCGAAGCTGGCTTCAATACGACTGTATTGCCAGCAGCGAGCGCAGGCCCGACCTTGTGCGCTATGGAATTGAACGGAAAAGGAAACGGCGTGATCGCGCCCACGACTCCCAGAGGCTCGCGCACCGTGTAAGCGAGACGGCCTTCGCCACCGATAGCAGCGTCCAGCGGAATCGTTTCCCCGTGCAGCCGCTTGGCTTCTTCCGCTGCAAACCTGTACGTCTGCACCGTGCGGATGATTTCGCCGCGCGCTGTCCGAATCGGTTTTCCCGCTTCCAGCGCGACGATCCGGGCAGCTTCCTCCATTCGCTCATCCAACAGGATGGCGATTTTCTCCAGAATGGCTGCACGCTGGTAAGCTGGCATGCGGCGCATGGGGGTTGTAGCTTCTTCGGCCGCTGCAATCGCCCGCTCTACTGCCACAGCATCCGCCTGGGGAATGTGTGCGATCACCTGACCTGTACAAGGCGAATACAACGGGGCATGGTCTGCCATAGGTATCCACTTTCCCCCGATAAAACACGCTCTTCTCATCGCCGTCTCCTCCGTCCCTGACACGATTGGATCTCTCAAAGCCTCTCCCAATCATTCTCCAGAGCAGACGGCGCTTCCTTGTCCTGCGCTCAAACTTTTTCCTTTTTTTCACAATTACCATCTCAAGTAGCTTAAAAGCGCCCTAGAAAAAGACGCTGCGGCTTCCTTACTGCGCTGGCCCTTCGGCTACCCCGCACCAGTCGAGCAGAGTCAAAGCAAAAATTTCCGCGCAGCGGAAGACGTCATCCAAAACGATGTACTCGTCCCGATAGTGCGCTACTTGTGTAACGCCAGGTCCCACGACGATAGCAGGCGTATCGGCCAAAGCCGTCAACAAGCCGCCGTCTGTCCCCCACGGAGATGCTTCCACAATGGCACGCTCGCCCGTCACGGCCGCAAACTTGTCCTGCAAAATGTCCATGAGCGGATGATCCTGTGCGACATCCCCCGGCACCCAACGCGCGCCGTACCATTCCAGCTCGACTGGCTGCTCCGCAAACCACGGATCGACTTCTGCCAGACGCTGCAAAGCCGCTTCCATTTCTGCCTTGGCATCCTCCATCTGCTCGCCGGGAGCGACTCCCATCCTGCCTTCCAGCTTGACGAGATCCGCGACAGACGACGGCCATTTTCCGCCTTCAATGACCCCGATGTTGATCGGTATCGGAATCGGCAGCTTGGCGTACAGCGGATCATCGAGACGATCGTTACGCTCTTTTTCCAGACGGCCAATCGCCTGCACGACGAGCATGCTCTTTTCGATGGCACTGACTCCTTCGTAGCGGGTGCCGCCATGGGCAGAACGTCCCTTGACCGTCAGACGGAACCACATCGAGCCTTGCTGTTTCGGAAAAATTTTCATGTTGGTCGGCTCAGGGATCAGCGCAGCATCTGCCTTGTAGCCGCGCAGGATGGTGGCAAGCGTTCCGGCTCCGCCGCTTTCTTCCTCCACCACGCTTTGGAAAATGACGTCTCCCTTCAGGCTGACACCGAGCTTTTGCAGGACGGAAATAGCCAAGAGCGACGACAGGTTTCCGCCCTTCATGTCGGTTGCGCCCCTGCCGTACAGTTTGCCGTCCTCCACTTTTCCGCTGAACGGATCATCGCTCCACTGGGCGTAATCGCCAGCGGGAACGACATCGACGTGCCCGTTCAAAATGAGCGAGCGGCCATTCCCCGCGCCTTTCCAGACGCCGACGACGTTCGGACTGCCTTCAAACGTTTGCCGGGGGGAGACGAAGTACGGATGCGAAACCAGCTCTTCCCCTTCCATGACCCACAAGTCGACACTCAGGCCCATCTCCGCCAAATGATCGGCGATGCTTTTCTGAATCGCTTCCTCTGCTCCTTGCACGCTCGGGCTTTGCACCCACTCTTGCAGCAGCTTGACAGAAGCTTCCCGATCCTTTTCCAACTGCTCTCGTATCAGCGCTTGCCAGTTAGCCATGTTCTTCCTCCGTTTCTTGGGTTCGTCCTTTGCCTTTTGTCTTTTGCTTATTGCCTAGCGGAATACGCCTACTTCGCCCTCTATCTTCAGTTCCGCTTCGGTGGCGCCGATGACATCCGCCACACTGTACGGATACATGACCTCGCGCAAATACAAGCCATCTGGCGTAACTTCCATGACAGCCATGTCCGTGATGATCCAGTCTGCCGCCTGAGTGGCAGTGAGCGGAAGCGAGCATTCTCGGACGATTTTGGAACGGCCATTTTTATCGAGATGCGTAGTCACGACCATCACTTTCTTCGCTTTTTGAGCCAGCTCCATCGCCCCGCCCATACCCGGCACGCGCTTGCCCGGCACAATCCAGTTGGCAATATCGCCGTTTTGGCTGACCTCCAGCACTCCGAGGATGGTCATATCCAACAAGCCCCGGCGGATGATCGCAAATGCCGTTGCGCTGTCGAAAAAGGACGCCCCTGTCGCCAAGGTGACGGGAAAGCCGCCTGCATTGCACAGCATCGCGTTTTCTTCCCCTTTTGCCGGACTTGGCCCGGTTCCGAGGATGCCGTTCTCGGCGTGGAACATCACCCGTTTGTCCGCGGGAATGAAATCGGCCACCAGCGTAGGGATGCCGATTCCCAAGTTGATAATCATTCCGTCCTCGACTTCCAGGGCCGCCCTGCGTGCGATTCGCTCACGGTAGCTCTCGGTCTCTTTTACTTCTCCCACGCCCATTGCCAGTTCACCCCTTCACTTTGCACGATGTAATTGACGAACACGCCCGGCGTCACGATTTCTTCCGGGTTCAGCTCGCCAACCTCGACGATCTCGTCCGCTTCGACAATGGTGATGTCTCCTGCCATCGCCACAAGCGGATTGAAGTTGCGCGCGCTCGTATCGTAAACCAGATTGCCGAAGCGATCCGCTTTTTTGGCATGGACGATCGCCACTTCCGCTGTCAAAGGCGTCTCCAGCAAAAATTCCTTGCCATCGAGCACGACCTTTTGCTTGCCTTTTTCTGCAATCGTGCCGATGCCAACGTCGGACAAAATGCCTCCCAAACCGACGCCGCCTGCCCGTACACGCTCCGCGAGAATGCCTTGAGGGCAAAACTCGACCTCAAGCTCTCCGGCCGTCATTTGCGCCCCTGCGTTCGGATTGGAGCCGATGTGGGACGCGATGACTTTTTTGACCCGCTTTTCCGTCACGAGCTTGCCGATCCCGATGTGTGGAAACGCGGTATCGTTGCTGATCAGCGTCAAATCGCGCACACCCAAATCCAAAATGCCCTGGATCAGTGTGGGCGGATTGCCCACACCTCCAAAGCCTCCTGCCAGAAGCGTCATCCCGTCGCGGAAATGGGACAGCGCCTCCTGCATGGTCACTACTTTATCAAAACGGTTCGTCATCGATAGCCCCTCCACTCTAGTTGATCAGCGCCTTGTCTTTCAGCTCCTGCGATACGCTGACAATCGCCTCTTTCAGGAGGCCGATCAGTTCGTCGATCTCTGCTTTTGTAATCGTCAGTGGAGGAGAGACAATGATGGAGTCACCTGCCACCCCGTCGATTCCACCCATGGCCGGATAAATGAGCAGCCCTTTTTCGAACCCTTTTGCAATTACCTTGCTTGCCACCCCTTGGGAGAGCGGGAACGGTTCTTTTGTTTGCTTGTCTTTGACAAATTCCAGACCGCACAGCAATCCCAGACCGCGCGCCTCGCCGATCAGCGGCAGTTCATCCGCCAACTCCTGCAGACGTGCCAGCAAGTAAGCGCCTTGCTCGGCTGCTTTGTCAAACAACTGATTTTTTTCGACATATCGCAAAACAGCCAGGGAGACAGCGGCGGACTGCGGATTTGCACTGTACGTGTGTCCAGCCATGATCAGACCGCTTCCTTGGCTAATCGTCTCGATGATCTCATCCGACACCATCGTCGCTGCCATCGGCGTGTAGCCTGCGCTCATGCCTTTGCCCAAAGTCATCAGGTCAGGCACGACGCCCCAGTGATCGATCCCGAACGCTTTCCCTGTGCGCCCTACTCCCGTCATCACCTCGTCGGCGATGAACAGCACTTCATACTTGTCGCAAATTTCCCGAATGCGCTGGAAGTAGCCATCTGGCGGCACGACTGCACCGCCGGATGCGCCAATGACTGGCTCAGCGATGAAGGCCGCGACTTGCTCCGCACCGATTCGCAAAATGGCGCGTTCCAGCTCGTTCGCACATTCCAAGGCGTATGTCTCAAGCGACATTCCTTCAGGTCTGCGGTACGGATACGGGCCAGTGATCGTCGGATAGTCCTCCAAAAGCGGGGCAAAACGTTTGCGGCGCAATACGTGACCCGACATGGACAGCGCGCCCATCGTGATGCCGTGATAGCTCATCCAGCGGGAAATGATCCGATTTTTCGTCGGCTTGCCTTTTTCCTGCCAGTACTGGATCGCGATCTTTTGCGCTGTTTCGGTCGCTTCCGAGCCGCTGCTGACGAAAAACGTCCAGTTCAGCGAACCAGGCGCCCACTCAGCCAGCTTGGCTCCCAGCTCCTCTACGGCATCGCTGCTGAAATGCGAGCGGTACGCAAAAGATACTTCTTTTGCCTGCTGATACATCGCGTCGGCTATTTCCTCCACGCCGTGACCGATGCTCGCCGTGACAGCGCCACCGCAGCCATCGATATAACGCTTGCCGTCTTTATCGTATAAATAAATGCCTTTTCCATGAGAAATGAACGGATATGTCTTGCCCAGTTCCGGTTTAATTACATAGCTTCTGCTCATAATCGTCGCCACCTCGCTTATTCTCTACCTCTATCCTAGCTGACCAGCCCGTTTCATCCATCCGACGCGCTGGCAAAAAAAACGTGGCAAAGAGACAAAATCTTTTGTACATTTTGTATAAAGAACTTCGCAACACGGAGGTGTACCTCATGACAATTACGATCAGAGAGGCTCTGCAACTGCCCGACATGGTTCAGACGCGTCTGATCGCAGGTGCTGGCGGGCTGGACAATCCGATCCGCTGGGTGACGATCGTGGAAGTGCTGGAGGATGCCAGCCGTCTGCAAGAAGGGGAATTTTTGATTACAACCGGATTTGGGCTGATGGAAAATGTCGAGCGGCTCAGTTCATTCATCCCGATGTTAGCCAGGCAAAAGCTCAGCGGAGTCGCTATTCATACCGGATTTTACATGCGGGAAATTCCCGGAAGCTTTCTCGAACTGGCGGACCGCCATCAGTTGCCGCTCATCGAAATCCCGACCGAAATCAACTTCTCGACGATTACCAAAGCGATTTTGCAGCCGATCGTCAATCGGCAGTTTGAGACATTGGCCTACTCGCAAGCCATTCACAACCGGATGATTGAAGCAGCCCTGTCCAAAGGAGGGCTGCCAGCGATCGCAGGCGAGCTTGCTGAGCTTACGGGCGGTGCGGTGACGCTTCTCGACGCCCTCGGGTTTGAAGTGACCCAGCACGGCTGCAAGGCGGAGCCGTACACGGAAGAAGGCAAGGAGCATGTGCATTCGGTGCCGATCCGGGCCAGCCGCGAGCATTTTGGCACACTCAGCCTGAGCAAGCCGCGGGAATCGTGGAAAGAGCTTGACGACGTAGCGCTCCAGCACGCAGCCACCTTGTGTGCGCTGGAATATGTAAAAGAACGCGCTGTTTCAGCGACGGAGTGGCGGTTGAAAGGGGATTTCGTCGAGGAACTGCTGAACGGAAAGCCAATGAGTCCGCAAGACCTGGAAAGCCGCTGTCGCATGCTCGGCTATCCGCTCTCCGGCAAGCACCTCGTGGTCGCGGTCAAAGTCGAGACGGTCGAGCACAACAGGCTCGCGGAGCTGCATCAAAGCGTCATTACCCTGATGCGCAGACTGTGCGACCGCCATCAACGTTCGTACCTTTTGCGGGAGCGCCCGCACTGTCTTTTGTTCATTTTGCCCGACGACCGGACGAGCCTGCAACTGCTCGAACAGTTTGCAACCAGGTGGGAAGGGCTGCACTCTGCCACCACCCTGCAAGTGGCGATCAGCAATCCCCGCGATTTGCTGACAGATGTTTCCTCGGCCGCAGAAGAAGCGATGTTCGCGCTGCAAGCGTATCCTTTGCTCGCTACCGCTCCCGATTTGCTGCGTTACCGGGACATGCAGGGCTATCAGTTTCTGTTTCCTTACCACCGGGACGAGCACAGCATGACGGCATTGTGGAAGCCGATTCTGGAGCCGCTGATCCGCTACGACAGCAAGTACAATCAGCAACTGCTCGAAACATTGGAAGTGTACCTGGCCCAAAACGGAAACGGCCTGCAAACCTCCCAAGCGTTATATATTCATCGGCATACGCTGAAATACCGCTTGACCCAGATTGAAGAAAAAACAGGCTACCGCCTGGAGGACGCGCATCAGCGCTGGCAGCTTCAGTTGGCGCTTATGGCCCGCCGACTGCAACAGCAGCTGTCTTCCTCACAAGAGTAGCCTTATTCATCGCGTGTAGGCCGAAGTGGCTTCACCCAGATGTTCATGTCTTCGAATCCGGAAAAAATCGTACAGTTGTTGATCAGCCGCCCCCGGTATTCGTAGCCCATTTTGGCGGCTGTTACGTTCATGCCCGCCGATTGGGCCCGCGTCAACGTGTACAAATAGTAAATCCCTGCTTCCTCCATCTTGTGTTCCAACGCGTGGAATAACGGCTGGAGGAGCCCTTTTCCTGCGTGATCCGGATGGGTGGCACAATCGGTCATCTCTGCCGATCCCATGCGCTCTGACACCTCCGCAGACGCCGCACAGGCGATTTGCCCGTCCCGCTCGACTACGAAGTACACCGTGCCCTCCTGCATCGTTTTTTGAATGTACGCGGGATCATCCATCGGCGTAGGATACGTCGCGAAAACGAGGCCGTACAGCTTCGCCAGCTCCTCTGCGTCCGCTTCTGTTGCCGGGCGCATGCGATATCCTTCCGGGAGCGGCTTTTCTTCGCCTGGTCCCGCTTTCGCCAGACTCAGCGCCAAAATTTCCTCGGCCAGCTTGGGAGCAGCAGATGTCGCCCGATCCTCCGTGAGATAAGCCGTGAGCATGTAAGCGTTTTGCCCCTGGAAAAAGCCGTCGATGATTCCCTCCTGGCGATATCCCCGCGCAAGCCATTCCCCAACGTCCTGCTTTTTTCCGTAAACGATCAGCTTGCTCGCCGCAGACTTTTTTCCGACCTGCTTGAGCAGTTCGTCGTACTCGCTGATGCGCGTCCGATCGTACTCGTGCAGTTTGACCCTGCGATTTTGCTGATCGTCCACCAAATCACCCGTGGCGAGCATTTCCTCGATCTGTATCATGAAGCCTTCCCTCCCCTGTTTGCCTTGTGACTCCATTGTAGCAAAATGCACCTTCCCGTCATCTGCCAATCTGTATAAAAAGTGGGCTGCCAAGCACAAATCTCAGGCGGGTAGGCATTCGATGAGCGCCATTTTCCCTATACGTTCATAAGATGAAGGAGTTGCTCCATCTGGGAAGGAGGGGGTATTCATGAGCTGCAGCAGCGGAAACAACGATTTCGCCCTTGTTTTGGTTTTGTTCGTTCTTCTCGTGATTGTTCTCGTCGCCATCTCATAGGTACTCGTATGTGCCCCTCTTGATAGGCAGTATCGAGGGGCCACTTACATATGCATGTAATAAGCTATGTAACGTCTGAGAAGGGAGGAAGCCCCCGTGTCCACACTTGTGTTCGCGCATCGCGGCGCTTCCGGCCTGCATCCGGAAAACACGATGGAAGCGTTCCACGCTGCTGTCCGCAAGCGCGCGGACGGAATCGAGCTGGACGTTCAGCTAAGCCGCGACGACAAGCTCGTCGTCATTCACGACCATCGACTCGAACGGACCACGAACGGCTCCGGTCTGGTGCGCGGCTACACGATGCGCGAGCTTCGTCAGCTGCGCGCCGACAAGGACAGCTCCATGCGTGTTCCCAAAGCCCGGATTCCAGTCCTGCGCGAGGTATTTCAAACCTTTTCCGATACATCGTTGCACTTCATCATCGAGTTGAAAAATTTCTTTTTGGCCCAGCCCCAGCTTGAGGAAAAGGTCATCGAGCTGATCAGGCGCTACCAGCTCACAGAGCGGACGATCATCTCCACCTTCAACTTCGACAGCTTGCTGCGCATCAAAGAACTGGACCCTGCCCAGACAACCGGACTGCTCTATGTCGGCCCGATTGCAAAACCGTGGGCAGTCGCCAGCCAGTATCGCTGCGAGCAGCTGCATGTGCCGTACGATCAGCTGACACCCGAGCTGGTGCGGCAAGCCAAGCAGCGCAATCTGACCGTCTACGGCTGGACAGTGAACAGCAGTCGGCAAATCCAGAATGCCATCGAATACGGCGTGGACGGAATCATTACGAATTACCCTGGCCGCGCAAGAAAAATCATCGAGGCGGATGCGTAACGTCAAAAAGGGAGCCATTTTCCGGCTCCCTTTTTTATGCAGTTGATCGAGCCGTTTGAGCGGCATTTCAGGCGCGCGGAACATAAAACTTCCCTTGCCAGCTGTTTCTGTTTTGCAACTCGGCATGGATGCCGTTGAGCACTTCCCACTTTTTGCGGCTCCACATCGGCCCGATCAACAAGTCTTTTGGCCCGTCTCCGGTGACCCGGTGCACGATCATCTCGGGCGGTAAAATTTCCAGCGTATCCACGACGAGCTTGATGTACTCTTCCAGGGAAAGAAACTCAAGCAGCCCTGCCTCGTACTGTTTGACCATCGGCGTCTTGCGCAACAGGTGCAGCAGGTGAATTTTGATCCCCTGCACATCCAGGTGGGCAACCGCATCGGCCGTCTGCATCATCTGCTCGTGCGTTTCCCCTGGCAACCCGTAAATGATATGGGAACAGACGCGAATATTGTGCTTGCGCAGTCTTTCCACCGCATCGACATAGCAGGCGTAGTCGTGCGCCCGGTTGATGAGCTGTGCCGTATGCTCGTGAACCGTTTGCAGCCCAAGCTCGACCCACAAGTACGTCCGCTCGTTCAGCTCAGCCAGGTATTCGACGACATCGTCCGGGAGGCAGTCGGGACGCGTGGCGACGGACAAGCCGACTACGCCTTCCTGCCTGAGAATGACTTCGTACATCTCGCGCAGCTCGTGAACAGGTGCGTACGTGTTCGTGTACGCCTGGAAAAAGCCGAGGTATTTTGCCTGCGGCCACTTTTCGTGCATCCGGCCTTTTACGTCGTGAAACTGCCGCTCCAGATCCATCCGCCGATCGCCAGCGAAATCCCCCGAGCCACGAGCGCTGCAAAACGTACAGCCGCCTGTCGCCACCTTGCCATCCCGGTTTGGACAACTGAAGCCCCCGTCCAGCGGCACCTTGAAAATCTTTTCGTGAAACGTCGAGCGCAAATGATAGTTCCATGTATGGTAACGCTTATCTCCCCAAAACACGGGAGTAGTTTGTTCGCATTGTTGTGGTTGTGGTGCCAGCTTCATCACCGCTTTTCCTCCTCGTGGCACAGCCAAAAGCCCTGTGCCCTGCTCCCACGGCTCTTGCTCTCATACGCGTGATCGCGTCATTATACCAGATCAGCGCCCTTTTTCGCTACTTTCCCATAAGAAAACCACAGGTCCGATGTCCCTGTGGTTTGTTTGACAATCCTATTGCTGGATCTCCTCGATGCGAATGGCGCGCGTGTGGGACGTATGGCTCCACACTTGATTTTTCTTGGTGAAAAACGCGTAAAACATGATCGGAAGCCAGGTCAGGAAAAAGAACGGCAACAACAGCAGTCCCAAATATCCTTTGAGCGGCACCTTTTCCAGATAGAGCGCCAGCACTGGCAGCAAATAAAACACAGCGGTAGAGCCGTACACCAGCCAAGTTGGCAGGATCGTCGCAGCCGGCGTCAGAGCCGCAATGTCAAAAAATCTGCCCAGGAACAGCAAGGACATCATGGTCACCATCAACACGTACATCGGCTGGAACAGGTAGAACGCTGCGTCGAGCATTCCCAGCTTTCTCGACTTCAAGCCATTCTTCAGTACGCTTCCGATGTAACGCCCTGCTACATCATAGTGACCTTGCATCCAGCGCAAACGTTGGCGCATGGAAGCTTTCAAATCAATCGGTTTTTCATCCCATACCTTCGTGTCGTGAGCCCAGGTTGGATAAATGCCGCGTTCAATACAGCGGGTAGCAAACTCCAGGTCTTCCGTGAGACTTGTCGCCCCCCAGCCCATTTCTTTGAGCAAGTTGCTCTCGATGCACAAGCCAGTTCCGCCCAATGTGTTTGGCAGACCGAGGTTGTGACGGGCCAGTTGCCACATGCGGTTCGTAAACCAGTACGTCACCGCATAAGACAGGGTAATCCAGGAGTCAAACGGGTTTTTCGAATCGAGATAGCCCTGGATCACGCGTGCGCCTTTGACCAGACGGTCGTTCATCACGCGCAGGAAGTTCTTTTCAACCAGGTTGTCGGCGTCAAACATGACGACTGCATCATACTGCTTCGGTCTAGCCCAGAGGTTTTCCAGCATCCACTCAATCCCGTAGCCTTTTCCGCGCTTGGACGTGTCAAAACGCTCGCACGCGATGGCTCCGTGTGCCCGACTGATCTCAGCTGTGTTGTCCGAACAGTTGTCGCAAATGACGAAGATGTCGTACATTTCACGCGGGTAGTCGAGCTTTTTCAGGTTTTCAATCAGTGGCGCGATTACGGCACTTTCGTTATGCGCCGCAACCAGTACAGCAAAAGTCTTTTGTGGCTCGCTTGTCACCTGCTCCTTTTTGCGGAACAGACCTGCGCAAGAAACCAGTGTTTGGTACGTGCTGATCACACCTACCGTTGAAGTGAATCCGATGAATAATCCCTCAATGATCTCTCTAATTACACTCATGGGTTCTTCTCCTCGACCTAAATCAAATTGGGTCTGATCCGATTTAGGTAGTGTTGTTTTTCCAACATTTCTCTATTGTAATTCTCCCAATTGGGAGTGTACATCAAAAGCGTTTCAAGATCAATGACCCAAAAGTGGGAAAAACGAAGGCACTGCTATCACCTTTCCCACCTTTTTCTCTTTCTATTCGACAAGCCTTGGACATGAGCAGAAAAAAAAGCCCTTGTCGAAAAGGCTTGATATATTTCGAAAACGCAACGGCTCATTTCAGCTCGAAAATAGCCTCAGTCTGGTATCACGATGGTGCGGTCGGCGAGACTCGAACTCGCACGGGTCGCCCCGCCACCCCCTCAAGATGGTGTGTCTGCCAATTCCACCACGACCGC
>NZ_DOTK01000090.1:0-4477 GCF_003521185.1 Brevibacillus sp.
AACCTCACATTGTGAAGAAGCATGAAACCACCGCAAATGGTTGTATATCACAACTGGCCATCCATTTTGGAGATCGATTGTAAGGCACATAACCCAACGGTTGAGTCGGCTTGACATGGAGCCTAGTATGAGCGAATGTTGCACACATTACTAATATATATTATATTTGTCATATTATGTAAATTTCTTGTGGAGGCATAAATTATGAAGTTGAAAAGTGTTGTGCTGAATTTAATGGTCGTAGGTGCAATATCTATTTTGCCACTATCTAATACGATCATTGCTGAAGGAAAGGAAAAGGAGGACAAAGTGCGTTATGTTACTCCGATTGATGAAGATGAGTTCTGGGATAGAATGGAGATTCAAAAGCGAATACCTGACTTGATTGAGTATTTAGAAAAAAAGTTTGATGATAACTATGCGGGGCTATACGTTGATCAAGAACATGGAGGAATAATTCATATTGGTTTCCATTCTATCCCTCAAAAAGATGAGTTGAATAAAGTTAGAGACATATTGGGGGAAGATGTTGAAGTTGAATATGATGAAGTAAAGTATTCCAAGGAAGACTTGGATAAAGTTGTTGAAGAGCTTTCGGTGAACATTGATAGATTCGAGAAGAATGTTGCAAGCATCTCTTCTAGTTTTAAAGATCAGTCTGTAATCGTAGGTTATACTGAAGATGAAAGTGAGGCAAAAGATAGTATAGAAAAAGGGTTGAACAAAAAATCGATTCGAAAAATGACTATAGATGAGTCACTAATTAAATTTGAACAAACAGAAAAAATTGAGCCTAAAATAGATAGAGCACAAATAAAGGTTAGACCAGTACCGGGAGCAGCTCAAATGAATTATTCAGGAAGCGGTTTTTGTACAAATGGCTTTTCAGCAAAAGATTCAAATAGTTCTACTTACTTTTTAGTTTCAGCAGGACACTGTGCTGATAATACAGGGCAACAAGTTTTACAGAGCTACAATAAAGACAATTTAATCGGCACTGTTCATAAAAAGATATTTTACTGGGGTAGTTCAGTAGATGTATCCCTGGTCAAAGTTAAATCTGATTTAACAACTCACAACATCTTAACTACATCAGGAAACAATTACGATGAAGCAGGATACCAAATCATTGGTGAGCAAATCAACGATTGGGAAGGTATGGGAGTATGCACATCATTAGGTCAATCTGATACTCAAATGTGTGGATTTGTACAAGGAACGAATGAAAGTGTATATGCATTAGGCAGCCATTTAAAAAACCAGAAAAAGGTTTCGCTTAAAGTTGTAAATGGAGACAGCGGATCGCCAGTTGGAGTACCTGATTCTAAAAACACGAAAAAACTATACTTATATGGAATTGTATCTGCTGCTAGATCTAATGAAAGTGTTACCTATTTAACTTATATTGGCAATATAAAAGCAGAAACAGGCATCAAAGTAATAACTGGTAAATAGTTCCAAAATACTAACCCGCGCCTAAGAGAGACTCATAAAATGGGCGTGGGTTAGTAAGGAGGTATATTCTATGAGGAAAATAATAGAATACTTAATAATATATTTGATTACTGGGACTTTCGTGTTTCTTGGAAAGGTATTTGTTTATATGCTAGGTGATGAACAGGCGTTTGGAGAATCCGCACTTTATTACTTTTGCAATTTTATATATTACGTTGTGGCATTCTATATTATTTACATTGGTGTCAAAAGGTTACGATTAAATAATGCAAGTAAAACAAATAGAGTAATGGATGTTTCAATATTTATAATCTGTGTTTTTTTAGTGTATTGGAGTGCAAATGTGTTTATCTCAAATTATGTTGTTTATCTTGTATAGAAAGTAATAGGGTCTGACCAGTATTTTGGTAAACCCTTTTGAAGCATAGAACTAACGCAAGCAATGCCCGATCCGATCAGGGAAGAAAACGGAGAGTTGAAGGAGCATTTGCCCCAGTTTTGTACACGCCCCGTCCACTTTCGGGTCACGTCCGTGGTCGCCAAATAGAGCATTTTGAACAGGGCTTCATCCGTCGTAAAAATGCTCTTGCCCTTGGTCACCTTTCCAAACAGCCCCCCTGCTCGCCTAAACGCACAGGGGGGCTGTTTTGGTGACATTTACAAATCGCGTGCGACGTGGGGTTTGCTATAATGACTGGTGCCCCCACCGCCAACGAGGACTCTGCCGCCTTTGCCGAAAATCAGCAGTTTTCTGGAACCGTCCGCCAACAGGACGATGATTTTGGCCTGGTTAGCTGTTGCCGTATAAACGACGTATCCGCTTCTGGACACGAATCTGCGCCAGTTTCTGTCAAATTCCGAGCGCAGAACGCGAGTGGAGTACACTTGGTTTTCTACGCGTGTTGCCGTTTTTTTCATCTTGATGAACACCTCCTGTCCCTTTTACTTTATTCACAAGCGAACAATTGGTTTGGACAAGTGTTGGTAGACGTCGCCTATTTTCGTTGCAAACCAGCACCAGGCGTACTATGATAACAACAAGGATGGCAGTCGCAGACGGTACCAAAGCGAACGGGCCGCCACAAAGGAGTGAGTGAAAATGGCAAAAAGCAGCGCGCGCAAGCATCGGGAAAAATTGGCGCGGGAAGGCAAGCGCAACCCGGAGTTGAACAGGAGCATTTTCGTGTTTGCTGACATGAGACAGCGAGCGACGAAGACAAAAGCGGAGAAACTGAATCAGCACAAGCACAAGAGATCGTTGTCCTATCAAAGTGATGACGGTCTTTTTTATTGCCGTTTTTCTGCCCTCCGCATTTTGTGGTAGCATGTAGCCAAGAGTCAAAAGCGAAGAGGTGAAGTCATGGAAAACTCTCCTTTTACCGTCGAGCGGCTGTTGCAATTGCCTGTGTTTCGCGGATCGGAAATCATGGCCGGACACGCAGGAATCGCCAAAGAAATTTATTACATAAGCTCCGTGGAAATGCCTGATTTGACAGGCTTTTTGCGGCCGAACGAACTGATTATTACGACAGGCTACGCGTTTCGGCATGAGCCGATGCTGCTCTGCCGCTTGCTGGATGAAATGCATCGGATCGGCAGTTCGGCTATCGGCATCAAGACGAGGAGAGTCATTCAGGAAGTGCCCGCCGAGGCGTTGTACAAAAGCAATTTGTACGGCATTCCGCTGTTTGATATCCCGCTGGAAAATTCGTTTATCGACATGACGCATGCCGTGATTGACCAGGTGCTTCAACGCCAGGCGTTTTTGCTGCGCGAGGTGCGGGAAGTGAACCAGCAGTTTACCAATCTCGTCCTGAATCGGCGGACGACCGAGCTTGTCGTATTGATCGGGAACATGCTCGCTTGCGAGGCGGCTGTGCTGAAAGAGGACGGGGAAATCGAGAGCGCTACGTCGCAGTTTGATGTTAGGCAGATTCAACAAAAGCGGCCGATCCAGGTGGGCAGCAGGGTGATGGGCTATCTTGCCATTTCGCGCGAACTGAAAGAACAGGAACGCTTCGAACAAATGTGCCTGGATCATGCGGTGACCGTGTTGGCGATTGACTTTACGATCCGCCAGTCACAGCAGTTGCAACGGGAACGAGAGCAGGAGTCGTTTTTGGTCGAGCTGTTTTCCGGTTCTGCCCACCAGGAAGACTTGCTGCGCTACCGGGCCAAGCAACTGGGAATCTCGCTCAGGCAATATCATTACGTAATCGTCATGCGTGTGCAAAGCAAGGTTGAGATGGCGCAAAAGGAACGGGATGAACAGCTTGCGCAGGTGTACCATCTGCTGTTGCAAAAGCTGAACAAGCCAGGGGTGCATGCACGCAAAGGAGTCGTCATCAACGATTCGCTGCTCGTGCTCTGTTCATCGGCTTTTGCCGAAGCGGACAAGCAAAAAGCGGAAGCGGAAGCACTCATGAGGGAGCTGGCGCTTCTGCAAGAGGAGTTTTCGGCCCAGTGGCAGCTTGCTGTAGGAATCGGGGGAGCGCGCGAGCATTTGGCAGACGTTCCGGCTAGTTCGCGCGAAGCGTACAAAGCGATTGCTGTCGGAGCCAAGACGCGACCGAAACAGGAAATGGTGCATTATCACGAGATTCTCGTCGAAGACTTGCTGCTGGACAACGCAGGTCATCCGGTGCTGGCGGCGCTCACCTCCATGCTGATCGAGCCGCTCGTCCGCTACGACGAAGAGTACGGGACAGAGTTGCTGGCGACATTGGGCGCTTTTCTTCAATCGGGGGGAAATACAAAGCGGGTCGCGGAGGAAATGTTCATTCATCGCAACTCGGTCTTGTATCGGCTGGAGCGAATTGGCGAGATTCTGCAAACCGATTTGAATGATCCCGAGGTGCGATTTCGTTTGGATGTCGCCATGCGAGTCTGGAAAACGCAGGGAGTCGACATTCATTCGTTCGAATAACGACAGGCCGTTTGTGATCGTGCCCAAAAAAGGGTGCGAACTTTTGGGACGCTTCCCATAGGGGAAAGCGTCTTTTTTTTGGTGCGCCACGCATGG
>NZ_DOTK01000018.1:0-10441 GCF_003521185.1 Brevibacillus sp.
AGCAATCATGCGTATTCAGTTTTCAGGGAATGAAACGAACCTCTTTGCCCAACAATGGGTAAGGAGGTTTTTGTATTTAAGGATACGACAGCTTTAGTGCCTATTGGTAACGAGTGAATTTTTTGTCGACAAGTTAGGCCGATCGACCGACAAGTTCCCTCTTGCAGATCGGTCTGGGGGTAGACTAACATGAGAAGGTACCTGATCCAGGCGTTGGAGTAGGCGAGGCAAGGTTATGAAGGAGAATAGGCATGAAAAAAATTCTAATCTTTTCCGCTTCCATCGGTAACGGTCACAATCAGGCAGCGAGAGCAATGCAGGAAAGCCTGGCTGAGAATGGTTGTACATCTATGATCATCGATACGCTGGAATATATCAGTCCCACATTTCACAAGATCTTGCTGGAAAGTTACATGAACTTGTTGAGACTTTCACCCAAAATGTGGGGGAGAATTTACCATAATACCGAAAAAAGCCGCTTTTTTGATATGAACGTCCTGATGAATAAGTTATTGGCAAACAAGTTGAAGAAACTGATTAACAGTGTTCAGCCGGACGCGTTTATTGCGACGCACCCTTTTGCCAGCTGTATGCTGTCCGTACTGAAGGGCAGAAATGACTGGACCGAGCCGATCTATACAATCATTACGGACTATACGATCCACCCGTCATGGATTAATCATCATATCAATTACTACTTCATTGGGCATGAACAGCTGTACTATCTGGTTGATATTTACCGACAAGATCACCAGAAGTTCATTCCCATGGGGATTCCTATTATGCATAAATTCCGCACTCCACTCGACGCCAATGAGATCAGGCAAAAGCTTGGACTTGTACCGGAGCAAAAATGCATTATTCTCTCTGGTGGAGGTCTTGGCCTTGGTTCGATGGAAAAGGTCCTCGATGGGCTGGAAGCGATCAACCTTCCGCTGAAAACGTTTGTGTTGACCGGAACCAACGAGAAGCTGTACAAAAAAGTGACGAACAGAAGCTATCGTCACGAGGTAGTCCCGCTTAAATTTATCAACAATTTTCACGAGTATCTGGAGGTTGCCGATTTAATCGTGACCAAATCTGGCGGACTGACCTCAGCCGAGGTCATGAGCAAACGGGTGCCGATGATTATTTACAACCCGTTGCCTGGACAGGAAGAACGGAACAGCCACTTCCTGTTGAACAACGGCTGTGCTGTACATGCCAATTTGTCGGAGCAGCTCATTTACTTTATCGATGAATTGTTGCACAGTCCATCAAAAGTTGACTATATGCGACGCATGGGACAAAAAATATCAAAGCCGGATGCCGCTCAGCGCATCGCCGAATTTATTTTGGACGACATGAGCATGGTGCAGGCTGAAACAGACTAATGTTCTCGGAAGCACTGACAGGGGGTTGCCTATGAGTATACCGTTTGCTATTTTCTTCGACATGGATGGCACATTGCTGCAAACGGAAAAGTTGTCGACGCCCGCCTTTGTGCGGACGTTTGAACGATTGAGAGAAACAGGCTTGTGGCAAGGCGAGACGCCGAGCGAGGAAGACCTGGTCAATGTACTGGGAATGACCATCGAGCAAGTTTGGCAAAAGCTGTTGCCAGGAGCAAGTGAAGAAGCAGTCCACGCCGCAGATACTTTTTTGCTGGAAAATGAAATTGCCTTGCTGAAGGAAAAAGTGACCGATTTATACCCAGGAGTGAGGTCAACTCTGGAACAGCTTCACGCCCAGGGGATTCCTCTGTTTGTCGCGAGCAACGGACAAGAGGAGTACATCGAGGCCATATGCCAAGAGTATGGACTAAAACCGCTGTTGACGGATTTGTACTCCGCAGGAAGGTTCCGTACGCGCTCGAAAAATGATCTGGTGGCAAAGCTCCTCTCTGACTATGACATCGCGCACGCGTACATGGTGGGGGATCGTCACTCGGATATCGAGGCCGGGACAGCAAACGGCTTGTTTACAGTCGGTTGCGACTTTGGTTTTGCCAAACCGGGAGAGCTGGATGGAGCCGATATGATCATTACAGATTTCCCGCAATTGCTGGATCATTTGCCAGCGATCGACACCAAATCATAGAGCCTGACATAAACCATTCCTTTAGGGAGTGGTTTTTTTCATACTTAGCAACCCGACATTTTTCGTAAAAAGAGTGCAACGCTTGTCGCTTATGCCCGACAAAAGGCTCGCCACCTGACTGTTTTGCATGGTTTCAAGCGACCGGATTTTGCCCACACTAGAAAGTGTATGGATCACTTGCAAGGGCGCCATAAACCCATTATAATTAAAGTCAAAGATAGTCAAAGTCAGTAGATGACACATATGGAATAGGAGGCGATGACTTGCGTAACATCTCGGACATCATTGAACAGCACTTGAAAGGCATTTTGACACAAAGTCCTAATGGCTCGGTCGAGATCCAGCGTAGTGAGCTTGCCGACTTATTTCAATGTGTACCGTCGCAAATCAATTACGTCATCAACACGCGATTTACTGTACAAAAAGGGTACATTGTAGAAAGCAAGCGTGGAGGCGGGGGTTACATCCGCATTCGCAAGGTACAGATTGTGAGCAAGGCGCGATTGCAGGAATTGCTGACCGAGGAACTGATTGGAGAAAGCATTTCGCAGAGTGTGGGGAACGCGATTGTGGAAAGGCTGTTCGAAGAAGGACTGGTCAATGTCAGGGAAGCGACCTTGATGAAAATCGCAACCTCACGAAATGTTTTGACTCTGGATGCTGAATTGCGAGATCGTTTGCGGGCAAATATTTTAAAGCAGATGATTGCGGCTATCTTGTTGAAGTAAGCGAAGCATGTATGTGTTAGGGGGTAGGATGTAATGAACTGTGAGGAATGCGGAAAACGACCGGCGACACTGCACTTGACGAAAATCGTCAACGGCGAGAAAACCGAATACCATATTTGTGAGCAATGCGCTTCCGAAAAAGGGGACGTCTTTACCGGATTTCACAATTTCAGCATCAACAATCTCCTTTCAGGACTGTTAAAATTTGACCCCATGCAAAAAAACGGACGCGAGCCTGCCACCAGTAAGCCGCTCCGTTGCGAAACTTGCGGACTCACGTATGCCCAGTTCAGCAAAAGCGGCCGCTTCGGTTGCAGTGATTGCTACACCTTCCTGGGCGATCGACTCGATCCGTTGTTCCGCCGTATCCATGGCAATACGCAGCATAGCGGCAAGGTTCCGGAGCGCACAGGCGGACAGTTGAAAATCCGCAAAGAGCTGGAACAACTAAAGCGTGCGTTGCAAAACCATGTCGCCAGTGAAGAGTTTGAAAAAGCGGCAGAGATGCGTGACCGGATACGTGCGCTGGAACAAAAAATCGCTCAATCGTAACAAGGGGAGGTAAGCTGGTCATGTCACAACAGCAGTTTATGCAAAACCCGTGGAGCAATTGGATGAAAGGAGAAGGTCCTGATTCCGATATCGTCATCAGCACACGGCTGCGCATCGCCCGAAACCTGCGCCAGCACCCTTTTCCGTTACTGGCGACAGACTCGCAAGGGGAAGAAGTCGTCAGAAAGGTGACGGAAGTGAGCGAATCGGAGGCCATGCGCAAGCTCCAGCAGCTTCAAGTCCTCAACATGGACCAGATCAACCCGTTGGAAAAGCGGGTGCTGGTGGAGAAGCATCTGATTAGCCCTCACTTGGCGGAGGAATCGCGAAAAGGTGCTGTGCTGTTGAGTCCTGACGAGTCGGTCAGCATCATGGTAAACGAAGAGGATCATATTCGAATCCAGGTGCTGCTGCCGGGGTTTCGCCTGAACGAAGCATGGGAAATAGGAACAAAAATAGATGATGTTTTCGAGAAAAATTTAAACTTCGCGTTCGACGAGACGAGAGGCTACCTTACAAGCTGTCCGACCAACGTCGGCACAGGCATCCGGGCTTCCGTCATGCTGCATCTGCCAGCACTGGTGATGACGCAGCAAATCAGCAGAATTTTGCAGGCCATCAATCAGGTTGGCCTCGTCGTTAGAGGAATTTACGGGGAAGGCAGCGAAGCACTAGGAAACCTGTTTCAGCTGTCCAACCAAGTTACGCTCGGGATGTCGGAAAGCGATATTCTCTCCAACCTGTATGGCGTAGCCAGACAAATTATCGAGCAAGAACGCGTTGCCCGTACTTATTTGCTGGAGCATACACGCATATCTTTGGAAGACCGCATCTTCCGTTCCTACGGCATCTTGATGTATGCACGCACTGTGGAGTCCAAGGAAGCAGCTCAACGCCTCTCCGATGTGCGCCTTGGCATTGACCTGGGCATTATCTCGGGAGTATCGCCACTGGTGATGAACGAGCTGTTGGTAACAACCCAGCCTGGCTTCTTGCAGCAGCATGCAGGGCAAAAGTTGACGCCAGACCAGCGGGACGAGAGAAGGGCTCGGCTGATTCGGGAGAGGCTCAGTACGACGGGCTCAGCTTGATTGTTTCTCAGACATAAGGCATCACAGCAGTTAACCTATAGAGAAAAAACATGGTTACACGGAGGTGTACGATATGATGTTTGGACGTTTTACAGAACGAGCACAAAAGGTACTGGCGCTTGCCCTGGAAGAGGCGGTGCGTCTCGGCCACAAGGATATTGGGACTGAGCATGTACTGCTGGGACTGATTCGGGAAGGCGAGGGTATTGCTGCCAAGGCATTGCAATCGCTCGGGCTTGGTCTCGATAAAATCCAGAGCGAAGTGGAGTCGTTGATCGGACGGGGAACAGAGCAGTCCGGTAGTAATTACACCCCAAACTATACACCTCGTGCGAAAAAAGTAATTGAACTGTCCATGGATGAAGCGCGCAAGCTCGGCCATACTTACGTAGGAACAGAGCACATTTTGCTCGGCCTGATCCGCGAAGGCGAAGGCATCGCTGCGAGAATCATGAACAACTTGGGAGTCAGTCTGAACAAGGCGCGCCAGCAGGTGCTGCAATTGCTGGGAAGCTCCGAAATGATGGCGTCGCATCAGCCTTCCGGCGGCAATCCGGCAGCGAATACGCCTACTCTGGACGGTCTGGCACGGGACTTGACTGCGATTGCACGCGATGGCGGGCTTGATCCTGTCATTGGCCGCCAAAAAGAAATCGAGCGTGTGATTCAGGTACTTAGCAGACGCACCAAGAACAACCCTGTCTTGATCGGGGAGCCTGGTGTGGGGAAAACGGCCATTGCAGAAGGTCTGGCTCAAAAAATCGTGAACAACGAGATTCCCGAAACTCTCCGCGACAAGCGCGTCATGACGCTGGATATGGGAACAGTAGTGGCGGGAACCAAATATCGCGGTGAGTTTGAAGACCGCCTGAAAAAAATCATGGACGAAATTCGCCAGGCAGGAAACATCATCCTGTTTATCGATGAGCTGCACACGCTGATCGGGGCTGGCGGGGCGGAAGGCGCAATCGACGCTTCCAATATTCTCAAGCCGGCGCTGGCTCGTGGTGAACTCCAGTGCGTAGGGGCAACCACCCTGGACGAATACCGCAAGTACATCGAAAAAGACGCTGCGCTGGAGCGTCGCTTCCAACCGATTCAGGTGGATGAGCCGACTGCCGAGGACGCGATTCGCATCTTGCACGGCTTGCGCGACCGTTACGAAGCCCACCACCGTGTGAAAATTACCGACGAAGCTATCGAGCAGGCAGTGAAGCTGTCTGACCGTTATATTACCGATCGTTTCCTCCCTGACAAAGCCATCGACCTCGTCGATGAGGCGGCTTCCAAAGTGCGCTTGCAATCGTTCACCGTCCCGCCTAACCTCAAGGAGCTGGAAGGGCGTCTGGAAGAAGTGCGCAAGGAAAAAGACGCTGCCGTGCAATCGCAGGAGTTTGAAGAGGCTGCTGCACTCCGTGATCAGGAGCAGAAGCTGCGCGAGGAACTCGACAAAACGAAAAAAGACTGGAAAGAGCGTCAAGGCCAGTTGAACATGGAAGTAACTCCTGAGGACATCGCCACTGTGGTAGCCAGCTGGACTGGTATTCCGGTGCTGAAGCTGAAGGAAGAAGAAACAGAGCGCCTGTTGAAAATGGAAGATATTTTGCACGACCGTGTTATCGGCCAGGACGAAGCGGTCAAATCGATTTCCCGAGCGATCCGCCGTGCCCGCGCTGGCTTGAAGGACCCGAAACGTCCAATCGGTTCGTTTATTTTCCTCGGCCCTACAGGTGTAGGGAAAACCGAACTCGCTCGCGCTGTAGCTGAGACACTGTTTGGAGATGAAGACGCCATGATCCGCGTCGACATGTCCGAGTACATGGAAAAACACTCTACAGCACGTCTCGTAGGGGCTCCTCCAGGGTATGTAGGCTTTGACGAGGGCGGTCAGCTGACGGAAAAAGTGCGCCGCAAGCCTTACTCGGTCATCCTGCTGGATGAGATCGAAAAAGCGCACCCGGATGTATTCAACATTTTGCTCCAGGTGCTGGACGACGGCCGATTGACTGATTCCAAAGGACGCACAGTAGACTTCCGCAACACCGTCGTGATCATGACCTCCAACGTAGGTGCAAGCATGATCAAGAAAAATACGACACTCGGTTTCACTACCAACGACACCGAGAAGAAATATCAGGATATGAAGGACAAAGTCATGGATGAGCTGAAAAAGAGCTTCCGCCCTGAATTTCTGAACCGTATTGATGAAGTGATCGTGTTCCACTCTCTGGAGCAGGAGCACATCGAGCAAATCGTGTCCTTGATGACCGACGAGCTGCGCAAGCGTTTGAAAGAGCAGAGCATCGACTTCCAACTGACCGAGGAAGCCAAAAAGCTGCTGGCAAAAGAGGGCTTCGACCCGGCATACGGTGCGCGTCCGTTGCGTCGCGCCATCCAGCGCCATATCGAAGACAATTTGTCGGAAGAACTGCTCAAAGGCAACATCAGCAAAGGCGATACGGTCAACATCGAAGCCGAAGATGGCAAGCTGGTTGTCAAGCGACTGGAAAAAACCAAATCGTAAGCAAAATAGCAAAGAATGCCTCCTGTTCTGGGAGGTATTCTTTTTTTCAATGCGTAACTATGATAAAAGTAGAAAAGAAATTCCAAGTGAGGGTGCGATTATGTCAAAGTATAAAACGAAATACGCGTGTCAAGAATGTGGCTATGAATCGCCTAAGTGGATGGGAAAATGCCCTGGCTGCGGCAGCTGGAACACGTTGGTCGAGGAAGTGACAGTGAAAGCAGCCCCTCGTCATGAAGGAATCAGCGGCGGTACGCGTCAGGCGGCTATTCCTTTGACGCAGGTCGCCAGTGCAGAAGAACCGCGCATGGACACGACGATCGGAGAGTTGAACCGTGTTCTCGGCGGCGGGCTGGTACCAGGCTCCCTTATACTGGTCGGCGGCGATCCGGGTATCGGGAAATCTACGTTGCTGTTGCAGACCTCTTTTGCCTTGGCTCATAAAGGGGCCAAAGTGCTGTACGTATCAGGCGAGGAGTCGGCAAAACAAATCAAGCTTCGCGCTGATCGCCTGCATATGCAAACACCCCCGATGTTTGTGTTGGCAGAAAATGATTTGGATTTGATCGAGCAGCATATTAATCAAGTAGACCCTCACGTATTGATCATTGACTCGATCCAGACAGTCTTCCATCCCACGGTTCAATCCGCAGCCGGAAGTGTCGCACAGGTGCGTGAGGCTACCGCTCAACTGATGCGCATCGCCAAAGGCAAAGGGATCGGGACCTTTATTGTCGGCCACGTGACCAAAGAAGGTTCGATTGCAGGTCCGCGCATGCTTGAGCATATGGTGGACGCGGTCCTTTATTTTGAGGGCGAGCGCCACAATACGTTCCGAATCCTGCGTGCTGTCAAAAATCGATTCGGTTCGACAAACGAGATCGGCATTTTCGAGATGAAAGATCGCGGTCTGGAAGAGGTGGCAAACCCTTCGGAAATTTTTCTGGCCGAACGTCCTTTTGGCGTGGCAGGCTCCACCGTCGTAGCGAGCATGGAGGGCACTCGTCCCGTCCTGGTCGAGCTTCAGGCACTCGTAGCCCCAACCAGCTTCGTTACGCCGCGCAGAATGGCTACAGGCGTCGACCATCAGCGTGTGGCGATGATCATGGCTGTTTTGGAAAAGCGCATGGGGATGATGCTGCAAAATCAGGACGCGTATGTCAATGTCGCAGGGGGCGTTCGTTTGGATGAGCCGGCTGTCGACTTGGCGATCGCGGTCAGCATTGCCAGCAGCTTCCGCGACCACGCCACGAATCCGCATGATGTGGTGATCGGGGAGATCGGTCTGACGGGAGAGGTGCGTGGCGTATCGCGCATCGAACAGCGCGTGCGGGAAGCGCATAAGCTCGGCTTCAAACGCGTAATCATCCCGGAGAAAAATATTCGCGGCCTGGATGCTCCTGACGATATTCAGGTGATCGGGGTCAGCAATATCGCAGATGCTTTGAACGAGGTGATAAGGAGGTAAGGGCGGGATATGCAGGAGAACACCAAAAGAACTCCGCTGTTCGGCGATGTGCTTCGTTTGGTCGCACCCGGAACGCAGCTTCGTGAAGGGCTGGAAAATGTTTTGCGCGCAAAAACCGGCGGCCTGATCGTCGTTGGTTACGGACCGGAAATGAAGCAAATCGTCGATGGCGGTTTTTCCATCAATTGCGATTTTTCTCCTGCCCATTTGTATGAATTGGCGAAGATGGATGGGGCGATTATAGTAAGTGAAGACGCCAAGCGAATTTTGTATGCCAATACGCAACTGTTCCCGCCGGCATCCATCCATACCAGCGAGACAGGGACGCGACATCGGACGGCGCAACGAACGGCCATCAACACCAACTACCTGGTCATCGCCATATCGCAACGACGCAATGTTATCACGTTGTATCAAGGGAATTTCCGCTATGTGCTGAATGAAATCAGCGTCATTTTAGCCAAGGCCAATCAGGCTGTGTCCACCCTGGAAAAATACAAGGCCGTGCTGGATCAGACGATGACCAACCTGGGCGCTCTGGAATTTGAGGAACTGGTCACCCTGCATGAAGTTGCTTCTGTGCTGCAGCGGATCGAGATGGTGCTTCGGATCAAGACGGAAGTTTCCAAGTACATATGTGAACTTGGTGTCGAAGGCAGACTTGTCAGCATGCAATTGGAGGAGCTTGTGTCGAATATTGGCGAAGAAGCGCACATGCTTATTCGCGATTACGCCAAAGATTCGTCTTACGCTCCTGAGCTTGTACTGGGCGAAATGAAAAAGCTAAGCTCGGAGGAAGTGCTGGAGTTGGGGTCTTTCCTGCGCGTTCTCGGATTTTCGGCAAGCGCCAGCATGCTGGAGGAGTCGGTGTCGCCCAGGGGCTACAGAATTTTGTACAAAATCCCCAGATTGCCAATTTCTATCATCACAAACCTCGTCGCACATTTCCATTATTTGCCCAGAATTATGATGGCAACGATTCAGGAATTAGACGAAGTAGAGGGGATTGGAGAGGTGCGGGCCAGGGCGATCAAAGAGGGTCTGAAACGGATTCAGGAACAAGTGTTCATTGACAGGCACATTTAAAGTAGAATAGGATAAAGGCATTATTTGTTATTCAACATTTGCCCAGGGGACTTGAAAGCGAAAGTCAGCTTGACAGGATACACTGTCTCCTCTGCAAAAGAAATCAGGAGGTAGTCTATGTTCGTGAAATCGTTGCCGAACATGCTAACCGTAAGCAACTTGTTTCTGGGAGTCTTGGCAATTATTCTTGCGTTTCGAGGAGATCATTACGTCGATTATGCGGCGATCACGGTGATCATCGGCATGCTGGCCGACGGGTTGGATGGACGCGTCGCTCGTATGTTGAATGCGCAAAGTGAGTTTGGAAAGGAACTCGATTCGCTTTCTGACGTCATTACGTTTGGGATAGCTCCGGCTTTCATCATGTATGTTGTTGTCCTTCAGCACTTCGATCTGCTGGGGATTCTCATTACGGCCATCTTCCCGATCTGTGGGGCGCTCCGTCTGGCGAGATTCAACGTCCAGGCCGGGGTTCCGGGATATTTCATCGGATTGCCAATCACAGCTGCCGGCGGTGTGCTGGCGACTCTTGCGCTTTATCACCAGGTTTTCAACCCGGTACTGCTTGCAGTGAGCATGCTGCTCCTCGCCTTCCTCATGGTATCGAAGGTCAAGTATCCCAACTTCAAAAAGGTCGGGATTCCAAAATCCGCTTACTGGATTACGCCCATTATTATCGCCATCGTCGTCGTTGTTGCGATCAAGTATCCGCAACAGTTTCCGAAGATCGTCTTCTTGCCGCTTGCCTTTTACGCCCTGTACGGAATAAAAAAAAACGTTGACTTTCTCGTCAAAAAATTACGCAAGCGGAAAAACAAAGAAGAAGAATCTGTGCCATTTGAATAAGCCAGACAATGAAAAAACCCGCACTTCGATGTGCGGGTTTTTCGTTTTTGGTGCGCCCAGCATGGGC